>CANDJN010000013.1 GCA_947385085.1 uncultured Erysipelotrichaceae bacterium | reverse complement strand
AGTATAATTATAAAATATTCCCACTTCTCTTAATTGAGAGGTGGGCTTTTTTTGTGCCGAAAATATACCGAAAAAATATTAAGAATTAGGACTTTACGTAAGTTACACCACCTCTTAGAGTGCCTTTTTAAGCGCTCAAAAGTTATATCAAGCTATCGGAAATTAAATTTTTTATAATCCCCTCATCTGCTCCATAGTATCAATATCTCCCGTAACTATGGGAGTTTTTTAATGTCCAATTTCATTTTGACCCACATTTTGACCCACATTTAAACTTTTTAGGTGTTGATAAAATCGAAATTATTATTCAATACATCAACGATATTTTTTTGTGGATCGGGAAACATATGACTGTATACTTTTAACACCATGTCTACAGTATCACCGAAACGATCAGCGATTTCATAAGCATTCAGACCTTTAGAAATCACATAACTTAATTTAAGAGAGCAATATAGTAAATTATTCTAAAAAAGTGGAAAGAGTCCACTTTTTTATGGCATAATTTCAGAACGAATTATTTTTTTTCTAATTAGCCTTTGCCATCGTTTTTTATCTTTCGGTGATAATGGATGTTGTAAATCCCATATAATAACCGCATACGTTTTGATTGATGTTGACATTGTGCTTATATCTTTTCAGCAATCTTTTTAAATCTTCCCAAATATCAAGATAATCCCGAATCAAGTCATCATCTTTTGTAGATAGGTATCTTTCAAGAGCTTGTTCAATCTGCGTAAGTTCATTTTCATTTCGAATGCGATTACCATACTTATCTAATCTTCCATATTGTGCCATCGTATCATCCTCCATGCTATTATTCTAGCACAAAACATATGTTTCGTCATTATCAATATAATAAACATATGTTTTGGAATCTTTGCATTTATAATAGGCAAAATATATCATGTAAAAGATAAATAAATGAGGTGTCCTTTATGGATAGATATTACAATGATATTTTGGTCGATAAGATTTTGAGTATAATGAAAAGAAAAGATATTACCAAAACCGCTTTAGCAAAACGTATCGGTATGAAAGAACAAACACTAGGTAACTATCTTTTGAAAAAGCGCACATTCCCATATGAAGTGGCAATGAAGATTATTATGGAATTAGATATTGATATTTATAAATTGTATAACCTTACTGTTGAACCTTTAGACGAAAAGTTTTATGAAGCATATGATGAATTTAGAAATAAAGTAGATGATCTTTATAACAAAAGCAACCATTGAATGAAATGATTGCTTTTTTTGACCCACATTTTGACGCACACAATATATTTTTTAATCATTAGATTGTTATGTAGTACGATAAAATAAGGTGTGATTGTGTATAAGAACATTTAAAATAGTTATTTGTTTTCTCCCTTTATCTGTTCAATAGTATCAATATCTCCCATGACCATGGGAGCTTTTTTATGCTCGTTTTCATGTTGACAACCTTCTGATTTTTATATGGCATTTTTTACGAGCGCGAGTGATACTTTGAAGATTCTGGTGATTGACATTTTCTACAATTAGTTTTATTTTAGGAGTTTTATAGTACAGATTCCAATTTGTAGGGAAGAACAAATACATTATCAAAATGCCAGACGCACGGACGCAGAGCTGATAAACTTGTGAGAAATATGCGGTATCAGAATTTATGGGGGATTTGAAAAGTAAGTCCACACTGATGATAGATGACAGACACGAAATTTAAAATACAAATATGGAAATAGAAAATTTTTGGATGAAAGGATATTATTGCGCAACAGTAGGACACAATGAGAAACGAGTACATACAGAGCCAGTCTGCAGAAGATAAACTGGCGGATCGAATGTGGATGAAAGAGTTTATAGATCCATTCACAGGGGAAACTGTAAAGAATAGAGGATAATGAAAAGGCCCCTTTGAGGGGCAAACAGTGAAAATGCTGTGGTTGTCAAATCTTCAATGAACCATCTTGGTTCATACAGCAAACTGCCCTTACAGGGCGAGCTCATACCACGTTTTTTAGGCGTGGTTATGATGAGTTATGATTGCTGCGAGTCGATTTAAGGATTGTTTAATAATTTCTATGCTACAATAAATTCACAAAGTGAAAGGAGCAGCGTAAATGTATCTGCAAATATTGAAAAAAGACCTGAAACGCAAAAAGGCGATGAATGTAATTTTGCTTGTATTTATCATACTTGCAACCATGTTCGTATCGTCGGGCGTGAATAACATAATAAGCGTTACAACGGCGCTTGATGATTATTTTGAAATGGCAAACGCGCCCGATTACATGGCGATCACAACGAACAAATCAGGTGCGGTTGATGTTGATGAGGTTTTAAATTCTGCCGCTGCGGTGGATAGCTTCGGCAAGGAAAAAGTCCTGTATATGGAATCCGACAATATCACCTTTGAGAGTGGAAACAAAACCACTTCAACCTTAAACTATATGTTTCTTCAGAGTGACGGGGATATGTCCATGAATTATATTCTTGACGACGGCGGTATTCTTGAATCGGTAAAGAGCGGCGAATTTTATTTGACGGCGAGCATAGCGGAGGAAATCGGACTTGAGGTCGGGGATAAAATGACGGTAAAGCTCGGCGGTGTAAGCTGTGTGCTTACGTTCGCGGGCGGTGTCAAGGACGCAGTTCTTGGATCGAAGGGAATAAACATGCATCGTTATATCATTAGTGACGAGGACTTTGAAAAATTCATCACTGCGGATAATGTCGAGAAATTTTATGGTGGCGAACTGATTTACATACGCACTGCGGATATGGAAAAAATGCTCACCGAGATCAAGCCGATCATCGACAACGCCTTATTAACAGGGGACAAGGCATTGCTCAAATTTTCTTATGTTTTTGATATGATGGTGATCGGTATTCTCCTTGCGGCAAGCGTTATACTTGTAGCCGTTGCGTTTGTGATCCTGCGCTTTACCATTGCCTTCACGCTTTCCGAGGAATACCGTGAGATCGGCGTTATGAAAGCGATCGGTATTCGCAATCGCAAGATCAGAGGCCTGTACCTTGTCAAATACGTGGCGCTTTCTGTGATCGGCGCGGCTATCGGTCTTGTTCTCAGCTTTCCTTTCGGTGAAATGCTGGTGAGCGTATTCTCTCAATCCATTATTATAAACAATCAAAACGTGGCTTTTGCCAATATCATCTGCGCGGTGCTTATCGTAGGAATCATCATGCTGTTCTGTTACGGCTGTACGGGCAAGGTTGGAAAAATGGCGCCCATTGACGCGGTGCGTAACGGTCAGAGTGGCGAGCGCTTCCGCAAAAAGAGCATAATGAGCCTTGCGAACTCCAAGCTTCACGGAACATCGTTTCTCGCACTGAACGATATTGTAAGCAGTCCGAAACGCTTCGGTATCATAAGCTTTGCTTTCTTCCTTTGCCTGTCATTTTTGCTGATGCTTTCCTCAACGGCCTCCACAATGAAAAGCGGTACACTCTTCAACGCTTTTGGCTTTGCGGATTTCGACATTTCCGCAAGGGGCAAGGGAAGTGAGTTTATGAGCGAGGAAGGACATGAAAAACTGGAAAAATACCTTTCGGATATGGAGAAAAAGCTCGCAGAGAACGATATGCCCGCACGCTGCATGAAGGAAATGATGTTCAAGCTGCAAGTGTCACACAATGAAAATGAAAGCAACGTTTTCATCTATCAAGGCACAGGAACAACAGCGGATATGTATGAGTACATCGAAGGTACGCCGCCGCAGTCTGCCGATGAGGTTGCGTTGACCCGTATTACCGCAAATAAGCTGAAAGCGAATATCGGCGATACGATTACGATCAAAACCATCGACGGCGATAAGGAATTTATGGTAACGGCGATTTTTCAGTCCATGAACAATATGGGCGAGGGCGTGCGGCTTCATGAGGACGAGGATATCAATTACATACAGGTGCGGTTCGCGATCTACACACTGATCAAATTCACCGACGCTCCCGATGAAAAGGAAATTGCCAGCCGTATGGAAAGAATTCAGAAGCTTTATCCCGAACTTAACGATGTCAAGAATCGCGCTGAATGTATATCGGATCAGCTCCAAGTTACGGATACGATTGATACGATAAAACAAATGGTAGTTGTTCTCACGATAATTCTGGCTTCGCTGATTACCGTGCTTATGGAGCGCTCCTTTATCGTTAAGGAACAAGGCGAAATTGCGCTTATGAAAGCGATAGGTATACGAAACAAAAAAATCTATGCATACCATACGCTGCGCTTTGTTTTCATCGGAATTATAACGGTAATTGCGGCAGAACTTTTTGCCCTGCCGCTTGCGCATCTATTCATTGATCCGATTTTCAAGATGATGGGCTTGGAAGTTTCTGTTCATTATGTGATCAGCCCGTTTGAAATGTTCCTTGTTTTCCCACTTGTTATTCTGGCGACGACAACGATAAGTGCGTTCCTCACCTCGCTGTATACCAAAAAAATAAAGCCCCTGGACACGGCTAATATAGAGTAAGAAAGGAAATTTGATATGAATATTCTCGAAGTAAAAGACCTCTGCAAAACATATATTGTAAACAAACGGCAGAACAACGTACTGAAAAACATTAATTTTGCGATTGAAGAGGGAGAAATGGTCGCTGTTATGGGACCGTCGGGCTCCGGAAAATCCACGTTGCTGTACGCAGTTTCGGGTATGGATAATCTTACCGCAGGTGAGGTGCTCTTCTGTGGAAAAAATATTGCCAAAATGGGTGAAAGAGAATTGGCAGACCTGCGCCTTAACGAAATGGGATTTATCTTTCAGCAAATGTATATGTTGAAAAACCTTACGATATTGGATAATATCATACTTCCCGCAACGCAATCCAAAAAGCTGCGTGAACCCCGCAAGGAAACGACGCAGCGCGCTCAGGATCTCATGCACAGGCTGGGCATTATCGACATCGCCGACAATGACATCAATGAGGTTTCGGGCGGTCAGCTACAGCGGGCATGCATCTGCCGCAGTATGATCAATGACCCGAAAATGATATTCGCAGACGAACCGACAGGGGCATTGAACCGTACCTCCTCCGACGAGGTAATGGAAGAACTTGTAAAATTAAATTATGAGGGAACGACCATTATGCTCGTTACTCACGATGTTAAGGTCGCGGCAAAATGCACAAGAGTCATGTACATTGTTGATGGCAACATAAAGGGAGAGTATCGATTTAATGACGATTCCATGCAGATGAGAGATCGGGAGCGCGTGTTGAATAACTGGCTTCTGGAATTAGGATGGTAATATGGATATTCTTATTGTAGAGGATAACAAGGTGCTTGCCGAGCTGCTGTGTGATTTTCTTAGCGCGGAGAATTATACGGTGACGGCGGTTCCAACAGCTGAAAAAGCCTTGCTGCTGTATGAAAAATACGGCGCAAGGCTTGTTGTGCTTGATATTATGCTGCCCGACAAGGACGGATTTTTTGTGCTGGAAAAGATCCGTACCGAAAGCAACACGCCGGTACTGATTGTAAGTGCGAAAACGGAAAAGGAGGACAAGCTTAACGGACTGAATCTCGGTGCGGACGACTACATTGAAAAGCCATATGATATTGATGTCATGCTCGCAAAAATAAACGGAATTTTTAAGCGCCGGTACGCTCTTGATGAAATGACCGACGGCAATATACGCATAAATAAGGCAAATCGTACCGTTTATAAAAATGACAAAGAGCTGGAAATGACCACAAAGGAATTTGACTTGCTTCTGCTTTTAATAGAGAATAAGGGCAGGGCTTTAAGCAAGGAATACCTTTTCAAACAGGTCTGGGGCAGTGACAGCTTTTCGGAACAACAGACACTGACGGTACACATAAAATGGCTGCGGCAAAAAATTGAGGACAGTCCCAAAAATCCTAAAAGAATAGTTACTGTATGGGGAGTTGGTTATAAATATGAAAGTGTTTAACAGAATTTTCTCGACGGTTGTGGTGACCATCATTCTATTGTTTGCGGTTGCGAATCTAATGTTTGCTGGTGACAAGAGCGATGGCGGCAGACCATACCGCGTAGAGATAAGCCGTCTTGTTCGTGAAATGGAAGTGAACGGCTCTGCCGACATTTCCGAATGTGAGTATGTAACTGATATTGAGCAATACAAAGAAAATTTTTACAGCACAGACAGCGACTACGTTATTCGTGAAATAAACGGAGAACTCTATCGTTTTGATTATAATATAAACAGTAATTCCGAAAAAGCGCTCCCTACAGGAATCGTAAATGTTGTTCTCTGTGTTATGTCAGTTTTATTGATCACGGTTATGCTTTACATAAAATTTGCCATTCTTGCCCCCTTTGAACGCATGAGGGATATTCCTTACGAGCTTGCAAAAGGTAACCTCACCGCACCGATAAAGGAAACGAAAAGCCGGTTTTTCGGAAAATTTTGCTGGGGGCTTGATATGCTCCGCGAAAATATCGAGCAGCAAAAGCAGCGCGAACTAGAAATGCAGAAAGAAAAGAAAACACTGCTGTTATCGCTCTCACACGATATTAAAACACCGCTTTCCGCAATAAAATTGTACTCGGCAGCACTATCGAAAGGCTTGTATTCGGATGCGAAAAAGCAGCACAAAATCGCTGAAAATATCAATGAAAAAGCGGATGAGATCGAGGGCTATGTTTCGCAGATCATAACGGCTTCAAGAGAAGATTTCCTTAACCTTGAAGTGCGTATGGGGGAGTTCTATCTTTCTCAGCTCATCGAAAAAATTACGGAATATTATAGGGAAAAGTTGGCGCTTGTTAAAACAGATTTCATCATCGGAGAATATAAAAATTGTCTGCTTTCGGGAGATTTAAACAGAAGCGTTGAAGTGCTGCAAAACATCATAGAAAACTCTCTCAAATACGGCGACGGCAGACGTGTGGAATTGATTTTTCCTGAGGACGACGAATGTGCCCAAATTGCAATTATGAATGGCGGTTGTACGCTTTGCAAGGACGATTTGCCGCATATTTTCGAGAGCTTTTGGCGCGGTTCCAATGCGAAAAACATTCGCGGCAGCGGGCTGGGTCTCTATATTTGCAGACAGCTTATGCGCAGAATGAACGGCGAGATTTTTGCGAAGATCGATAATGATATTATCACCGTCACTGCGGTTTTCGCAAGAGCGTGAATGAAAAGAAATTGAAAAACTATGCAAAGGATATGTAAATAATGCGACTCAATCACATAAAAGGTGTTGAATCAACAGGGAATATCTTCATGGAAGCGTCTTCTTATCCGCATAATCCGATTGCTTTCATGAATAAAATATCTTATAATGATTAAGAAAAAGATCTAAGAGAGGTTATTTATGAACAGAAAACACTGGAAGCTGCTGCTCTTGTTATTCCTTATGACATTTACGGTAGCCGGATGTAAAGAAAAGTTAGGCGATGAGGAAGCACAAAAACAATTCGATGAATTCATTCAGAGTGATTTTGTCGATACTATGGAAAACGACTATTTGTCGATGCATATTTATTTGGAACATCCTGAGAATTACGGTGTGAATCCCGAAAATGTGGATGTACAGATCGGTGAGAAATTCGACGAAGCTGATTTTGAACAAGATCGCCAAACATTGGAAGAAGTAAAAAATGAATTTGACGCCTTTGAACGCGATCAATTAACGGAGGAACAACAGACCATCTATGACTGTTATCAGTTTATGCTGGAGCTGTCATGGAAAGCCTCGGATGAAAAATTCAATTATATGATTTCTCGCTTCAACACCATGAGCGGAGATCATACGCAAGTTCCTACGCTTTTTGCGGATATGGTTTTGCGTGACGAGCAGGATGTAAAAGATATGATTACTTTGTTGAATGATGTGAATCCATATTTGGCATCCAATCTGGAATATACGAAGAAACAGGCTGAGAACGGAACCCTGATGATAGGAATTGATGACGTTACGGAACGATGTCAGGAAATAGTCGACGCCGGTATGGAGGGCAGTACGCTGAAGTCCATGAAAGCGCATATTGATGAATTGGATCTGGACAGCGCCGCAAAAGAAAACTACAAGAAACAGGTTGAGGAAGCCTATCGCACCTCCTTTTTACCCGGTTATGAGAATGTGATTACGACCTTGAAAGCCTTAGATGAATCCAAAAATCATCACAGTGGCATGGCTAGCTTGGAAAACGGCAAAGAATTCTATGAACTGCTGTTTCAACAGGCGACAGGTACGACCACTTCCATTGAAGAAGTAAAAAAGCAGCTGGAAGAAACCGGCGAAGATGCCTTGCTTCGGGCCCAGATGATTGTGTTAAAAAACAGTGCGGCTTATGATGCGTATATATCAGACAGTGAACGGACGCCGTATCAGGATTATGCCTCCATGCTGGTAGATTTGGAAAAGAAATTTGCGGAAGATTTTCCGCAGGTAAGCAAACTGGAATATCAGATCGAACCGTTAGCGGCAGACCTGGCGACCGGCGGAATCGCAGCTTATTTCAATATTCCGGCGATTGACGGTACCACGAAAAAACAAATTCGCGTAAATAATACTTCTAATCAAGACATTGATACCCTCAAAACATTTTCAACGGTAGCACATGAAGGCATACCCGGTCATATGTATCAGATCGCATATGCTTATGAAAATATTGCTTCGCCATGGCGCTTGACCTGTACGAATTTCTCCGGATATACCGAGGGATATGCGACTTACATGGAATTGTATGCGCTTAAATATTTAGATGCGGATCAGGATGCGAAAGACTTGTTTGAAGCGATGACGATTTACGAGCATTCCCTCATCGCTTTGATTGATATTGGGATTCATTATGAAGGCTGGGATCTTAAGGAGCTGCAAGCATTCTTAGAGGAAAATGGTTTAGATAAAAGTGCGGCCAACGATCTTTACGATCAAATCCTGTATAATCCTACCGCATTCCTATCTTACTATGTCGGTTATCAAGAAATTATTACCATGAAGGAAGAGGCGCAAAAGGCCTTGGGAGATCAATACAATGATTTGGATTTCCATACCGCATTGTTGAAAAGCGGACAGGCGCCTTTCGCAGTAGTAAAACAAAACATTGATGCTTATATAGAAACAGCGAAATAATCAAATAAAAAGATTGAAAGAGATGCGATTTAACGTTATCCTTCAATCTTTTTTTGCTTATTTTATTATTATTACCCCGAAAGAAATTGTTTAAAAGGGATGCGATTTGTTGTAAAAGACTTCATCTTCCTTGATAACAATAGGTTACTTTTCCTTTTTGGACTGCTTAATTTCATCGGTTTTATAGATGAATTTGACGTTTGTTTCTGCGTTTGCCGGAGCTCCGCTGAATGTGTGCTGCGTTTCATTTTGCGCTGTGATTTCATCCTTGATTGCCATGATGCGATTGATTTCATCCATGGTTAGGTTCACACGCTGACTTAATACATTTAATCCTGTTGTTTGAAAGGTGGAGAACCCTTGGCTTAATTCGCTCATTTTAGCAGCCAATGTCGAAGAAGCAGTATTTAATTGAGTGATGCCACTAGTTAATTGCGGCGCGCTTGCCTTCAAAGCTTGCGTACCATCAGCCAGCTGCTGAGCACCCTTCGTTAACGGTGTGATTCCTTGATCCAGCTGGGCGATGCCTTGTTCCAGCTGAGATAGGGCGGCGGTTGCCTGATCAATTGTTCTTAAATGACCGCTTATCGCCGCGAGCTGATTTGTGTCGATTTGGCTCACTGTCGTTGCCATACCCGCGACTCGGGCAGCCATGCCTCCATCGCCATTAATGATCGCATTCATGACCCCTGCGCCTTGTGCACTTTGTGCTGCTTGTTGGGCAATGGTTTGACAATCAGAAAGAATGGCAGGATCTATGCTTCCCTGTGCCTGCAGCTTCATACACAAGGATTGCATACCTTCTGCGTTGCTCTTTGTGGCTGCGGCGGTATTGAGGGCATAAGAACTGACACTGCCTAATGCTGAACCATCGGCAGGATTGATATTTCCTTGATTCAAAGACTGATTTAGCTGTTGCAAACCGGCTAACATTGATCCTGCGTTTTCAGCTAAGGGTGTCAAGGATTTTAATGAGTTTAACACATTTTTCAGTTGCGTTAACTGACCGGATGTGACGGCTTGGTTATTAATTGTGTGAATGCCATCAGCGACTTGTTTCATGCCGCTGTTTACCTGCTGCGCACCTTGATTGAGTTGATCAATCCCGTTCGCTAACGGCTGCGCACCGGTATATAATTCGCTCATTTTAGATGCAAACAAATTGCTTGCCTGAGTGAGCTGCTTGCTGCCATCCAGCAGTTGCATGCCTGCTGCTTGCAGCTGTGCAATCCCGCCGGTAAGCTCATCCAACGAATTCATATCCTTTATTTTATCCAGAGGAATCTCTGGCGTCATAGCGATCATAATCGGCCCCAATTCAAATTCTTCCACATCGGCTTTGACCACAAAGCGATCCTTAATCGGCAAGCTGTCATTGTGAATACCGGCACTTTGCAGCGTATCTTCCATACCCGGAACGGCAAAGAATGTGAGAATCTGGTGATTGCCTTCCGACAGTATTTTCGCATGTTCACATGATACATTGGTAAAATGATCGCTGTCAAAATCGATCACACCGGCTGCCAGGTAAAGTGGATGAATGGTTGTCGCGATGCCGCTAATGGTTTTGGTGGTGCTGACTTGATTACTCATTTCAATATGAATCTCAAGCTTGCCGCTTTTTCCGGCCAATTCTTCTGGCTTTGTCGCTTTGCCGTTGAGATAATATGTGATATTTACATCTACAGGAAGCTTCTTATCACTATTACCGCGATAATACACATCGTTTCCTTCCACATTCCACGTATAGGTATTGCCTTCTACCTTCGGTTCTTCATCACCCTTAACATTTTCTACTGATGTTACATCGAGCTTTTCGCTAATGTTATGGATTCCGGCATCATTATGAAGCCATCCGGAGATGATTTCATCATAAACCGTACCGTCAGCCTTTAACATCGCATAAACGGTTTCATCTTTTTTTGTATCCTCACTGTCTTCAGCTGCCCATACTGCGGTTTGGCAAAGCATGAGACTCAATGCGGTACACGTTAATACTTTCACATTTTTTTTCATCTTACTGTTCCTCCTGTGATTTCATTGTAGCACTAGGCCATCCTTTGGTTGTTTTTGCGATAGCTTTATGAAATATCAGCAGCAATACCGGCAATACGAAGAGAATCGCAATCATGGATATGATAGCGCCGCGGCTGATCAGCATACATAAGCTCTTCATGAGATCCATCTTGGCAATTACCGCCACACCGATACAGGCGGCAAAGAAGGATAATCCCGACGTCAAGATACTTGGCGCAGTTTTTGTGATCGCATTCTTTACTGCCTTTGTGACCTCGCATCCATCTGCTAATTCTTCTTTAAAGCGGGTGGTCATCAAAATGGCATAATCAACAGTGGCTCCTAATTGGATTGTGCCAACGACGATACTGGCGATAAAGGGCAGAGTGGTACCGGTAAAAAACGGAATTCCCATGTTTATGCAAATCGCGAATTCGATGGCACATACAAGTATGATCGGCAGGGATAGCGAACGGAAGGTAATCGCGATAATGATAAAGATCGCTAAGATGGATAATACATTAACCATCGTAAAATCGGTATCGCACACCTCAATCAAATCACGGGTCATCGCTCCTTCACCGGCAATCAGCGCATTGTCATCATATTGATGCAATATTTCCTGTATTTCACTGAGCTGCTTCATTTCGCGATCATCGGCAGCGGTATACATGGAATTGACTAACATCATCTTACGATGACCGTTATTCAAGATTTCCTTTACCACCTCAGGCTCAAATTCATTGGGAATGCGGCTGCCAATGATCCCTTCATAGGAAATGACGTTGTAGACACCATCCAGTTTTTCGATTTTATCTCCAATTTCTTTAATCTGATAGCTTTTCAGCTTTTCATCAACAAGCACGAAATGGGTAGTCGTCATGTGAAACTGTTCTTTCAGCTTATTGGTTCCGATGATGCTGGCAAAATCCTGCGGCATATTGGCACTTAGATCATAATAAACATTGGTATGATTCTGGGCATATGCCATGGGAATAATCAGAATCAGAAACAGCGCAAAAATTTTTTTATAATGGTGAATGACAAAATCCGGTAATTGCTTGGGACTGTTAATGAAGATTGGATGTTGCCATTTTTCAATTGCTTGATCAAAATACATGATCAAAGCCGGTAAAATAATGATCGTGGATAATACCCCCAAAACAACGCCTTTTGCCATAACCATGCCAATGTCTCGCCCCAACGTCAATTGCATGACACACAAAGCCAGAAAGCCGGCGATGGTGGTGATAGAGGAACTGGTGATGGAAGTAAAGGTTGCTTGAATGGCATTCGACATGGCATCTTCACGCTCGCTGCATTTTCTTTTTTCTTCCTGATAGCGATGAAGCAAAAAGATCGAATAATCCATTGTGACCCCCAGCTGCAATACGACAGCCAATGCTTTAGTAATATAGGATACCTCACCTAACAGGACATTGCTTCCCATGTTATAAGCAACGGGAAATACAATTCCCAATACAAAGATAAGCGGAGCCAAATTAGAGCTTAAACCCATATACAATACCAACACCACCAGAGCTACGGCAATGATGATATAAACGGGCATTTCCTGTTGCGTCAAATCCTTGACATCTTCACTGACAGCAGATAAACCGCCAAGGTAGCACTCTTTTTCCGCATAGGTTTTAATCTGTTTAATGGCTTCCATCGTGCGTGGAGAAGCGCTCTCTTCCTCAAAGCTGATGATCATCAGCGTACTTTGATCCGAATACAATATATTTCTGATGTTTTCCGGCAACGCTTCTTTGGGAATGGCAGTATCTAATACATCACCGCGCCATAAGACTTGCTTGACGCCATCGATAGCTTCAATTTCTGCTTTCAGCTTCGTCATGTTTTTATCGGGTATGTTTTCTGCGACCAGCATTCCGGTACTGGCGAGATGAAAATCATCAGCCAATGAGTTTTGTGCTAGCATTGATTCACAATCCTGTGGTAAATAGCTAAGAAGATCATAGTTGGTTTTCGTTCTGGCATAGCCGATAATACTGGGAATCAAAAGCAGTATTGCGATCATAAGTATTTTATTGCGCTGCTTGACAATAAAATCAGCCATTTTTTTCATTGAGATTCCTTCTTTCTGTTAAGATCACTTGATCCATTGCGATAAATTCTTTTATCATATGCGACTTTGTCATTTGTGGGCGTCGGTAAATAATAGAGAACTGCCGCTATGAACAACTGTGAAAGCGGGTCTTGCAAAAAGTCTTTCGGCAGCTGTACTTCATTCAGCTTGCATCGCTCCTTTCTTTCGACGATATGCCAAGAATACAGCGAAAATGATCGGCAGTCAATTTGCTATTCTTCTGTATGCGCTTACATTTTGACACATAAAAGAAATTGTATAAAAGATTGCACAGTTGTCTTGAAGTTTGTATCTGCGTCATGCTTTTCCTAATGAGGGTGGGATCATGGCTGTTGAGCTGTAATACGTTTAAAATATTAAACTTTTTGTTTTAAATGTATTGCGTATTATAGAAAAAACAGTATAATAGGGTTGTTTGAAATATCATACTTTGAGTTTAACAATACTAAACAAAGATGGAGGGCTTAGTAATGGATATCGGACGGAAATTAAAGCAGCTGCGAATACGTCAGGATTTGACCTTGGAGGAACTAGCCAGCCGCAGTGAATTAACGAAGGGCTTTTTAAGTCAGGTAGAGCGAAATTTAACTTCGCCATCCGTATCTACGCTAGAGGATATACTGGAAGCGCTCGGCACGGATTTGGCATCGTTTTTTAAAGAGAGTCGCGATGAACAGCTCGTTTTTCATGAGGAGGACTTTTTTGTGGATGAACAAGAGGACTTTACCATCTGCTGGATAATTCCCAATGCTCAAAAGAATGAAATGGAGCCGATGATGCTGACACTGAAACCGGGGGCATCCTCGCAGATTATTGATCCTCATATCGGAGAGGAATTCGGATATGTATTACAGGGGAAAATACTTCTGGTAAATGCGGAAAAGGAATATGCGCTGAAAAAAGGCGAAACCTTTTATATCAGCGGCCGCAATACGCATTATATTAAAAATAACGGAAAAAGTGAGGCATCTGTTTTATGGGTTAGCACCCCGCCGATGTTTTAGGAGGAATTTACTATGATGGAAAATAATTGTCTGATTCGCTTTCGCAACATTGTAAAGGATTTTGACGGACAGCTTGTTTTAAAAGGAATCTCCCTTGATATTTACGAAAATGAATTTGTGACGCTGCTAGGTCCATCCGGCTGTGGCAAAACAACACTGCTGCGGATATTGGCAGGCTTTTTGCGGCAAAGCGAAGGGGCAGTGATTTTTGCCGGTCAGGATATCAGTGATTTACCGCCGTATCAGCGGGAACTCAATACCGTGTTTCAGAAATACGCCCTGTTTCCGCATATGAATGTGTATGAAAACATTGCGTTTGGTTTGAAAATCAAAAAGATGAGCAAGGATGTCATCGAACAAAAGGTATTGAAAATGTTGAAGCTGATCAACCTGGAAGGATTTGAAAAGCGCGATGTGACGTTATTATCCGGTGGTCAGCAGCAGCGAATTGCCATAGCGAGAGCGCTGGTCAATGAGCCAAAGGTGCTGCTATTAGATGAACCGTTGGCGGCATTGGATTTAAAGCTGCGTAAGGAAATGCAGTACGAATTAAAACGCATCCAGCAGGAGGTCGGCATTACTTTTATCTATGTTACGCATGATCAGGAAGAAGCGTTGACGATGAGCGATAAAATCGTGGTGATGAAGGATGGTGAAATCCAGCAGGTTGGCAGTCCGATCGATATTTACAACGAGCCGCAGAACCGCTATGTAGCGAATTTCATCGGGGAATCCAATATCATACCCGGAATGATGCGCAAGGATTACTCAGTGCGCTTTGACGATATGGATTTTGACTGTGTGGATTTTGGCTTTAAAGAGAACGAGCCGGTGGATGTGGTCATTCGTCCTGAGGATTTGGATATCGTGAAAGAAAACACCGGCAAGATGAACGGTATTGTGAAATCCGTGCTGTTTAAGGGCGTTCATTATGAGATCATGGTAGAAACAGTGCCGGGAACGACAGTTAGCGTTAAAATGATTGTGACCAAGGAACACGATGTAGCATCCTTTGATGCCAAGGAGCGCATTTCTGCCAACAGTTTCTTTGTGGATTTGGCGGATGTTAAGGATTTAAATGATGCGGAGATCATTGCGCGCGCCGATGCTCAGGCTTGGGATCCGGAAAGTGATGAATACTTATCCATATCGAAAATTGATTATGATATTAAAGCGGAAATCGGCAATTATCCGGTGACATTCGCTACCGCAGGGGGAACGCAGATCACCGTCAATATCATGGTGGTAGAACAACAGTATGTGGAAAACAAAAAGAAAAATGAAGCCATTTCTGCCTTTAATTTCTTTAAAACAGTCGATGAAATTAAGGAAAGCGTAGCGATTGATACTGATCTAAAAACATGGGCCAATGCACAAGGATGGAAGCTGAGCGATGAAAGCGATGTGGAAATTGAGGATGTGGAATACGATTTCGATCCCAATGCGATTACAGCCGGAGTTTATGAAGTACGATTTTCCACAAAGGGCCGGGTATTAAAGGTGCACACGACCGATCTCAGTGAGGAAGGGGCAGAAATCGCACTTAATTTCCAGCCGGAAGACATCCATGTGATGAGCAAGATGGGGTATTGATATGAATACGTGGAAACGACTTACTTATCCTTATATTGCTTGGATGATCGCTATGATAGTCATACCGATGCTGCTCATTGTCATGTATGCATTCACCAAGGCAGGCAATGAGGTAGCGACATTACAGTTTACGTTTGATAATTTTGTGCATTTTTTCACCGATGCGGATTTTTTAAGCACCTTATGGGTATCTTTACGCATTGCTTTGATCACCACAATTCTGTGTATACTGTTTGGCTATCCGATTGCATATTTGATCGCCAACAGTAAACCGCAGCGTCGCAATCTATATATTCTATTGATTACTTTGCCGATGTGGATCAATATGCTCGTACGCACCTATGCGTGGATTGGCATTTTGTCGGATAACGGACTTGTGAATCATATCCTGCAATGGTTTGGGCTGGCACCGCAAAAGCTGTTGTATACGGATTTTTCCGTCATCTTGGGGATGGTATACAATTTTATTCCGTTTATGATTTTACAGATTGAATCTTCATTGGCGAAAATGGATCGATCCTTGCTGGATGCCGCGAATGATTTAGGAGCGAATCGCTGGCAGCGCTTTTGTAAGGTGACGCTGCCGTTGTCATTGCCCGGTGTCGTATCGGGTATTACCCTCGTCTTTTTGCCCGCAATTTCCAGCTTTGTCATTCCCAAGCTGTTGGGCGGGGGAGGCTATATGTTAATCGGCAACGTCATCGAAAATCAGTTTATCACCGTGGGTGAATGGAATTTTGGCAGCGCCATTTCGATGGTCATGGCAGTGATTATCATGATTTCCATGGCGGTAACGCGCAAGCTGGATAAAAGCGATGATGTGACAATAAGAAAGCGGGGGAAGGTATGATGAAGCACGAAAAGCTGATCCGAAAAATCCTATTGGGAGCGATTTTCCTGTTTTTCTATTTTCCGATTTTATATATGCTCGTGTTCTCGTTTAACGGCTCGCGCTCCTTGACATCTTTTGACGGGTTTTCCCTGCAATGGTATGAAAAGATGTTTCACGATGCCAATATGATGGAGGCAATTTACTATACGCTGGTTACGGCTATCATCGCCACGGCAGTATCGACTCTAGTAGGAACGATCACTGCGATCGGATTAAGCAAATCACGAAGAATTGTGCGTGAATTGGTGACGCAGATTAACAATTTGCCGATCATGAATCCGGAAATTGTCACAGCGGTTGGATTCATGCTGTTTTATGTTTCTCTTCATATGGAAAAGGGCTTTATGACAATGCTGTTAGCCCATATTGCCTTTTGCATCCCATATGTCATTTTGAGCATTATGCCGAAGCTGCGTTCCTTGGATGATAATCTGGCTGAGGCAGCGATGGATTTGGGCGCAACTCCGATGCAGGCGCTGTGGAAGGTGATCGTGCCGCAAATTATGCCGGGCATTGTATCCGGGGCTTTGATCGCATTTACGATGTCCTTTGATGATTTTACCATTTCTTATTTTGTGAGCGGCAACGGCGTAAAAAACATTTCCACCTTGGTATGGACGATGTCAAAGCGTATCAATCCCAGCATCAATTCCCTGTCAACCATTATCGTCCTTATGATTACCGTCGCTTTGATTCTTGTCAACATCTTGCCGATTCTCAAGGAGCGCTTGGATCAGAAAAATAAGGTGACCTCCAAACGCGTTTTAACGATCGCATCGTTGTGCGTTGTACTCTTGATCACCGGCGGCTTGGCATGGCTGAAAAACGGAGCAAAACAAACGATGAATCGTGATGAGGCTATTGCCCGCTTTGGCAGCGATACGCTTAAGGTATATAATGCCGGAGAATACATCGATCCTGAAATCAATGAAGCCTTTGAACGGCAGTTTGGGGTCAAAATCATATATGATACTTTTGACTCCAACGAACTCATGTATACAAAATTGCAGGGCGGCGAGAATTACGATGTTCTCATCCCCAGCGATTATATGATTGAACGCCTGATCGGGGAAGATGCTCTCCAGAAACTGGATCATTCGCTGCTTCCTAATATGAGCTCATTAGCGGAAGGGGTCAATCATTTGGAATATGATCCCGATCATACTTACAGTATCCCATATTTCTGGGGATCAGTTGGCATTGTATATAATAAAGATAACGTTGATGTTGAAGATTTGGAAGAAGAGGGTTACAATATACTCAAGAATCAAAAATATCGGGGACATATTTACTTATATGACTCAGAACGTGATTCTTTTATGGTCGCATTGAAAGCCCTGGGTTATTCGATGAACACGGAATCAGAAACTGAACTGGAAGCTGCTTATGAATGGCTGCTGGATGTGGTAACAACGATGGAACCGGAGATTGTGACGGATGAAGTCATTGATGCGATGATCAACGGCAATAAGGACATGGCAATCGTTTACAGCGGTGATGCGGCATATATTCTTTCACAGAACGAATCCATGGGTTATTACTTACCTGCGGAGGGAACGAATCTGTGGAGCGATTCCATGGTGATTCCTAAAAATGCCCGCAGTCCTAAGCTGGCTCACGCGTATATCAATTACATTCTCGAATATGAGAACAGTATGAAAAACTCACAGTTTGTCGGATATACGTCAAGCAATGGGGAAGTCGTGGAAGCGTTGAGTGGCGAAGAAGGAGAGTTTGCGGACAATGAAGCGTATCTGCCGCGTTTGCATTATGATAAGGATGAAATCTTCCATTATAACAGCAGAACCAAAAAGATCATTTCTGATTTCTGGACAAAAGTGAAAATAGCAAAGTAAGGTGAGAAAATGAGTACACGCAATCGTGATCGAAAGAAACAAAAATGGAAATTATATGTCTATCGTATTGTCATCATCGTGTTAATTGTTATAATGATGGTAATAAGCGTTTTACAGCTATAAAAAAATAAGGATCAAGACGCATTGACAAGAATGCATTCAATTTATAACAGAATAGAGATAAGTCGGAAGGAGATTGTTATGAACGTATTGGATCATACAAAAGCGCATCAACATTTTTTTGAGGAAATGACAAGGATTCCCCATGGTTCCTTTCATGAAAAGGCATACAGTGATTATCTGGTTGCCTTTGCGAAGGATCATGGCTTAAAGTATATACAGGATGACATGAACAATGTGATCATGTATGCCCCGGCTAGTGAGGGCTACGAAAATCATGACACAGTGATCATGCAGGCACATATGGATATGGTCTGTGAAAAGGATAAGGATGTAGATTTTGATTTTGAAAGCGACGCTTTACAGCTGTATATTGAGGATGGCTGGTTAAAGGCAAAAGGGACAACGCTGGGAGCGGACGATGGCTTTGGGGTGTCCTATATGCTGGCCATTTTGGACGGAGAATACCCGCATCCGCCGCTGGAGTGCTTATTTACCGTTCAGGAAGAAGTGGGACTGTGTGGTGCCTTGGGACTGAATGCCGCAAATATTCACGGCAAGCGTCTGATTAATTTGGATGGCGGCGGTGAAACAAGCACGTGTACGACAAGTGCCGGAGGTGCGAATATCATCGCACAGCGCAAGCTGGAAAGACAGGCGATTCAGCATCCGGTATACCGTGTATGTGTCAGCGGCTTGAGCGGCGGTCACAGCGGTGAGAAAATTCATGAGGAAAAGGGTAATGCCAATAAGCTGGTGGCTCGCATTTTAAAGGCCATTTCCAAGCAAGGAACAATTGCCTTGTCATCAGTGGAAGGCGGTATGAAGGATAATGCCATTCCCCGCGAAGCATCCGCAACGTTCTCCTGTGATCTGAATCGTTCAAAGCTTCATGAGATTGTATTCAAACTGGAACAGGATATGAAAAAGGAATTGGAATTCTCCGACAACGGTGTAAAAGTTTCCCTTGCGGAAGCACAAGCAGAAACGGTGATGAGTCAAGAGGATACGATGTCATATGTAAATTTCATGACGCTGTTGCCACATGGTGTGCATCATCGCAGTATGTCGATAGAAGACTTAACCACAGCCTCAATGAACGCGGCAGTGGTAACGTGTGATCAAGACAACTTGATGGTAAACTGCTCGGCACGTGGGGCCTTGGAATCCTATATTGATACGATTTTGGAAGAAGTTGCACTGTTGGCGGATGTCTTTGGCTTTGAACATCATAAAGAAGCACGTTATCCGGCATGGAGCTTTGATGCTCAATCTAAGATGCGCGAAACGTTACAGCGTGTTTTCAAGGAAATGTATCATCAGGAATTGGTATTACAGGCAGTCCATGGAGGCCTGGAATGCGGTGTATTCAAGGCGATAGATGCGGATATGGATATTGTGACCATGGGACCGGTTGCGGAATCCGTTCATACCCCACAGGAGCGCTTGGATCTGGCAAGCTTTGATCGTACCTTTGATCTTTTATGCGAATATCTAAAAGAACTATAAGAATTATTAATGTCCCTCATCTATTGGTGAGGGATTTTTTTCAGCCTAAAGAAAAAGGAGAACGTTTTTGATGGCTCTCCATTCATTGACTGATTTAATTTTCTTCTTGTTGCCGATCAAAGCCTATGCATGCTTTACCCGGTCGTGTTCTTCCGCAGCTTTCGCATCGTTCCAGCGCGTCATATCGCCAACCAGGTAACCGGTGATACGACGAATTTTTTCAAAGTGCTCCGGTTCTAAATAGTAACCGACCCCCACTTCCTCACCGTCAAAGTTTAAGGACATGGATTGAATCAAACGTCCGTGATTCTTTTGCTTTACATGCGCTAAATAACCACGTATGACTTCTTCACTGACTTCTTCATTGGATGTTACAATCACATCATCGACTACTTTTTGCATTTTCTTTACCTCACTTTTTTACTTGATGACACTATTATAACGCAAATAGTTGAATATGCAAGTAATTTGCTTAAAAAAAGAAAGGTGGGGTTTTAACGGCGATTAATCAACAACCTTTACCGATGTTACCCCATCTACTTCTTCCATTAGAATCATTTCTACGCCGTCCTTAATCGTATCATCCAGCATCAGACATTGACTGCACGCACCCAGCATTCGCACGCTGACGCATCCATCGTTAAATGTCACGAATTCTACATCTCCGCCATCTCTTTGAATGTACGGACGTATTTTTTCAATCACTTTTTTTATTTCTGTTATTTTTTCGTTTTCCATTTATTTCCTCCCTTAGTGAAAAATCACTGCGACGATGATACCAAGCAGAATACCGCCGATTGCTTCAATGAATTTATGTCCTAGAACACTTTTGATTTTTTCATGATAAATCGGATGTGAGAATTTTACATCTGTATATTTTTCAATATCATAAATCAGCTGCTTGGTAAGCTGAATATTGCGACCTGCATAATAGCGGACATTTACCGCATCATATATGACGATAATGGAAAAGATAGCGGTGATCGCAAAATAAGTCGATTCAAAGCCCTGTTGGAGACCGATCGCTGTACTCAATGCCGTAACCGTAGCGGCATGGGAACTGGGAAAACCACCGCTGGCAATTGTTTGATGAATATCAAAGCGTTTTGTTTTCAGATATAAAAAGAGCGGCTTCAATATTTGCGCAATCACATTGGCCAATAAAGCGATCGTAATAGGATATAGAGAATCGATGGCAATCACCTCGCATCATTTTGTTATCATGTCATTATTATAACACAAATTGACATCGAATATGATATAATAATGCTAAGGAAGCGGTGAAAAGATGATACAGGTCGGAGATGTCGTTTATGGTGTGATCACAGGTATTCGTCCCTATGGTGCGTTTGTGAGCTTGGATGATGGATATAAAGGCTTAATCCATATATCGGAAATCAGCACGGATTATGTAAAGGACGTCAGAATGTTTGTACGCTTACATGAACGCGTTGCGGTGAAGGTTTTAGAAATAGAGGATGAAAATCACGTAAAGCTTTCACTCAAGGCTGTATCACCTCATAAAGCACGATTTCATACTCATCGCCATCGTCAGGGATCCCCACTGCCTAAAACAATCATCGGGTTTTCATCTCTGAATGATCGGTTGGCTGGTTGGATCGATGCCGCTTATGAAAAACTACAGGAGGATTAGTTATGATTCAGTTTGATTCTACACACGCATTTCTCAATGAAGATATTGCTTCGTATCAGGAAAAAGTCAGTGAATGCCATCGTTATTTGATGGAGAAGACCGGTAAGGGCAATGATTATGTCGGTTGGGTGGAATGGCCTAACACATATGATAAAGAAGAATTTGCTCGCTTAAAGGTATGCGCAAAGCGGATGCGGGAAATGTGTGATGTTTTCATCGTATGTGGTATCGGCGGTTCTTACTTGGGTGCTCGGGCAGCGATTGAGATGATGAATGGTTTATACGGTAAACAAGAACCGGAAATCATCTTTATGGGAAATACCTTTTCATCAACTTATATCGCGCAGGTGATGGATTACATCAAAGACAAAGAGGTTTGTGTAAACGTCATTTCCAAATCGGGAACGACTACGGAAACATCGGTCGCTTTCCGTTTGTTAAAGCAGTTTATGGAGAATAAATATGGTGCTGAAGAAAGCGCAAAGCGCATCGTCGCTACCACGGATCGTGCCCGTGGTACGCTGAAAGCATTGGCGGATGAAAAGGGCTATGAAACCTTTGTGATTCCTGATGATATCGGCGGGCGATATTCTGTTATTACGCCGGTTGGCTTATTGCCGATTGCGGTTGCCGGTATTGATGTCGATGCGATGATTACGGGATTGAAGAAAGCCTATGATGATTTGGCCAGCGATGATTTGACCAAGAATCCCGCTTATCAATATGCCGTATGCCGTCGCATCCTTCAAAACGCAGGAAAGAATGCGGAAATGCTGGTCAGCTATGAGCCGAGTATGGCGATGGTCGCAGAATGGTGGAAACAGCTGTTTGGCGAAAGCGAAGGCAAAGAGGAAAAAGGAATTCTGCCATGCAGCGCCAACTTCTCAACCGATCTTCACTCTTTAGGTCAGTTTATCCAGGAAGGAAAAAAGGTGTTGTTTGAAACATTGTTATTGGTGAAAGAGCCAATGCATGATATGACGTTCCCAAGTGATGAGGAAAATGCGGATAACATGAATTATTTGGCAGGAAAATCCATTGATTGGGTCAACAAAATGGCATGTCAGGGTACCTTGGAAGCCCATGAAGAAACCGGTCATGTGCCCAACTTAATCATTACTATTCCTGATATGAGTTCAGAAACCTTCGGTTATTTGTGCTATTTCTTCTTCCGTGCCTGTGGTATGACTTGTTATTTATTGGATATTAATCCATTCAATCAGCCGGGTGTAGAAGTATATAAGAAAAATATGTTCCGTTTATTAGGTAAAAAGTAAAAGAAAAATAGGCAGCGAGTGTTTGATCATTTGCTGCTTTTTCATAAAAAATCATTATCAAAGCTTTTGCTTTAACAAATTATTTTCAATAAATCGAGCTACACCATCATGATTGTTATCATATTCTGTAATGTACTGTGCCTTTTCCTTTACAAAGGGATTGGCATTTTTCATCGCTACTCCAACTGTATCATTGATCATTTCGATATCATTGCTTTCATCGCCGAAGGAAATGACATTTTTTAAGGTGATGCCCAGTAATTTACACACCTTGCGGATGCCGTTGGTTTTGGAAAGATGGGGATGAATGAATTCCAGATATTCACTATTCGATCGTACGGCTTTAAAATCGGGGGTTACATAGTTTGGTATATCCTTTAGGAATTCATCGAGCTGATCTTTATCAATGATGCACAATAACTTGTTAATCTGTTTGTCATAATAGCCGGATAAGTCATCAAGAACCAATTCCAGATAGTTCTTTTGGGCAATCCATTTGGTGCGCTCACTGATTTTAGTCGCATGCTCGCTATAACCATCAAAGACGATGGCTTCATAGTTCATATCCTTGATCAGTTCAAAGATCTTAGGCAGTGTGCTTCCATCCAAGGTATCCTGTTGGTAGAATTGTTTCTTTTGATAATCCAAGACGAGGGAACCGTTAAATCCAATCACAAAGTCGATAATGCTTTCCACATGCCATGATTGAATGAGTGATATACAGGCATAGGGAGAACGTCCTGTACAAAAGGAAAATTTGTATCCTTGTTTCCGCGCTTCGGCAATGACGGCTTGACTGATTGCGGTAAACTCTTTGTTATCATTGAGCAGTGTTCCATCCAGATCGACGCAGATCAGCTTGATATTTTTCATATTAACCTTCTTTCATAATGCTATTTTAACATATATGTAATCATTATGTTATGATGCATGCCAAATTGTAAAGGAAATGATTCTATCATTTGATGACAGGTCTCATTGGCGTATTATGAAGGCGCACCTTTTATTACGTTATTTTTTGCGGATGATAGAGTGTAATTTCATGGAGAAACCCTTTAAAAAAGGGGGGAGATATGTTAAAATAATCCTGTAATAGGAAATGAGGAGGACATAATACATATGGCTAATTGTTTAGTTGCACAGTCTGGTGGACCGACGACGGTTATCAATGCCTCTTTGGCAGGCGTTGTACGGGCAAACCAGTTAAATCCTGTTTATGATCACGTATATGGTGGCTTGAACGGAATCGAAGGTATTTTACAGGATCGCTTGTATGATTTAACGAATATGAGTGAAATGGAAAATAAGCTGCTTCGTCAAACCCCTTCTTCTGCACTTGGAAGCTGCCGTTACAAGTTAAAACGCAATGATGAGACGGATTATCGTAAATTGGTGGAAATCATGGATCGTCATGATATTGAAATTATGTTCTATATCGGCGGTAATGATTCCATGGATACGGTCGATGCATTGAGTCAATGGGCAAAGGCAAATAACATCAATAAGCGCTTTGTCGGTATTCCGAAAACAGTAGACAATGACTTGATGGTAACCGACCACTGCCCGGGCTTTGCGTCCGGTGCAAAATTTGCCAATGAAGTGGTAAACGCTACTTGGCTGGACTACAATGTTTACACGCGTGAGGAAATCTTTATTCTGGAAACAATGGGACGCGATGCCGGTTGGTTGGCAGGTTCTACCGTAGTCACCGGTCGTGTGGATTTGGTCGTTTTGCCGGAAGTGGATTTCGATAAGGAAAAATTCTTGGCTCAGGTAAAGAAATGCATGGATGAAAAGGGCAAATGCTACATCGTCACAAGTGAAGGTGCACATTATGCGGACGGCACTTACATTTCTGCCGGTGAAGCTAAAAATGATGGCTTTGGACATGCCGTATTGGGTGGTGCCGGAGAGACCTTGAAAAACATGATTTTGGAAGCGGGTATTGCGCCGCGTGCCAAGGTTCAGGATTTGAGCAGTGCCGCTCGTTCCTCTAACTTTGCGCAGTCCCTGGTGGATGTAACAGAGGCTTATGAGCTTGGTATGTCAGCTCATATGCACAGTGCAGACGGCAAATTTACCGGTGAAGTCGTAGCGGTACAGCGTGAATACATTGACGGCAAGTACAATGCGAAATTCATCAGCGGTCCGGCAGAAAACTTCGCAAACCATGTAAAACACGTACCGACGGAATGGATCTTGCCGGATTACCAAGGCTTAACGCAGGAATTCTATGATTATATTACACCGTTAATTCAAGGTGAACCGACATTGATCATGGAAAACGGTATCCCGAAAACAATCAAACCATTCAATATGCGTTAAAAACCAAAAGCAGGGAGTTTTTGCTCCTTGTTTTTATTTATATCTCAGCGTTAAAGCAAGGCTTTCCTTTATCACGAATCATTTTCTGAATGATGTATGATTCAATCAGGTAAATTATTATGCGCTCATTCTTTTAGAGTTAAAATTTCATCATTAAGCCAGAATAAGAGTGTGAAAATGTTGTTATCTTTGACAGAGCACCATTGCTTGTGATAGGATAAACGCAGAAGTTAGCTCTAACTAACTTAAACGATGGAATTATGGAAGGAATGAAACGCTATGGAAGTGTTACAAGGAATCGCATTACCGTTTTTGGGAACAGCATTGGGATCTGCTTGTGTTTTATTAATGAAGGATCATTTAAATGTATTGATTCAAAAGGCATTGATTGGCTTTGCGGCAGGGGTTATGGTGGCAGCGTCCATCTGGAGCTTATTGATTCCATCCATTGATCAATCCCAATCGCTTGGGTTCTGGTCATTCGTTCCGGCAGTGGGGGGATTTTGGCTTGGAATTTTATTCTTATTTCTTTTAGATCATACCATTCCTCATCTTCACCAAGGATCGCATGAGCCGGAAGGGGTGAAAGCCAAGCTGAAGAATACGACAATGATGGTATTGGCGGTAACACTTCATAACATTCCGGAGGGAATGGCAGTAGGAGTGTTATTGGCAGGATGGTTATCGGGAAATGATGCGGTTACGCTGTCCGGGGCGTTGACACTTTCCCTGGGGATTGCGATCCAGAATTTTCCGGAAGGAGCGATCGTTTCCATGCCTTTATGCGCTTCAGGAATGAAGAAAGGCAAAGCCTTTTTATTGGGGGTATCATCCGGCATAGTCGAACCGCTTGCGGCAATTCTAACCATCATTGCGGCACAGCTTGTGGAACCGCTGTTGCCCTATTTATTGAGTTTTGCGGCTGGTTCTATGTTTTATGTCGTTGTTGAAGAATTGATACCGGAAATGTCTTGCGGTCGTCATTCCAATATTGGAACGCTTTGTTTTGCCTTTGGCTTTACGGTGATGCTGGCACTGGATGTCGCACTAGGGTGAAGTGAATATCAGTTTATCACATACAATCAAGCTGCTAGGGGGTTGATGAAAAAAGTTTAGCTTGCTTATGTTTGTTTTGCGGCGGCAATTGATGTAAATACAGATAAAACCATTACTAATTTATATTTCATCCTTTATGAATGAGTTAAAACGTGATAATATATTATTTACCATGAAATCGTGAAATGAATATAGGAACACATGATGGGCGGAAAGAGAGGAAACTTCATGAAAGTCGGATTGGTTTCGCTGGGATGCAGTAAAAATTTAGTCGATAGTGAAAAGATGATGGGAATGTTAACGGCGGGTGGTCATGAATTGGTCACACATCCTCAGGATGCGGAAGCGATTATCATCAATACGTGCGGTTTTATTGATTCTGCCAAAGAAGAAGCGATCAATACGATATTTGAAATGGCGGCATATAAGCAAAAGAATTTACAGAAATTGATTGTCGCAGGCTGTTTGGCTGAGCGTTATCAGAAAGAGTTACAACAGGATATTCCGGAAATTGACGCGGTGATCCCGATCCGTGATTATCCCCATCTTCATGAGCGCCTACAGGAATTGCTGGGGGCTCAGGCTATGCCGGAATTTGCGAAATGCAGGCGCGTGTTGGCGTCAAAGCCATGGACGGCATATTTAAAAATTGCGGAGGGGTGCAGTAATCGTTGTACCTATTGCGCAATTCCACTGATTCGCGGCGGTAATGTGTCGTTTCCGATGGAACAATTAGTGAAAGAAGCGCAATACTTGGCAAAACAAGGCGTAAAGGAGCTCGTATTAATCGCCCAGGATACGACTAAATATGGACTTGATTTGTATGGAGAATTATCCTTGTTAACACTGTTGCGCAAGCTACATGAAATAGAAGGGTTTCACTGGATTCGGATTCTGTATATGTATCCGGATGAAATCAGCGAGGAGCTTGTGGCAGGCATGGCCAAGCTGCCTAAGGTGGTGCCGTATTTTGACATTCCCTTGCAACACGCCAATGATGATATGTTAAAACGAATGAATCGCCGCGGCAG
This sequence comes from uncultured Erysipelotrichaceae bacterium, assembly GCA_947385085.1. Taxonomy (GTDB): domain Bacteria; phylum Bacillota_I; class Bacilli_A; order Erysipelotrichales; family Erysipelotrichaceae; genus C-19. Next base: position 25,855 of record CANDJN010000013.1, on the reverse strand, counting down.
TGTCGCTGAGATTCGCAAGCTCGTGGATATGATCCGACGCTATCATTCTCAGCCAACGCTGCGCACGACCTTTATTGTCGGATTCCCACAGGAAAGCGAACAGGAGTTTGCCGAGCTTTTACAATTTATAGCGGACACACGCTGGGATCGTATGGGCGCATTCACGTATTCGGCAGAGGAAAACACGCCGGCTTTTGCCTTTCCCGGCGCCATCGCACCACAGCTAAAGGAACAGCGTTTGGCACAGCTAATGAAATTACAGGAACAGATTTCCCTTGCTAAACAACAGGAATACGTTGGAAAAGTGATTGAAGTACTGGTGGAAGGACAGGATGGACTCAGTGGTATCTATCGCGGCCGTTCTCAATCCAGCGCACCGGATGATATCGATGGCTTGGTGTTCTTTCGAAGTAAGCGCTCAATTCCCTTTGGCAGCTTTGTGCAGGTGAAGGTTAGTGAAGCACTGCCCCATGATTTGAAGGGAGAAGAAGTTGTCGCTGCACGGGTTTGAACCGATCATCGCAAAGCGCCCCCGACTGATGATTCTCGGTTCTATGCCCAGTGTTACCTCTTTGGCAAAGCAGGAATATTACGGTTATCGTCATAATCGCTTTTGGCCGCTCATGGCATCGTATTTTCGCGTCGAGCTTCTCGATTATGAGGCAAAAAAGCGATGCATCAAGGATCATGGCATCATATTATGGGATGTGATCGGTAGCTGTGATCGCAGCGGCTCTTTGGATTCGGCAATCCGCAATGAAGTATGTAACGACATTCCCGGACTATTAAAGCAATATCCGGAAATCTCATTAATAATTTGTAACGGTAAAAAAAGCTTTTCTCTGTATGAACGCCTTATGGCGATTCAATGCGAAATAGAATATGTATACTGTCCCAGCACAAGCAATGCGAATCGCACTATATCGGAGGCAGATTTGTTTGCGCAATGGTTTATGCAACTGGATCGCATTTATCAACATCATGATATTAGGAGCGGAAATAGATGAAACAGATAGCGAATGATTTATCAAAATCATCGAAAAGACATTTAAAGAAACTGGTGCTCATCAGCTTGCTGCTTGTATTCGCGGGCGGTATTTTCATCATGTATCAAAATCATTTGCATCCCTACATCAAAAAACCGACCTTTACCTTTTCCTATGGCGATACGATCCCGACCAACAGTGATGCATATTTGGAATACGGCTCTCAATTTGAGACGGTTGATTTTGACCCTAAGCTTTTTTCCATGAGCGAAATCGGCGATTATGATGTGGAAGTGGAATTTGCCCAAGAGCGCTTTACGCTACATATTGCGATTGTGGATGACAAGCCTCCGGTCATTGTTTTTTCTGATCAAAATCCGGTCACAATTTATGAATATAACGGCAAAGCGCTGACGTCAAAGCTATGGTCAATTGAGGATGATAGCGATGTAATGATTGAGGTGGAGCCTGCGCTTGAAAAGATGAAAGAAGGCGAACAGGAAATCTGCGTCAATGCCAGCGATGAATATGATAATAAGACATCGGCATGTCAAACGTTAAAGGTGGAGCGTAAAATCTTGTCATTGCCGCAAATTCCCGATGTGCATTCTGCACAGGAACTGGTAGAGGAATTTATTCGTCAAAAACGCTTATCAAAAGCTTCCTTTGCATTTTTCTATGATTCTATTCATGATGGAGAAACCTATATATACAATGGCGATCAATTCATCAATGCGGCAAGCACTATTAAGGTACCGTTGAATATGCTTTATGAGGATGCGTATGTAGAAGGGACCAAGAAACCTGAGGATACGATCGTTTTTATAAAGAACGATGTAGAAGCAGGCGGCGGTGATACGTTGAAAAAGCATCGCATCGGAGAAGCGCTGTCCTATTCGTATTTACAAAAACAAAGCATTGAAAACAGCGACAATACGGCAACGAATATGCTGGTACGCGGTTTGGGCGGCTTTATGAAATTTCGGCAACAGTTGACGAAATACACAAAGAAAACAATGTCGCGAGAGTTCTTCTTACAAAATGTCGTATCAATGAATTATATGCATGATGTAATGAAAATACTGTATGATAATCAGAAGAAATATGCGAATATCATTGCCTATATGAAAAAAGCGGCAGTCGGATCCTTTTTACAGAAAAGCAGTGATGTCTTTGAAATTGCGCAGAAATACGGTCAATACGACAGGTATCTTCATGCTGTAGGTATTGTATATACGCCCAGACCATACTTGGTAGGAATTTACACGACAAATCGCGCAGATGGGGAGGCGATCATCTGTGAACTGAATCAATGGCTGATGGCTTATCAGCTGATGAAGGAATGATAAGAGCTGTAAATCATATATTTGAAGGATATTGAGGATCGTTATAAATTACGAGGGGATAATACGATGGATACATTGGTCAATATCCTTGCCTCGGCCATTGGTTCTTTTACGAATCCGACCAAGCTGGCAAAAACGTTTGACAGTAACGGCTTACATGTCAGTGATAAAACAATTAGTTTGTATATCGAATATCTTGTGGATGCATTCTTTGATAATAAAGCAGAGAGATATGATATTAAAGGAAAAAAATATATCGCGTCTCCCTTTAAATACTATTTCACCGATGTAGGACTGAGAAATGCCAGACTTAATTTTAGACAGCAAGAAGAAAATCATATCATGGAAAACATCGTCTATAATGAATTATTAATTCGGGGATTTCAAGTAGATGTCGGTGTGGTTGAGCATAGCGAACGTGATAAAAATGGAAAGTCTGTGCGCAAAAGATTGGAGGTTGATTTTTTCTGCAATCGCGGCAGTCAGAGATATTATATTCAATCTGCGTTTGCGATTCCCGATCATGATATAATGCAACAGGAACATTAATGCATATTGGAGACTCCTTTAAAAAAATTATCGTGGTCAAGGATCGAATTAAATTATGGCGAAATGAAGAAGGGATCGTGGTGATGGGGATTATGGATTTTTTGCTAAATCCGAATAGTCTGGAATTATGATGCATAGGTGACAATAATGTATGTAGTGAAGTGTAAAAATCAAGTGAGTAAAACTATGTAAAAGGTGATATAATACCACTGTTGAGATTTTAGATATATTAATCATTGGAAAGTGAGGATTACGATGAAACAGGCAGCGTATACATGTGTGAAGGAGAGCACACGCGATGTCATCATTGCGGTGTATGAAAAAGAGACGGTTTGCGATACCATTCAAGAACGGATGGGCTATGATTTGGATTCGATATTGGATCAATCCTTGGCAAGTGTGACGACGGTTTACACGTTGGGGAAATTTCCGTTTACGCGAATGATTTTCTTAGGAATGGGCAAACGTGATGCGATGACCACAAAGCGGATGCGCAAAGCGTTTGCGGCTGTGGTAAAGGAAGTGAAATCCCCGGTGTCGCTGATTGCGAAAACGGCGGTGTGCGATGATATTGATATTCATAAGATCGCAGAGCTGTTCGCGGAAACTTATGAATACAGCGTATATCGGGAGGCAAAGATCGGCAGTGAGATTGAAGTGAAATATGATGCGGATGTCGTAGCGAATGAGGATGTCAGTGCGGATTTAGAGCGAGGCTGTTCTTACGCGCGAGGAATCAATCATGCCCGTGATTGGGCGAACACTCCTGCCAATTTCATGACTCCCAAGCAACTAGGAGAAGAGGCGAAGGAATTGGCAAAGCGCTATTCCTTGGATTGTAGAGTTTTGGATCGCAGTGATCTTGTGAAATTGAAGGCCGGAGGACTATTGGCGGTAGCTCAGGGCAGTGATCAAGAGCCATGCATGATCGTGTTGACTTATCATGGCGCCGATAAGGAGGATCCTTATACGGTATTGATCGGTAAGGGCTTGACGTTCGACGCCGGCGGCTATCATCTTAAGGGTGACAATTTCGATATGAAATATGATATGTGCGGCGGTGCGGATGTATTAGGCGCTCTGGAGATTATCGCATCCAATCACTTTGCGCGCAATATTGCCGTGGTCATACCAGCCACGGAGAATTTGATCAATGGCTCAGCCTATAAAGGTGGAGATGTCATTACCACAATGTCGGGTAAGACAGTAGAGATCGTCAATACGGATGCGGAGGGGCGCATGATTCTCTGTGATGCGATTACCTATGCGCAAACTCATATTCCTCATGTGGAGCGAATCGTTGATATCGCAACGCTTACCGGCGCTTGCGGCAGGGCATTGGGTGATGTGTATACCGGTGTGTTTGCGAATGACGAAGCGTTCTACGCTGATTTTGTGAGGGCCATGGAGGAAAGCGATGAAAGCGGCTGGCGATTGCCGTTAAATGAAGCCTATCATGAGCTCTTAAAATCAGACAGCGCCGATCTTGTCAATTCCGTAAAGGACAGCGCCGGGGCAAGCGTAGCGGCTTGTTTCTTAGAGGAATTTATTGCGAAAGAGATCGCTTGGATTCATTTGGATATCGCCGGTGTGGCATATAGTAAAGCTCATGGCGCAAGCGGTGTTATGGTGCGTACACTGGCTAATTTGTGCCGATAATAAAGAAAATGAGGGACTTCCTCATTTTTTTTCGCTACACGCTTTAGGGTCTTTATCATCACGAATACCGCGACAAACCGGCTGCCGTAAACCACCGTTGGTATTCTTTTCCATATAGCTGACAATCGCTACCAGCCGCGGCTTCAGCCATACTGCTTGTTTATTTCCTTCGGGAATGGTGTCAAAGGGACAGCTTCCTTTTTCCAGTGGATAGGAATGAAGAAATTTTTGGGTCGCCCCCATCGTCACATGTCCCTTGTATATGAGACGATCATTTTGGTATTGTCCCAAAACATAGGAAAGGATACCTTTTTCCTTTTCAATATAGCCGCAGATCACAAAGTCATCCTCTTCCCAGTTTTTGCATTTAATCCAGTCCTTGGTTCGCTTTGCGAATGTATAGGTACTGTCCTTGCGCTTTGCCACAATTCCCTCTAATTGCTTTTGTGTAGTCAATTGAAACAGGGCGATGCCATTTTCTTCGATGTAGCGGGAAATCGAAAATCGCTCATTCTCTGCTTTTATGATTTTTGCCAAACGCAGCTTGCGCTGCATCAGTGGTTCCTCATTCACGAGGCAATTATCATCATACAAAATATCAAAAGCGGTGAAGCTGGCAGGCATCTGTGAAGCAGCCAAACGGATTTTAAAGGGATCCTTGGTTAAGGAACGGCGCTGGGACGCAAAGAAATCTACGTGATCATGATGATACACAAAAAGCTCACCATCCAAAACACAGCGATGCTTCACCATCGTATGAAGCTTTGATAATTCGGGAAATTGTTTCGTGATTTCAAGCTTGCGCTTATTGAATAAACGCGTATCCTTGTCTAAATAGGCAAGACAGCGTGTACCATCCAATTTTAATTCATAAATATAATTCGCATCGTTAAAGGCAGGCTGTTCATTGGCAATGAGCATCGGGGAGAGCAGATGCAAAGAAAACACATCATCCATGTCAGTGTCTTATCGCTTTCTTGCGCATCGAACCGCTTTTTTTCTGCATGACAACGCTTTGTTTTAAGGCATCCATCAAATCGGCAATACTGTCGGCTTCCGTTGCTTCCGCCTTGACAATTTCCTGACCTTGAATCTTCTTTTGTAAAGCATCCATGAGCCGCTGCTGATACTCATCCTCATATTGGGATGGCTCAAAGGGCGCATCCATCGCCTTCATGAGCTGCAGCGCTATTTTCGTCTCCTGTGCACTGATTTTCGGATGGGCGAATGCTTTGGGAATGGCAGCGATTTCATCATGATAAAACAGCGTCTTAATGAGTATATGATCCTCTTTCGGACAGAGTGCCAGCAGTGTTTCCTTCGTGCCTAATACGGTCTTGGCAACGGCAACCTTACTTGATTGCATCATCGCCAAACGCAGTAATTCATAGGCTTTTTCACTGCCGGAATCGGGAATGGCATAGTAGTTTTTCTCATAGTAGATGTCGTCAATATCTGATAAATCGCAAAATTGCAGAATGTGAATCGAGCGATCCTTTTCGGTTTTCAGCGCATCCAATTCCGCCTGGGTCATGATGACATACTTATCCTTTTCATACTGATAGCCCTTTACAATGTCCTCTGCTTTGAGCTCCTTTTCACAGTTGCCGCAGAATTTTTTATAGCGCACGCGCTGTTTACTTTTTTTGCATAACTGATTGAATGAAATATCGTTATCCTGTGTTGTTTTATACAGCGCAATCGGTATGTGTACTAGGCCAAAGGAAATGGCGCCTTTATGTGCTATAGCCATCATGATCACCTCATGTTCTCTAGTATGGTTTGAAAGGCTTGCTTTATGCAACTGGAAAAGCGATGCCGGTCAGAAAAGCATCGCCTTCTTGTCATAATGAATGTAATCGATACTGTTATTATGCTTTATGCAATAATTCCTGACTGTTTGACAGCCATTCTGCGCGCTTTACGCAGCCTTTGTGCTTCTTCGGGTGATGGCGGATACAGTTCATCATAAATAGCGATAGCTGCCCCACGTGTATGATAAAACTGATCCAGCAAGGAATTAAGGGTATCCACATCATAGCGGAGCCCGTTTTTATTAGCCGTGTTTAAAATATCTACGATTTGATTTGTGTCGTGTGTTTCCTGATACGAGCGCAAACTTGATTCCAGCTGATCCACGATGTTTTGATTACGGTTTCTCTGCAACATCGGCATCTCCCCCTTTCTATGGCTAATACCCCATTGTAACCCAGTATCTCCTTCTTAAATCTGACCCCATCATGACAGTATTATTTTACAGCGATTTCTTTTTTGTTTCAATAAGAAAACAAAAATTCACATAATTTAAATGTCGCATGACTTAATTTGCAGTTAATAGAAACTGTTATCATAATTAATAATGTTAATGAATGAAAGTTTATAATTATGCTTAAAAAGTATTTATTAAAGTCTTCAAAATTTAACTGGAAATATTACATGATTCTATGTTTTTATCGGCATGATAGAATGATAATGATAGTATTTAACCTAATATATTTATTTTCACCGCAATGAATTCATATCTGCAAATTGTGGTTATAAAAGGTGAATTAAAGCCGTGATGAAATCATTATAGTCTGAGCATTTCAATAGCGTTCTTATATTTTCGGGTTCATACAATAATTCAATGATCCCATCAAAAACATTTTTGAAAGCTTGGCGGTCATTGTTGGAAGTCCCAATTAACACAATAATATTAATAAGGTGATTTCCCCACCTCATACCTTTTGAATTCAAAACAATATAAAGAAAAGATTTATAAGCACTGGCATTTAATGAATGGGGTATGGCAATACCGTTTGAGAAGGAAGTCGAGGAAAGCATTTCTCGATCAATAACTTCATCAGCAAAACTTTTATCTACAAGACCCTTGTCTGCACAGTCCCTCGCTAGCGCTTGAATCATTTCTATATGATCTTTTGTATAGAAGTCTTTCTTAAATAATTCATCATTAATAAAGAAACGCAAGCTCTCTTTGATTGCCCTTGCTTTCTTTTTGTGGTTGATTTCCTCCACTTTTTCTCTTATTAGGTTTATATCTTCATCTGACAACAGGATATTGGTGTAAACAATCTGCTTGTCTATGTCAGGAATCTTTCCGCATAAGGAGATGACTAATTCCGTATTCTCTGGAATATGATGGGAATATCTAATAGATAAAGTTTTTGAAATATACAAAACAGCGCCTAATTGCGATAATATACGTTCTTCTGCTTTTACAAACATATTATTATAATCGGCATAAAGTATGCAGCAGTTGACTTTATTTTGATTGATCCGTGAATTTTCAATGTAGGAACCAATGTGAAAAGCAATGAAGGCGATTTCATCATCAATAATATTAATATGAGTGAACTTATTTACTTCTTTCATAATAAAAGAAGCCATGTCATAGATCAGCGGATATTGTTCCTTAAATTTAGATGCTAAAGGATTCATAGTGTAAGTATTGTTTTCACTGCGACTTATAAGATTTTTAATATGAATAGAGAGATTAATTATAAATTCATCAGAAAAAGGTGTAAGATAATAATTCTCAACTAATTTATTTAATATCGCTTTGGTAAGATTGATATATTTGCTTCCAATGCAGGATTCAGGATCCAATGCATAATTATCACGGTGAATTGCGTTCGTACAATTATTGTTAATGATAATGGTCAAATTATAAAGTTCTTGGCTTGGCAAAGTTATATTATGCTGCTTATTTATGATTTCAATGATTTCACTGGCAACTTTATAAGCTTGATCATTTTCATTAAATGCAGGTGCATGAGTATTATCATCGTAATTCCTTTGACTTGCTCGATAATGAATAATAATGATATGCAGCAGAATTGTATAATAACCATAGTCATTCACATTAATTTTATGCTCTTCAAATATGCTTTGTATGCTGTTTTTTATCAATTCTAAATCATTATGAGATATAAAGGATTCAATGGTATCTGATGATAAAAAGCCATTCGCATTTTCTTTTCTGATCAGGTTGTTAATTAATCTTCGCTTATCCAGCTCATTTCCTTGTAATTGAATCATATTTCTTCTTCGAAACAATTCTAAATTAAAAAGTGTAATGTATTCTTTTACCTGATTGAGTGTTCTTTCAAATTGAGAATCACTGATATACATAGAATCTGCTAAATCATAAATATTAATTAGCTCTTTGTCTTGAATTAATTTTCTTAGTATAAATTCCACCAATTCATTATTATTTTTGTTTGATTTATTTTCAATTTCACAATTAGCTGTAGAATTGTAAAGATAACCACGGTAGGATGATTGAATCAGTGTTGTATAATGATTGATTTCATTGATTCGATTGCGAATCGTACGTGAGGAAACACCAAAAAATTCAGCCAATTCTTTGGCAGAAATCCATGTTTTTTCATTTTTAATTTTGTTAATAAGCGTTTTATTATCTAGCTTCATGATTTTAGTTTACCAATATTATAATTTTTATTCAATCCAATAATTTTCCTAAGGTTAGGAAAGCGGTTGAAATTGTAAATTTTCACATCCTTTGGCATAATTGTAAACAGGAAAAAGTGGCAATCAAACGGAAATATAAAGATTTTATTTTATAAATGATAATTGCTAATATTTTGTCAGGAGGTGGATCTGATGATCAATATTTTATTAGCTTGCGGATGTGGTGCTTCTAGTGGATTTATAGCACAAAGTATGAGAAAAGCCGCTAAAGCAAAAGGGATTCAAGCCCAAATTAGGGCGGTCAGCGACACGGAGGTACAAGGTGTTATTGCCGATTATGATGTTTTGTTATTGGGACCTCATATAGGCTATCGTTTAGCAGAGTTTCGAAAGAGTTTTGAAAATGAGAATAAAATTATTGAAGTGATTGATCAGAGACATTATGCGACTTTAAATGGTGCGGAAGTCTTGGAACATATACTTCAGAAAATGAATGAAGGGAGATAACATATGAAAAAGTTTATGCTTTTTATTAGTGAAAAAGTAGCTCCGGTATTACAAAAAGTAGCCGGCAACGCTTACATATCCGGAATACAAAGTGCAATTATTAAAACGATGCCGATGATTTTGGTGAGTTCACTCATTACGATTTATAACTACGTCATTCGTGAATATATAACATCATTACCGGATTTGGGCGCTTTGAGTACATATACTTTCGGCTTGATGTCATTGTTTGTCGCTTTCTTAGTGCCTTATTATGTTTGTGAAAGAAAAGGAAATACAAAAGGAAAGTTTGTTGCGGCAATGACAGGCATTGCCCTGTTTATGATTTTTGTCAATCCCACCGTGGATGAAGCGGGCAAATACTGCTATGACTTTTCTTGCTTTGGCGCCGGCGGAATGTTTGTTGCGATTATATCCGGTATATTTACCTCTTTTGTATTTAGTATATTCGCAAAGATCAGTATCTTTAGTGAAGATAACGCATTGCCGGATTTTTGTAAGGAATGGTTTGATACTCTGTTTCCTGTAACCCTTACGATTTTCACCGGTTGGTTGCTTGTTATTCAATTTAATATTGATTTATATAATGTGATCTCAAACGTATTCATGCCATTTGTCAATATAACCAATAGCATTTGGGGCTGTATTTTTATGGAACTGATTATGACTATCTTCTATTCCATGGGTATTTCCGGCTGGGTTTTTACCCCTGTACAGGCAACGATGTGTGCCGTCAGTTTAGCTGCAAATGCTTCTGCGGTTGCTGCCGGAGGAGCTGCTGAATATGTATTTACGGATATGTGGAGAAATACTTATGTTTCTATAGGCGGGCGTGGTCTTACGTTCATGCTGGTAATTTATTTCTGTCTGTCTAAATCTAAGAAATTAAAGGCTTTGGGCAGAACATCATTTATTCCGAATCTAATGAATATCAACGAGCCGATTGTGTTTGGTTCTGTGGCATGGAACCCAATCTTGATGATTCCTATGTGGATTTGTAATCTATTGGCTGTTATTATATCTTATGGTGCATTGAAAACCGGTTTGGTTGCCATTCCCTATGAAAATTTTGCATTGTGGTATTTGCCGAACATCATAGCGGCCATCTTTGTATCGAAATCAATTAGCGGTGTAATCTTAGTGGCAGTAATTATCGGCATTTCTGCGCTTGTCTGGTATCCATTCTTTAAAGTATATGAAAAACAGTGTTTGAATGAAGAGCTTGCATTAGAAGAGGAACAGAAAAAGAGCTTGAAAAAAAGTGATGATTACGTATTAAGCAGTACGGACTAAAGTGAGTAGAAAGTAGGATGTAAAAATGGATAAGGATAATAAAATGATTAATGAGGCAATGGAAATTTTGTTACATGCAGGAGAAAGTAGGAATATGATTCTTGAAGCATTTGACAGTATCAGTAATTTTGAATTTGAAAAAGCAGCAAGGCGATTGAACGATGCTCACAAAGAAATCGTGTTAGCACATAAGGTTCAGACATGTGTATTGCAGAATATTGCTTCTGAAATCTATCCTGAAGAATATTCCATTCTTTTCACTCACGCACAGGATACGTTGATGACTATTTATTCAGAATACCATATCGCAAAAAAGATCATCGGCATTACTGAAAAGTTGAATGATAAAATAACAAAAGTTGAGGAGAATACAAATGTATAAAATGAATAAGTCAAAGGCGGAATTTCCAAAAGGATTTCTATGGGGAGGAGCTACCGCCGCTAATCAGATAGAAGGCGCATATGATACAGATCATAGGGGATTGGCCACAACGGATTTATTACCATATATTTCCATAGATGACAGAAGCACGGTCGGAGAGACTTTCCGGCAGTCCAAAGCTTCTATTGATGAGGCGATCAAGCATGAAAAGGATTGGAATTTTCCGAAAAGAAGAGGTAATGATTTTTATCATCGTTATAAAGAAGATATTGCATTGATGGCACAAATGGGTTTTAAAGTATATCGGTTTTCTATCGCATGGTCCAGAATTTATCCGACTGGATTTGAAAATGAACCAAATGAAGAAGGATTACAATTCTATGACCGAGTTATCGATGAATGCTTAAAATATGGCATTGAACCAATGATTACGACTTTGCATTATGATTATCCGATTGCGATTACCAATAAGTATAATGGCTTCGAGTCTAAAGAAACCATTGATTTATTTGTGAAATATGCAAAAACAATTTTAAACAGGTATCATAAAAAAGTAAAGTATTGGTTGACGTTTAATGAACTCAATATGGGACTTTCTAGTATCTCAACCTGCTTTGGTGCTTTACCTGATCAATCAACGCTGAGTAAAGATCAGCTCATATTTCGATGCTTTTTCCACATGTTTCTTGCGGCTGCAAAAACGGTCATTTATGCACATGAATTAGACGATACTTTAAAAGTCGGTAATATGCTGTGGAAACAAACTTATTTTCCTAGAACCTGTAAGCCGGAAGATAATTTACAACAGCTGTTTGATACGTACTTTAATTTCTTTTTCTCAGATGTGCAGTGTAAGGGTGAGATTCCTCATTATTTAGATCGCTATTTTATTGATAAAGGAATCACGATCAATTATACCGATGATGAATTAGAGATTCTCCAAAAAGGAAAGGTCGATTTTATTTCTATTAGTTATTACAGAACAAATACTTCAAAATATCGAAGTGATAAATTGGAGATTCCACCACTGTTTTCAACCCCGGAAACCAACAATCCCTATTTACTGACGACGGAATGGGGAGAGCCCATCGATACCGTAGGAATACGGATTGCCTTAAACCAAATTTATGATCGCTACCATCTACCGATTTTTATCTCTGAAATCGGTACAGCAAAGGTAGAAGTTCCCAATGAAGAAGGCATAGTAGAGGACGATCACAGAATTGAATTTTTATCTAAGTTATTAGAACAGTTGAAGCTTGCGATCGGCGATGGTGTTGATGTGTTTGGCGTTACCTATTGGGGCTGGATTGATCTTGTTAGTTCTTCCTGTTCGGAAATGGCTAAAAGATATGGCTTTGTATATGTGGATGCGGATGATTATGGTAATGGTTCTTATGACAGAACACCTAAAAAGAGCTTTTACTGGTATAAGAAAGTCATTGAATCCAATGGTGAAGATTTAACTTATTAGATGAAAGACGTTCTAAAATTGTGTATTCAAGAAAATAAGTCAGTTTAATGATAACTTCTCTAACAATATTGTAGGCAACATTCTTATAATTTGAAAAAGCAGGTAAATATACTTCAACCAAAAGTGCATTACCTGCTTTTTGGGTATGCTGATAAGGGCATAAAATGATGTGTGAAATATTAACAAGTGGATTCAACTAACTAATATCAAGGGTATGCATGCTTTGGTTATGAAAGCATATTTTAATCAATCATGGATAAATGGTCGATTGAAAACCTAAGTTCTAGTTTGAAAATTTAAATTCTAGAAACACATAAAAAGGGTAAAGTAACCTATTCTTTAAAATTAAACTATACTTTTTTTCGGGCATACGATATAATGTTTTTAGTTACTGTATAGGAGATGAATGAAATGAATACAGCAGAAGAAATGTATCAGTATTGCCTCGATAATGATTACGGCGAAGGCTTGACGAGGAAATGGGGAATCAAGCATTTTGCCTTGATCGAGAACGCACTTCATCGTGATGAGCAGGTTCTAATGTGTTTTATGGGATTACATAACTATGTAGGGGGCGCCAAACATGATGGGAATTACGCTTATGCGCTTACCAATGAGCGAATTATCATGGCTCAGAAAAAAGCAATCGGACAAGAGGTACAGTCGGTTGCGATTGATTATTTGAATGACATTACGCTTAGTACGGGATTGATATATGGGGTAGTCACAATCGACACGATGAAAGAAGTGTTTAATGTGGCGCTGTTGAAGGGGCAGGCACAGAAAATCAATGATAAGATTCATGAGCTGCTGCTTTCTCATAAGGGAGAAAGGCAGGAATATCAAGCCGATTCACAAAGCAGTGCGGATGAGATCATGAAGTTTAAAAATCTGCTCGATATGGGTGTGATTACCCAAGAGGAGTTCGAACAGAAGAAAAGACAGCTTTTAGGGTTATAAAAACAATGCTTTGATCGTTAGCGATCAGGCATTTTTTTAATTATCACTGTGTGGATAAGGGAAAGCTTGATTCATGTAGACATTGCGATGTAAAAGCTTTTGTTTCTATTTTATATTTCATCGCATGACAATTTCAAACGTCTTGACGCTTTCTTATCGCACTCAAAAGGCACTTGTGATATAATTAAGCGTGAGGTGATTTGGTGTCGGTATTAACAGGTTTAAACGAGCGTCAGAAAGAAGCGGTTTTGTGTATTGATCAGCACTTGCGCATCATTGCGGGAGCGGGCAGTGGAAAAACGCGGGTGGTAACGAGTCGGATCGCTTATCTGATTGATGAATGCCATGTATGGCCGCATCAGATTCTGGCAATTACATTTACCAATAAGGCAGCGCGTGAAATGAAAGAGCGGGTTTTTTCTTACCTCGGTGATATGAGTCGGGGGATTCAGATCTCTACGATTCACTCCTTTTGTGTCCGCCTGCTGCGTGAAGATATTTATGAACTCGGTTATCCGCGCAATTTTACGATTGTGGACAGTGATGATCAGAAAAGCATTTTAAAAGAAGCCTATAAAGAATATAACATTGATGTGAAAAGCTATAGCTATGCCCATGTGCTCAGTTACATATCGCGGCAAAAAACACGTTTCATTGATCCGGAAACGGCGATGACACAGGCCGGAACATGGGAAGGGGAGCGCATCAAGGCACAGGTCTACGCATTTTATGATAAACGGCTCCATGATATGATGGCACTGGATTTTGACGATCTTTTGCTGTTTACACATCGGCTGTTGAAAAACAAACCGGAGCTGAAAGCCAAATGGCAGCGCCGTTTCCGTTATATCCATGTGGATGAATTTCAAGATGTCGATCAGCTTCAATACGAGATCATCACGGAACTGACCGGTGAGGATGCGTTTTTGTGCGTCGTGGGTGATCCGGATCAGACGATTTATACATGGCGCGGGGCGCAAGTGGATATCATCATGAATTTTGAACGGGACTTTCCCAACTGCAAAACCGTGATTTTAAATGAGAACTATCGCAGTACGCAGGCCATTTTGAACGGTGCCAATGCGCTGATTGCGCACAATCAAAACCGGATCGAAAAGGAATTGTTTACCCGTAATGAGGGAAGCGGAAAAATCATTCACTTTTCCGCAATGGATGATTACAATGAACCGGTGTGGGTGGCATCGCGGATTCGCACTTTACATCAACAGGGCGTGAATCTGAAAGAAATTGCGGTGCTGTATCGCAGTAATTATTTATCCCGTTCGTTAGAAAAAGCGCTGCTGGAAGCGAATATTCCTTATCGGATCTACGGCGGCATTCGCTTTTACGATCGTGCGGAAATTAAGGATGCGCTCAGCTATTTGCGCTTATTGGGACAGGCGAGTGAAGTGGATCCGAAGGAATTGTGGAAGGATCTGGCGATCAAGCGCATCATCAATGTGCCACGCCGTGGGGTGGGCAATAAAACGATGGAGCGCCTGGAGGAAATCGCCCGGGAACAAAATACGAATCTGTATGAGGCGTGCAAAACCTTTGCCAATCAGTCAAGCAGAGCAGCGGTGATGATCCGGGAATTTGTCGAGGTGATTGAACGCTGCCGTGCCATGCGTGATGATCTCAGCATTGATACGCTGTTAGAAACCGTGCTGGATCAAAGCGGATATATGCGAATGCTGGAAAATGAAAAGGAAATCGAACGCATCGAGAACATCAAGGAATTGCTTCATGATATGGAAGTGTTTATGGAAAACGATCCGCAGGCAACGCTGGATGATTACTTGCAGATGATTAGCTTGTATACCGATAAAGAAGAAATTGACGATCCTCAAGCCCAGTTTGTTCAGCTCATGACGATCCATGCGGCAAAGGGTCTGGAATTCAATTATGTGTTTGTCTACAGCTTATGCGAGGGGATTTTCCCCAATGAGCGAAGCGTTCAGGAAGGCGGCCGGGAAGCGATGGAAGAAGAACGCCGTCTTGCCTATGTCGCATATACAAGAGCCAAGCAGCAGCTGTATCTATCCGATGCGCAAGGATACAGCTATATGCTGGATCGCATCAAAACCACATCGTGCTTTGTGAAGGAAATTCCCGAGGAATATGTGGAAGAGGTGGGAATCAACCGCTATGCGAATGTTCCTTATCACGGTGCAATGCAGCGTCGTGAGCCGAAACCAAAGCAGTCGTTTGGCATCTTCGCCGAGTCGTTTTTATCGTCTGTCGGCAGTCAGGCAAAGCAGCCGATGCCCCAGGAAGTACGCGAAGAAGGCACTAAGCGGCGCACGGGAAAATTGCATAAGGGAGATGTGGTGGAGCATACTGCCTTTGGCGAGGGTGTGATCATCAGCATCAAGGACAATTTGGCTACGGTGGCTTTTGATCATAAATTCGGGATTCGTAAAATCATGGCGGATCATCCTTCGTTGCGAAAAAAATAGGAGGAGCGTATGGAAAAGGAAACAGCAAGTAAGCGAATCCATGAATTACGAACGATTTTGGATCGCCTGGCTTATGAATATTATGTGCTGGATCAGCCCAGCGTGAGTGATCGCGAATACGATCGTTATTATCAGGAACTGACGGCGCTGGAAACGGATTTTCCACAGTTTCTGGATCCGAATTCCATTACCCAGCGAGTCGGCGGAGCGGTGCTCAAAGGCTTTGAACAGGTGACGCATCAGCGGATGATGTTAAGTCTTGGCAATGCGTACAATCGTGAGGATTTGGATAGCTTTGATCTGCGGGTGCGCGCAGAGGTGGAAACTCCCCGGTATATGGTAGAATTGAAAATTGACGGCTTGGCGATGTCCATTCTCTATCGCGAGGGACGTTTTGTTCAGGCGGTGACGCGGGGGGATGGCAATGTCGGGGAAGATGTGACGAACAACGTCCGCACGATCCGCTCCATTCCGATGCACATTGATATGGAGGGGGAAATCGAGCTGCGCGGGGAAGTCTATATGCCGAAAAAGAGCTTTGAACAGCTCAATGCCAAACGTGAAGAAAATCATGAAGAGCGCTTTGCGAACCCGCGTAATGCGGCGGCCGGCAGTATTCGGCAATTGGATTCATCCATTGCGGCACAGCGCAAGCTGGATGCCTTTTGGTATTATTTTGTCAATGCCGCTGAATTCGGCATTCAAACCCACCATGAAGCAATGGAGCGCATGGATGAGCTTCATGTGCGAACCAATCCAAAGCGGCGCTTATGTCAAAGCATGGATGAGGTTTGGGACTATATTCAAACCATGAGCGAACAGCGATCAACGCTGCCTTATGAAATCGACGGCATCGTGATCAAGCTGGATGATCTGAGTCAACAGGAACAGATGGGCTATACGGTAAAGACGCCCCGCTGGGCCATTGCGTATAAATTCCCGGCCGAGGAAGTGGAAACACGCTTACTCGATATCGTCTTGAGTGTGGGCCGGACCGGACGCATTACGCCCAATGCCGTATTAGAGCCGGTGCGGGTGGCCGGAACGAGCGTATCGGCCGCAACCTTACATAATGAAGATATGATCGCGCAAAAGGATGTGCGCATTCACGATATGGTGGTCATTCGCAAAGCGGGTGACATCATACCGGAGGTAGTGCGTTCATTGCCGCAGAAGCGTGATGGGCATCAACAGCCGTATGAATTCCCAAAGCTTTGTCCGATCTGTGGTTCCCACATCGTTCGTCTTAAGGATGAAGCTGCTCATTATTGTATCAATCAGGACTGTCCCGCCCGGGTTGTCGAGAGCATCATTCATTTTGCCAGTCGCGATGCGATGGATATCGACACGCTGGGCGATAAGAAAATAGAATTTTTCCATCATCACGGATTATTGAATACGGTAGAGGATATTTATCATCTGAAGGATCATCGTGATGAAATCATCGCCATGGAGGGCTTTCAGGAAAAAAGCTTTGAAAAAATGGTGGCGGCGATTGAAACAAGCAAAGCCAAGGGCTTGGATTCGCTGATCTTTGGCTTGGGTATTCGTCAGGTCGGCAAGAAGGCAGCGCGTATTTTAGCGCAGGAATATGGAACGATGGATGCGTTGATGAGTGCTGAAGTCGATGATCTTGTGGAAATCAGAGATATCGGGGAGATAACGGCACAATCGCTGTGCGCTTTCTTTGCGGAGGAGCGCAACCAAATATTAATTGCGCATTTAAGGGAAGCAGGCGTACAGATGAGCGCACCAAAGCAGGACATTGTGGAAAGTCAATTCAGCGGTTTGACGATTGTGCTGACCGGCTCCTTAACCCAGCTAACACGCAATGAGGCCAAGGATCTGTTAACTTCACTTGGCGCCAATGTGACTGGTTCTGTTTCAAAGAAAACCGATCTTGTCATATATGGAGATGCGGCAGGCAGTAAGCTAACCAAGGCTCAGTCTTTGGGGGTGAATACAATGGATGAAGCAACCTTTATGGAAGAGGTGAAACGATATGAACATTAAATCTCTGGCGCTGATCACTTGCAGCATCGCAGTGTTACTCAGCGGCTGCTCCTCACCGGATGATGATAATCCGGAAACAATGGTGGAAACCAAGGCGCTGCAGTCGGGTGACTATGGCGCGGCTTTGCCGTTTCAAAGCACCACCGCACGCCAGCAACATCAAATACGCAATGCTTCGCTGGTGGATAATTTATATATCGGAACGGGACTGTTAAACTATGCGAAGGGACGTTTTTCACCCAGCAGCTATACGATTCAGGAAGGCCAATTCTTGGTTTATGATGAACTGGATAATTTGTTAAGCAGGGAGTCCGACAGTAATCCCGATGCGCTGAATCCGGCAAATGACGCTGAATTTGAAACAGGCAAGGGCATTGTTAAAGGGGCAGTGCTGGTACGCGATATTTATGAAGTGGATTTCATTCGCGACAAGGAAACCAAGGGCGTCGGCATTGCGCTGGTGCTCAACGGGGTGGTCGGCGATCAAAATCTTACGGTCAGCGATGATCGTCTTCAAGCGTTTGGAGAAGAAGCGGCGCGCAAGCTCGTCACGTATTTGCGCAAGATGCCGGAAATCGGTGATTCCATGCCGATTTATGTGGCGCTATACAAGAATATGTCAACGGAGAGCACACTGCCCGGAGCGTTTTTTAGCGAAGCGTATTTTGAGGGTCGAAGCGCACGCTTTTCCGATATTGATGAACAATGGGTAATGTTCCCCGGTGATGAGGCGTCCGCTTTGGATAATGCGAGTGCCACTCAGTTTTTACAGGTAAAAAATTCGCTGGCTAACTTTTTGCCCGATGATGTCAGTATGATCGGCAAGGGTCGTTTCAGCGATGGAACGCTCAGTGAATTACATATCACAGTAGAAATGTATGCCAAAACCGCAACCGAGGCATTATCACTTACTCAATATTTGAAATCCCTGTTAGGTACCTTCTCATCGCTGGATTATAAAATTCAGGTGGAGGTACGCTGTCAAGATATAACGATAGCGACGATGGTACGCAATATCGGCGATAAAGATGTAGAAGTCAATACGCTGTTGTAAAGGAGGAAGTATGGAACAGAAGGATCAGGAGTATTTCAAGCATTTGGCGCACCAGCTGATGTTTGATGTCAATGAAACAGAAATTGAACAATTACAGGAAGAGTTTGAAACACTGGATAAGCAGATTGCTTTACTGGAGCGCATTGATACAAGCGGCGTAGAGCCGATGGTGTATCCTTTTGAAGCGGAAACCACGTTTTTAAGAGCGGATGAGGTTGCCCATACGCTGAGCCGTGAGGATGCATTAAGCAATGCGCAGTCGGTGATGGCAGGGCATATTCATGTGCCGAAGGTGGTGAAGTAACATGGAAATGGCAAAGTGGCGCAGTCAAGATGTAAAAACACGCGTCTATGAGGCGATTGAAAGGGCGAAACGCACCCAGCCGCAGCTCAATGCGGTGGTGACCTTTGTGGATGTGGAAGAACAGCTGAAACGCTTGGAGACGATGGATTCCAGCCTACCGCTTTATGGGATTCCGGTAGTGCTAAAGGATAACGTCAATACCAAGGGTGTTTTAACAACCGCATCTTCACGCATTTTAAGCAATTATGTACCGGTATACGACGCCGCGATATGTGAAAAGCTGACAGCGGCTGGGGCAATTATTATCGCAAAGGCCAGCATGGATGAGCTGGGCATGGGCGGCACCAATCTTTCTGCCTATACCGGTCCCGTTCACAATCCCTATGATTTAACGCGCATCTCCGGTGGATCAAGCGGTGGTTCTGCGGTGCTATGTGCGGCAGGCATCAGTCCGTTAACGATCGGTACGGATACCGGTGACAGCGTGCGCAAACCGGCAGCCTATAATGGGATCATCGGTGTGAAGCCAACGTATGGAAGAATTTCACGTTATGGCATTATACCTTATGCATCTTCCTTGGATCATGTAGGCTATTTCACTACGGCAGTGGCGGATGCGGCACGCGCGCTTAGCGTATTGGCAGGACGTGATGATCGTGATATGACAAGCTCCTATGAGCCGGTAGGCGATTATGAAGCGGCTTTAAACAGTGATCTGCACGGCAAGCGCATCGCGGTAATTGACAATATTCCCAATGCGATTAGCGAGGAAGAAATCCTTGAAAACTTCAATGCGGTGATCGATAAGCTGAAAGCGCGCGGAGCGATCGTGGAATCTGTTCATCTGCCCGATGACTTGTTATCGGTAATTCTGCCGACATACTATATCATTGCCAATGCGGAAGCGACCGCCAATCATGCAAATCTGGATGGCATCCGCTTTGGTGTGCGGGAAGCAGGAGACAGTGTTGAGGAAGTGATGATCCAATCCCGTACCAAGGGCTTTTCTTCCCATATCCGCAAGCGCTTTGTGGTTGGCAGCTATTCGCTGTTTGTGGAAAATCAAGACAAGCTGTTCCGCAAGGCGCAACAGGTACGCCGTTTGATTGTCAATGAGCTAAAGAGCGTGTTAGATCGCTATGATATTACGGTCGCTCCGGCTACCAGCACAATCGCGCCTCATCCCGAAGATAGTGTGGAACTAGGTTTGAGCGATACATATCTGGTGGCGGAAAATCATATGATTCTGGGTAATTTCAGCGGTTATCCCAGCATCAGCGTCCCCAGCGGCATGTTCTCCAATATGCCGATTGGCGTCAATTTGATGGCAAAGCCGTTTGATGAACAAACGATGTTTAATATCGCATTGGCGATTGAAGAAGAAACCGGTTGGAAAGGAAAAACCGCGGAGGTGGAAGCATGAATTTTGAAACCGTAATCGGAATAGAAATCCACTGTGAATTAAAAACCAAAACCAAAATGTTTTCCTCAGCTCCGGTAAAATTCGGCGCTCCGGCAAACAGCTGTGTCAATGAGGTTGATTTAGGGCATCCCGGTACATTACCGTGCGTGAATCAAGAAGCAGTACGTTTGGCTGTTATGGCCGCCACTGCCCTGCATTGTGATATTGATCCATTAGTCAAATTTGATCGTAAGAATTATTATTATTCTGATTTGCCGAAGGGCTTTCAAATCACCCAACAGTTTCACCCGATCGGCCGCGGCGGATATGTGGAAATTGAAACGGCAGATGGTAAGAAAGCCATCCGTTTGAATCGCATTCATATGGAGGAAGATACCGCCAAGCAGTTTCATAACGATGCCGGAACGCTAATTGATTTTAACCGTGCCGGTACGCCGTTAGTAGAGATTGTTTCCGAAGCCGATATGCGCTCAGGCAAAGAAGCAGCGGCTTATGTGGAAAAACTGCGCTCTATCTTGGAATACCTTGATGTGAGCGATGTCAAAATGGAAGAAGGCAGTATGCGCTGCGATGTTAATATTTCCCTCAGAGAAAAAGGCAGCGATACCTTTGGCGTGAAAACGGAAATCAAGAACTTAAATTCGATTGCCAATGTACAAAAGGCGGTGGAATACGAAGTACAGCGACAAGCAGCCTTGATTGAAAAGGGAGAACCGGTGATTCAGGAAACACGTCGTTATGATGAAGCCGCAAAGGCAACGGTATCCATGCGTAAAAAAGAAGGCAATGTCGATTATAAGTATTTCCCCGAACCAAATATTTTTCCGATTCGTTTGGATGATGCCTGGATCGCTGAAATTCAAAAGCAGCTGCCGGAATTGCCGGATGAACGCAAGCAGCGCTATCAACAGGAATTCGGCTTGAATGAATATGATGCCGGGGTATTGGTGAATAATCGCGCATTGGCAGACTTCTATGACGCCGTATGTATGCATACAAAGGAATACAAAATGGCAGCGAACTGGACGATTACCGAGCTCACCGCGGCCTTAAATAAGATCAACTGTAAATGGGAAAATAACCCTTGCGATCCCAAGCACTTAGCCGAAATGATTAATATGATTAAGGCGGGAACCATTTCTTCCAAGCAGGCCAAGGTCGTATTTGAAGAAATCATGAAGGGAAAAAATCCTCAGCAGGTGGTCAAAGAAAAAGGCATGAAGCAAATGTCCGACAGTACCGAATTATTAAAGCTGATTCAGGATGTACTTGATCAGAATCCGCAGTCGATTGAAGATTTTAAAAACGGCAAGGATCGAGCCGTAGGTTATTTGGTCGGACAGGTCATGAAGGCCTCAAAGGGAACCGCCAACCCCGCTATGACCAATCAGTTAATTAAGCAGGAATTGGCAAAGCGTTAAGCAGAAAAAGGCAGGCAAACCGATATGGAAAAGCCGCCTTTTTATATGCTTGTTTTTGACAAAACAAATCTTAACAATGAAGAAAGAATTTATTCATTAAATGAATTATTGCTTATACTTATATTTGTTTGAAATGCGGAAATTGGAGGTTCAATGTGTTTTTGAAATGCGGAAATTGGATGTTTTGACTGTTTTTGAAATGCGGAAATTGGAGGTAAGCGTTGAAGTTTGACCTGTTTTTAGTTATACTACATGGTAGGAGGGGTCGAGCCTATGTTTCAAAGAAAGATATATTCAAAAATTAAGGATTGGAAAAATAATGCGGATGGAAAAACCGCCTTATTAATTGAAGGTGCCAGACGAGTAGGAAAATCGACGGTTGTAGAGGCATTCGCAAAAAATGAATATGCATCCTACATTCTCATTGACTTTGCCATAGCTTCTCCTGACATCAGAGAATTATTTGACGATATGTCTGATTTAAATTATTTTTTTCTCCAGCTTCAGTTACAATATCATGTGGAGCTAAAGGATAGAAATTCTGTGATTATTTTTGATGAAATCCAGCTATGTCCCAAAGCAAGGCAAGCAATCAAAGTATTGGTAAAGGATGGAAGATATGACTATATCGAAACCGGTTCGCTGATTTCAATAAAAAAGAACGTAAAAGATATTTTAATTCCCAGTGAAGAAAGAAAAATTCAGATGCATCCTATGGACTATGAAGAATTTTTATGGGCATGTCACGATACATCTACCATGAATTTATTGAAAGGTGTATTGAACTCAAATAAGAATTTCGGAGAAAAGCTGAATCGAAAATTGATGCGTGATTTTAGACTTTATATGCTTGTCGGCGGTATGCCGCAAGCAGTGAATGAATACATAAACACGAATAACTTCAAAAGAGTAGACGCTGTAAAAAGAGATATTATTCAGCTTTATGAAGATGATTTTAGAAAAATTGATCCGACCGAACGCCTTGCGATGCTTTTTGAAGCAATCCCTTCGCAGCTGAATAAAAATGCCAAGGGATTTCAAATAAAGAAGGTTTTAAATTCCTATAAAACAAGTGATACTACCATTCTTAGCTTGATATCCGAGCTAAAAGATTCCAAAGTGGTATCCATCGCTTACCACGCAAATAATCCTGAGATCGGTTTGTCTGCCTATAAAGATTTGAATCAGTTTAAATTATATATGGCTGATACCGGATTATTTGTAACACTGCAATTTAAAGATAAGGATTTTACTGAAAACATCATTTATGAAAAATTATTAAATGATAAATTATCAATTAATTTGGGGTATCTTTACGAAAATGCGGTCGCTCAAATTTTAACCGCTACAGGGAATGACTTGTTTTATCATACGTTTTCTCAGGAAGGTAAAAAAAGGAATTACGAGATTGATTTTATCATCTCCAAAAGAAATAAAATATGTCCGATCGAAGTAAAGTCTTCACAATATCGAAAGCATCCTTCGCTTGATCTATTCTATGCAAAATTCTCTGAGCGTATATTAAACCGCTATATTATTCATACCAAGGATATATCGAAGGATAAAGATATATTATGTCTGCCTATTTATTTGACATCTTTTATTTCTAAGCAGGAAGTCACGGAATGATTTGTTTATACAATGGTATTGTTTCTTTGTTTCTGTAATGTTTATCAACATTTATTTTTAACCATATCTTAATAATGAGATGTTACATTGTATCACCTATAAAATTAAACGTGACAAGGTAAAAAAAGTACTAATTTATATATAAAATCAAATGTTTATCCATAATATGTATATTTTTCAAATTAATTTTTTAAAAATAATTCATTTCCTTATTGACAGAAAAAAATTCTTATACTATTCTAATCATATAGGAAGTGATAATTATGAGTGAAATGGAATTAAATGATTTACTGGAATTGGTCAAGGATGGGGATGAACAGGCATTTCAGGAACTGTATCAGCGCTTTTATAAAAAAACTTATTATGCGGCGTTGAAAATCAGCGGTAATCAAGCAGATGCTAAGGATATTGCGCAGGAGACCTTCATTCAGGTTAATAAGTCACTTTCTAGCTTACATGATAATAAACTGTTTGTGCAGTGGCTGAATCGCATTGTCGCAAGTAAAGCCAGTGATTTATTTCGTAAGAATAAGACGACATCACTGCCGGATGATCATGTGGTGTTTCAGTTGAAGGAAGAGGAACGAAGTCAGTTTATTCCGGAAGCGAGCATGCATTTTTCTTCCGATTATGAATTGTTGGAATATTTTTTAAAACAAATGGATGAACGCTATCGCATGGTGTTAGTATTACGTTATTTTTCGCAAATGAGCGTTATGGAAATAGCAGCGGCATTACAAGTGCCGGATGGAACGGTGAAGACAAGGCTAAAAAGAGCACGAGAAGTACTGCGTATGATGATTGAGCAGTATCAGAATCGTGAAGATGTGAAATTGAACTTCCGCAGTATGGATATGGCGGTATTGTTAAGCGGATTCTTTATGAGTGAATATGCGGCGCTGAATATTTCTATCCCGGCATGGGGAATTCTCCATATATCAATGGGACGCAAGCTTTTACGCTTTGCGACGCTATCCACTGCGACAGTTTTGGGTTGTACCGCTTTGTATATCGGCACAGATCTATATCGTGCCAATCATCAGCCAAATAAAGAGGAAAAAACGGGTGATTATGATGAAAAGAAACCCTTTGGACCGATTACGTATCGCAATGGAGAGTACAACACTGCAGAAGAAGCCTTTTATACCCTTACCTTATTCGCGCATTGCGAAGTGGAAATGAAAGAGAAAACAACAGAGGAAATTCTTGAAATCGCCCCCTTATATGAAGAATTAAAGCGCTATGGAGGAGTGTATTGGGAATTGTTAAAATTTCGGGAATGGGATGAAGCATTTGAAAATATTTTAAGCACACTGCGATAATGAAATAACAGGTTATGAAATTTGGTGTATGAATTCATACACTGCTTTTCTTATACGCAAAATATCCGTTTTATGAATCAAAAGATTTTAATAAAAATAAAAAATTTCGCTTAATTCAACCAAAGAGTACCTAAAAAAATAGTTGTTACATAAATGATGTCACAATATATGATAGAATCATATCAAGAAAGAAGGTAATCATTTATGAAACAAAGAGAATTATTAAAAGCAGTCACAGGATTAACGCCATATCAAAAACGGAAACTTGAGTCATTTATTATCGATGCACTTCATTTGAATGAAATTGACAAAGATTTGAAACCTGCCGTTTGCCCTTACTGCGCTAAAAAATCAAGAATGATCAAAAAAGGATTTAATAAAGGAAAGCAACGTTATCAATGCAAAGCGTGTAAACATATTTTTACCTATAACTCACACACGATAACGATGTATTCTAAGATTGAACGCAGTATGTTTCAAAAAATAGTATTGGATACATTAAATTCTATTCCTATCAAGAAAACAGCGGCAGATCTGAATGTATCTGTTCAATGTGTATTTGAGAATCGTCATAAGATATTATGAGCTTTGGAAACGATGATAAACAACGAAAACGCTCAATTATGTGGTACGATTGAAATAG
>CANDJN010000012.1 GCA_947385085.1 uncultured Erysipelotrichaceae bacterium | reverse complement strand
AACGGAGGTTTTACTATGGCAATCGGCAAACGTATCCGCTTTTTCCGCAACCGAAAAGGCATGACACAGAAACAGTTAGGCGAAATCCTCGGTTTTCTCGGAAAGACCTCTGATGTCCGCATGGCACAGTATGAAACCGAAGCGAGGACACCAAAGCACGACCTTGTAAAAGAAATGGCGAATATCTTTGATGTAAGCACCCACGCCCTCACCGTGCCGGATATTGATACCTATATCGGGCTTATGCACACACTCTTTGCGTTGGAAGATATGTACGGGCTGAAAATCGGGGAGATTGACGGGGAAATCTGCCTGCGCCTTGACAAGTCCGACTATTCCACTTATACGTCCATGTTCGATATGTTCCACGCATGGCAGGAGCAAGCCGCCAAGTTGGAACAGGGCGAGATTACCAAAGAGGAATACGACCAGTGGCGGTATCAATACCCGGAACTGGACACCTCACAGCATTGGGCGAAAATCCCCTCACAGGCGGTCAGTGATATGCTCATGGAAGAATTAGCTAAGATAGAAAAAGAGGAAAAGAAAACATCTAAAAAGAAAAAGCAGAAATGAGCATAAAAAGACCTTGCTGATATTCAGTTACATATCTGAAAATCAGCAAGGTTTTTCTATGCCATTGATGTAATTATCCAGTGCGTGATGTTATAAATGTTGCCAAATCGTTTCCAAAACTTAAACAAATTTGCTTGCAACCCGCATAAACACTAGGTTTCAAAAGTCTATTTCATCACTCGAACTCAATCGTTCCCGGTGGCTTGCTCGTTATATCCAACAGCACCCGGTTCACATGCTTTACTTCATTCACAATGCGATTTGACACTATGCTCAACACATCATACGGTATTTTCGCCCAATCCGCTGTCATGCCATCAATTGACGTCACTGCCCGTATTGCCACCGCATAATCATATGTGCGCTGATCCCCCATGACGCCAACAGAGCGCATATTGGTTAAAGCGGTAAAATATTGCCAGATCTCACGCTGCAGTCCTGCCTTCGCAATTTCCTCACGCAATATGGCATCGGACTCCCGAACCATTTCCAGCTTTTCCTCAGTGATCTCACCTAAAATACGGATTCCCAAGCCTGGTCCCGGGAATGGCTGCCTCCATACCATCTCATCCGGCAAGCCCAATTCACTACCCAAAGCACGCACCTCATCTTTAAACAAAGTATTCAGCGGTTCAATCAGCTGAAACTGCATATCCTTAGGCAGTCCGCCAACATTATGATGCGACTTGATCGTTTGAGCCGTCTTCGTTCCCGATTCGATCACATCCGTATACAGTGTTCCCTGTGCCAGCCACTTGATATCTTCTCCCTCCACCAGCTTTTTTACTTCTTCATCAAAGGTATAAACAAACTCATTGCCGATAATTTTGCGCTTCTGCTCTGGATCACTGATACCGTTTAGCTTGCTTAAGAATCGTTCCTTCGCATCAATCTTAACCAAGTTGATATTCATCTCACGTCCAAACGTTTTCATGACGCTGTCCCCTTCCCCTTTCCGAAGCAAGCCATGATCGATAAACATACAAATCAGCTGATCTCCGATTGCCTGATGAAGCAGTGCCGCCACAACGGAAGAATCCACACCGCCGGATAGAGCCAATAACACCTTATCCGTTCCTACCGTTTCGCGGATTTTTGCAATTTCCATGTCAATAAAATGATGCATCGACCAATTTGCCTTCGCGTGGCATATCTCAAACACGAAATTACGCAAGATCTCATTTCCGTACTCGGAATGGCGCACTTCCGGATGGAATTGTAAGGTATAAATTTGTGACGTTTCATTTGCGGAGGCCGCAAATTCACAAGTACTACTTGACGCAATCTTATGAAATCCCGATGCCAATTCCACTACCTGGTCTCCATGGCTCATCCATACTGTCTGCTTAAGCGGCAAGCCTTTAAACAATGGTGAATTTTCATCCACAGTAATTTCAGTACGGCCATATTCCTTTGCCTCACATGCCTTCACACTTCCCCCATTCATATAATGCGTCATCTGCATGCCATAACAAATTCCTAAAATCGGAATCCCGGAGGTGAAAATTGCCGGATCACAATGAAACGCATCCGCGCCATAAACACTATTGGGTCCCCCGGAAAAAATAATCCCCTTTACATCTGATAATGCTTGAATTTCTGCCAGCGTCATCGTGTGCGGATGAAGCTCTGAATAAACATGAAATTCACGGATTCGCCGGGCAATCAGCTGATTATATTGACTGCCGAAATCCAATACGATGATTTTATCCGTCATGATATGTTCCTCCTTCATTCATGCGCATATTATACCTTATTTTCATACATTAGAAAACACCAAAAAATAAATACTCGTCATTCAAATTTCCAAACGTACAGCATATCCACATTTTTTCAAAATGCCCTTTGTTTCCATCCCAATCAGAGGATCTGTTGAATTCAAAGAAAAAGCCACATGATCTCAATGTGATCGCATGGCTCTTTGTATATCATTAATATCGATAAGAATCTATACCAAAAAGGCAAAATACAAGATAAAGATAACCACCAATGCCCATATAATCGGGTTGACATTCTTAACCTTGCCGCTGGCGGTCATCGTCAACGCATAGGTAATGAAGCCCAAGGCAATACCATTGGAAATGGAATAACCGAGAATCATCACAATAATGGTCACAAAGCCACTCGCAGCCGATACAAGATTATCCCAATCAATACCGCCTAATTGCTGAGCCATCAAAACACCGACTACAACCAAAGCCGGAGCCGTTACCGCATTGGTAACCGTTGCCAGCACCAATGGTGAAAACAATACGGAAACAAAGAACAGAATTCCTGTTGTGATGGCACTTAAACCGGTACGACCGCCGACTTCTACACCTGAAGTAGATTCTACAAAAGAGGTTACCGTAGAAGTTCCCAATACAGATCCGACGACCGTTCCGATCGAATCTGCCAACAATGCTTTTTCTACATTCTCCAAATCACCGTTTTCATCCACCATGCCAGTGCGATTTGCCACTGCCACTAGCGTACCTGCCGTATCAAAGAAATCCACAAACAGGAACGAGAAAATTGCCACAAACGCTGTGCCCGGACTCGCAAATAACTCACTGAAGCCGGAGAAAAATGAACCTACCGTATCCATTTGAAAATCCAACGCAATATATGTTTCAGGCAACACCGGCATTCCCTCAAAATGCCAGAGAATACCGCAGGCAATTCCCATCAAAGCGGTAATCACCATGCCAACAAACACAGCTGCAGGCACCTTAAGGCACAGCAGTGCCAATGTTATTAAAATACCAACCAACGATAACAATACCTGAGGCTCTGTAAAATCACCCAAGGCGACAAATGTAGATTCATTAGCAATGATGATGCCGGCATTCTTCAATCCGACAAAAGCGATGAAAAAACCGATACCGGCGCCAATCGCCAGCTTTAACTGCTTCGGAATCGCATTGATAATCATCTTTCGAATACCCGTAACGGATATTAACAGGAAAATCACACCGGAAATAAAAACGGCAGCCAAGGCAGCTTGCCAAGTAAAATGCATCGCAAAACATACGGTATAAGTAAACAAGGCATTGACGCCCATGCCGGGAGCCAAAGCCACCGGATAATTTGCCATGACACCCATCACAATCGATGCGATACCTGCCGAAATCGCAGTTGCCATAAACACCGAATGACCATCCATTCCCGCCTCACCTAAAATCGCCGGATTGACACCGAGAATATAAGCCATTGCCAAAAAGGTTGTCAAACCTGCAACAAGCTCCGTCCTTATATTCGTATTTTTCTCCTTCAGTTTAAAAAGCTTTTCCAAAATCATCCCTCTTTTCTATCAATTTCAATCATAAAAGAATTCTTCTATCTATCTGTAATCCACAAGAACATAAACTCCTTTACTGTGGGATAACCATAAGCAAGGATGGCTCATTCGCTTGTAACTATATACAAGATAGAGTCAAATAGATTGAAACTTGTGTTGCGTCCATTATAGCGCATAAAAAGATACATTGACAAGAGCATATGCTCATTTTAGGCAACAAACCAGTCAAACCCATTGTTAAATGCCTCACACTATATTAAAGGTCTCTCTAAATAGATACTTTTTTTAACATTATTCATGGTTTTCTTCCTATAAAAAATTCCACCCCATAGACATACGTTTGTTTTTTACTGTGTCTACATTAGTGGAATCATAAGATTTCAGCTCCTACTCTTGATTATTTCATTGAATTAGTAATATTCGCTTTGATCTTAAACACTTAGGAACAGTCATCATGTAATAATCACTAATTTATTTTTCCTTGTAATAGAGCAAACAATGACAGTAACCTTCAAAATCAGGATCGGCTATTTGTGCTTTGAATTCCTCACAAATGCACTTATATTCCGGCTTTATTTCAGTTCTGCACGGGCAATAGCCACCACGCTTACTAAGTCCTTCCTTTATATTGCGTACAATTTCTTCGTTTTCATTTAATCTAATTTTTCCCATAACTCCTCCTTATTTATAAAGCATCTCAGCAAGTTCCTTATGGATATGCGCAGTATCCATTCCACCACTGTTTTTGTGCACTAATTTGCCATTGTGAAAATATTGGAATGTCGGTACACCTACAATATTATAACGCTTAGCTATTTCAGGATTTTGTGTGATATTAATCTTAACAAAATGGATAAAGCTCATTTCATTTGAAACAGCGCGCAAATATGGCTCGGTATATACGCATGCTCCACAGTGTTCACCATAGTAATCGACCATAACATATTCAGCGGCATTCAGTTGTTCATCATAGTTGTTTTTATTCGCTTCAAAAATTGCCATTTCAAACCTCCAGAAATTTCTCGGCTTCGCGCATAAGCATTTCACCAGCTCGATTTAAACAAACACCGGCTCGATAAGCCGCAAAATTTGTATTTTCTTTTATTTCATCTGCTGAAATATTCTTTGTTTCAGCTTCAAGCATGATTAATTTTTCATATTCGTTATCATCAAAAACAAAACCATCCTGCTCTGCAAGAGCAATTGAAATCAAATCGGTTGAAAAAACACCCTTTTGCTCATGAATAAGATTAGCCATAGCCTCTTCATCAGAAACCAATTCGCCGTTTACAAGATGCGGATCTTCGCCGATTTTTGACATCAGATTATAAAGAAAAGCCGCGCGCTCCCTAGTATAAGCGGTTTCTTCATTCACATCGATGTCTAGCTTTGATTTTTCACGAATTGCGGCAAGCCAATAGCGGGCAATTGCTAATTTAGCATCATTTCTATGCGTTTCTGCTTTGTCTTTGCGATACTGAGCAAAGTACTTTTGAATAGTATCCACACCGTCAATGTCGAGTTTTTTTACAAACTCATCATTAATATCAGAAACTTCGCATCTGCGACATTGCGTAATTTCAAGCATCACAGTTCCATAATCCGCCAATGTACAAGAAACGCAGTCACCGACTTTTTTCCCGATTACTGCTTTTTCAGCATTCTCTGCACCGGGAAGCTTCCTGCCGGGAAAGATAAGTACGGTTCTTGAGGTTAATATATCATTACCGTTTTTGCATTTACAGGCAACAGAATCACCGTTTTTAACAGTATTTACACTTTTAATAATTGAATGTTCTTTGGCAAGATTCTTTAATGAATCATAAATTTCATCATCGCTGATTCTCCATTTGCAGAGTTCAGATGGCAAAGTTAATGATTTATAATCAAAAATTTTCACTACTTTAGATTTCATTTTTTCTCCTTCTTACAAATGTTTGATAATATTCGTTTGTTTTCAAAAGCTCCTCCGGTGTACCTTCGGCTTCAACATATCCGTTGTTCAATACAACAATTTTATCAGCAGAAAGGGTTGCCGCATAACTGTGAGCAATCATAATCGTTGTTCTGCCTTTCATTAGATTGTCAAGTGCCTTAGTAACAAGCTGTTCGCTTTTGACATCAAGATTACTTGTAGCTTCATCAAGCAATAAGTAATCTGCATTGCGCATCATTGCACGCGCTATTGCAATGCATTGTTGTTGCCCGCCCGAAAAATTTTGTCCGCCGGGTCCGACTTCAGCATCAAAACCGTTTGGCGTTGTTTTTATAAAATCATAAACACACGCTTTCTTGGCTATGGAGATAAGTTCATCTTCACTAACCTCACGATCCATACCGTAAAGTATATTATCTCTGACACTTCCCGATATAAGCGGCTTATCTTGAGAAACTATGGCAAGCGTTTTGCGCCAGCTTTCAAGATTAAATTCATTTATATTTGTATCACCGAATATAATTTTTCCGCCTTCAGGTGTATACATTCTTTCAAGCAATTTAAACAGAGTTGATTTACCGGCTCCGTTGGATCCAATTACAGCAGTTATTTTTCCTTTTGGTATCACAAAGCTTACATCCTTTAAAACAGGCGCGCGATGGTAAGCGAATTCGACATGCTCAAAACGGATATCTTCGCTTGTTTCTTCCAATATACTGCCTGTTACGGGTTCGCTCTCCTGTTCCATAATATCCGCAACATGCTTTAGCGTGCCGTTATACTGGCTGAACATACCGAACTGTGAAAAGATCTGAGCAATACGAACGCTAAGCATACCGGAAAGAGTATATACACCAATCAGCTTTCCGGTTGTTATGATTCCCGCATTAACCATTTCTCCACCGATAATAAATGAAATTGCGATACTTATACAAGACACTATTTCCATTGCTATAATTTCAAGTGATGAAGAGAATTGAAGCAAAAAATCTGCTTTATATTGTCTGTTAAAATAAGGCTTTGCACGGCTTACTTCGCTCTGTTCTGAAACCGTTGCTTTGATTAAGCGAAAATTGCGTACATGCTCGTGTAAATATCCCATCATTTCGGAAAGGCACTGTTTCGCTTTGTTTCCGGCATAGTTTGTGAAAATACAATAGAATATACCGACAAATGCCATTATCGGAATAATGAGCAATATCCACATAGCAAGCGTTGACTGATAATCAAAAAGCTTACATAAAGCAACAATACCGGCGTAAAATGCAGCGAACATATCAAGAACAAAGGTAAAGTAATAATGCGATACATCTGTATCCGTTGTTACGCGCGAAACCAGAGCACCGCCGTCATCAGTATCATAAAATTTTGACGGTAAATGCATAATTTTATTCCATAGCTTTGTACGTACACCAAGGTTTATCTTTTCTTTCACAAGACCGCTAAGATAGGTGGTTGCTACAGCAATAACACCGGTCGCAACAGTATAAGTGATGTATTTTATAAGCTGTTCAGACTTTATGGTGCTTTGACTTGCATCAATCATAGAAGCAGTCATAGTTATCGCACCAACTTCGACATATGTTTTAATAATCGATGCTGTGAATAACAGAAGTAAAAGCATCCATGGAATTGAAACACCACCGAACAACAGCCGATAACGCTTAATTACAGCTTTCATATCGTCACCTCCTGCTCTTGTGTTGCAATCATTTCCTTAAAAACCTTACAGGATTTCATTAGCTGAGAAAATGTTCCGCAGCCTGCTAACACACCACCGTTAAGCACGATGATTTGATCCATACCGGCAAGAAGCTTGAGGTCATGAGTTACGATGATTGTTGTTTTATTTTCAAATCTACTGAAGATCGCTTTGCGAACATCGTTTGCTGCTTTTGCATCAAGAGCGCTTGTTGGCTCATCCAGCAGAAGTATATCGGCATTTCGCATAAATTCGCGTGTAAGGGCAAGGCGTTGTTTTTGTCCGCCCGAAAGTGAAGAGCCTTCGGAGGCAACCTTTGTATCAAGTTTTTCCGGCTGATTATCAATGAAATCCGAGAAGCCGATTTTTTCAGCCGCATTCATAATTTCTTCATCAGTAATTTCCCGATTTATTCCATAACAAAGCGCCTCTCGCAAGGTACCGCCAAAAAATTCAGCGCCTTGTTGAACATATGAGAAACTGCTTCGCAAATTTTTCAAAGCATAGTTTTTAACGGGAACACCGCCGATACATATTTCACCTTTTATCGGATCGTAAAACCGCTGTATTAAGCTAATGGATGTTGTTTTGCCGCTTCCGCAAAGACCGACAATAGCAGTATGGCTGCCTTCGGGAACATAAAAGGTTACATTTTGTAAAGCCGTTTTATCGTCATACGAGAAAGTGACGTTTTCAAAAGTTATGTCCGTACCCTTTAACTGATCTAAAGATGCGGTATTCTTTTCCAAAGGAGCTTCAAGAATAACGGCAGAGCGTGATAGCGCACCTTGAAGAGCTTTTATTTTGATCCAGTCATATAAAATAGATGAAAAGTGAGTGGAGAGCGTTGAAGAGAACATAAAGAAGGCAATCCATTGGGTTATATTTATAGTTCCTTTTTGCAGAAGAATAACCGCTAAAACCATCGGAATTAGGCTTTCCATAATACCTATCAACGTACTGATTGCGGAATCCGTACATTGTAGCTTTATTTCCCTCATATTAGCGGAGTAGAGCTTTTTGGCGGTTTCTTTACCGTTATTCAGTTCCTGTTTTTCATTTGTGTAGGTTTTTATCAGCGCAAGTCTGCGAATTCGCTCGGATAAGAAAGCGGTAAGTCCGCCTATTTCATTAAAAATACCTGCCTGCGTTTTATACTGCCATTTACCGATGAAATACATATAAAGAAACTTAACCGGTACAAGTGCAAATACAGATAATAATAACCCGATGTGATAGCTTGAAATTTCGCTTAATGCACCGTATATAAAATAAATATCGGGTAGAAGCGAAATTGCAATACTTAAGAACATATCAAGCGCCGTAGGCAGATCGTTTGTCAGGGCGCTCATTAAATCGGATGGATTACGTGTATCATAGTAATCCATCCGAATTCTCAGCATACGATTCCAAAGCACATTTCTTGCATTGCGAATGGAGAGATTCTTGACGATATTAAGCAAAACATACAAAGCTGTTATTAAAACAGCATATGAAACGTAGAAGAAAATAGCATTCATAAGAGCTTTTATTTCAAGACTTCCGTTTGCCAGTTCTGCTGTAGTAGTCGGCAATAACAGTTCAATGCGACTGAATGCCAAGTTTACGCAGAATGCCAAAAAAACTAACATCCAAGGGATTTTAAGCTGCGGCAACGTGTGAAAAAAAGACCGCCACAATCCTTTTCTCGATAGTTTTTCTTCCTTTTTCATCATATAGATTCCTCATATCAATAAAAATACTTATTTAACAGGCTTATAATCGCTCATTCCGTAGTTGTCATAATGCATTTGTGCAAAAGAGGATGCTTTTGTATTTGTAATAATATTGGCGGATTGCATTGCTAAAACAGCCGCTTGCACCTCGTCTGCATTTTGTACCGCATAGAGAATATTTCCTTGCTGCGTTGCTGAAGTACCCATTTGTTTAAGTGCGTCGGAAAGTGCAGCTGCTGTTTTTTCCGTATCTGCCACATAATAGTTATAGTAAGCTACAGGCGTATCGTCTTTCGCATAAAGAAGTACATAAGCGTCAGTTACATTGTAGCCGCTTTGAACAAGCGGTGACAACATAAAGCTTGTCTGATCGCCGTGAAGAATCCAACATTTATCATAGTCAAGATCTTCCGGGGTTTTGTGTGTATAGGTTTCGGTAATTTTAAGCTCCTTTTCGATCGACTGATCCGAATCGCCCGCCTTTTTATCGCTTGATACAAGCGAACAACCGGTAACGACAAAGCATAATGCAAGAATGAACGTAATAAATCTGATGTTTGTTTTCATGTTTTCTACTCCTTCTTTCATAATGATATTCACATTATTCCGTTTGGAAAAATATAATACATTATATCATGCAGATAACATGATACACGAATAAAAATTAATGATATCGTATAATTATTCGTTTAATTTTAAACGGATATGAATTTTTAAATTATGTTTTAAACGATGCGACATAAATAATAAAATCTACATTCTCTTTTTATGAAGAATGTAGATGAGAATTTTTTTTCATACGGTATTCCTGCGGTGTCATTCCTACGATTTCTGAGAATACTCTGCTGAAGTAGCTTCGGGTTGAAAAGGCCAGTCGCTCGGCAATAGTTTCCGTAGAATCGTCAGTATTCAGAAGCAAGGTTTTTGCCCTGTCAATTTTAATAGATTTGACATATGTCTTAAATGAAACGCCCATTTCTTTTTGAAAAAGATGGGTGAGGTAGTATTCAGTATATCCTATATCGCGAGCAAGGGCCGCTATATGTATTTTTTCCTCAACGTGCATATGTATGTAATCACAGCACCGACGTATCACCGGCGATATATTAGGGGTCAAACGCAGTTTGTATACTCTTTCGACAAAATCACCATATAATGTTCGACCAAGCGAACCGATTTCATGAATTGTTTGTGCATCTTCAATTGCCTGAATATAACTGTCACGAAGAACATAAGCCATTTCGGGAGATAAACCGCCAAAGCAGGCCGCTTCGCAGACAACAGCGGCAAATACAGTTATCGAGGCTTTCGCCTCCCTTAATTTTTCGGCAGACTTAATCGGTATAAAGGAACAGATTTGCGTGATTTCTTCCAATGTATTTTGATAATTCAGATCACCGTTCTTTATCATATCAAGAAGCATTTGTTCCTTTTGATATATCATATATTTATTAGAATAGCTTTGAATTAATTGGATGATTTCAGAATTTGTTACACCGAAATTTATATCACTGACTTTTATATGTTCTCCGGTAATGAAATAATGAAGTAATACTGTATAGCGCTGCATCGATATGAAAGAAACAAATGGTGTATTAAGTATCGCCTTTGAAATTTCAGCCGATTTTTTCACATCAATATATTCGCTGATAAACGCTTCAATTTCTTCTGCCGACAATTCGTTATGAATGACCGGTCCGATAATAAAGCAACGTTTAAATTCGTTTTTTTCGTTATATTCATAAGCTCCATACCAACGAATGCCGATCGCCGTAGCAATAACGACGGGAAATCGCCGAAAATCAGATTCAATATGAGTTAACATTTGAACCTTACCGAGCAATATTTCAAATACAGTGGATAATGTTATTTCATCAGGACAATTTGAATAAATCAGATTCCCTTCAGTATCATAACACCATGTATAAGTGTTTCCGTCGCATAAGATTAGATCACTGAGCGCTATTATATTTTTTGAAATTTCCATTTTATGCTTACTCCAGAACGAAATTTTTATTCATTATAGCATGTGAAGAAGGTTATTACAATTATAACTTTAATTTTTGAACTTTATAATGAAATATTATACATATTTTGTTTCATTACTTATGTTATAATATGATTTACAGAAGCAATAGTGATTGCGGACAGAAAGAGGAAATTGCGAATATATCCAATCAATCTATACAGTTTGCGGAGGTATTTTATGAAAGTTAATGAAATTATAAACGGATTTAAGCTAGTTCGCTCTAGAAGAATAAAAGAACAAAACGGTATATTGCATGAATTTGAACATATTACTGCCGGCACAAAACTAGCCTGGCTTGAAAGGCAGGAGGAAAATAAAACTTTTGCCATTTCTTTTAGGACAACTCCTTGCGATGATACAGGAGTTTTTCATATTATTGAACATTCTGTATTGAACGGTTCAGAAAAATATCCGGTTAAGGAGCCGTTTGTTGTGCTTTTGAAAAGCTCATTACAAACATTTTTGAATGCCTTTACCTTTCCTGATAAAACCGTGTATCCTGTTTCGAGTCGCAATGAAAAGGACTTTGAAAATCTTGTAAGTATTTATATGGATGCAGTTTTGCATCCGCTTATCTACAGCCAACGTGAAATATTCGATCAAGAAGGATGGCACTTTGAAATTTCGGATGACGGAAGTGCATATAAAAACGGTGTTGTTTTCAACGAGATGAAGGGCGCATTTACCTCTGTAAATACTATCATAATTTCAGAAATGAATAAACTTCTTTATCCTGATACTTGTTATGGATTTGAATCCGGTGGGCATCCTGAGCATATCGGAGAATTGACTTATGAACGTTTTATTGCTACGCATAAAAAGTTTTACCATCCGTCCAACGCACATATTTTCCTTGATGGTGATATGCCGATTAATAAATTGCTTTCGCTTATTAATGATTATCTATTTACTTATACAAAGCAGGGTTATAATATCACAATTAAAAAACAAGAACGGGCTATCTCTTGCAGCAAAACTGTATCTTATCCTGTTGCTGAAGGAAGTCCTGTAGAAACGATGGGTATTCTTGTTAAAGCTTTTGTTGTGGGAAACTATCTCGACACTAAGAAACGCATCGCATTTGATTTGTTAACTGCTTATCTCGCAAAGGACAATGATTCCCCTTTAACAAAGGCTATTCTTGAAAAAGGTCTTGCCGAAAGCATTGAATCATTTGTAAATAATGATATGATACAACCCTCGCTTTATTTCATATTTCGCAATATAACCGAAGCGAACAAGGATGAAATCCTTGTGACGGTAAAGAAGGTTCTATCAGAAATTGTAGAAAACGGCATTGATAAAGATCGTATGAAATCAATTATCGACAATGCACAGTTCAAAGCAAGAGAAGGAAATAGCGGCTGGGCGCCTGTAGCTATTCAAATGGCGCTTGCGTGTCTGGGAACTTGGAATTATGAAGGTGATCCTATAACGGGTCTTGAATCAGAAGCACTCTTTACTTCTGTGCGAGAAGAATTAGAAAATGGATATTTTGAACAGCTTATAAATGATATGCTTCTTCACAACGAAAACGAAGCGACACTTTTGCTTCATCCCGATGTTGACTACGAAACTGAAACGTCGCAGTTAAGACGTGCAAAGGAAGCTGCTGAGTTTGAGGCAATGAATGCGGCTAATAAAAAAATCATAATTGAACGTTTAAATAATTTGCGGGATAAGCAAAAACGAGCGGATACTGCCGCCGAACTCAGCACCATTCCAATGCTGGCTCTTTCTGATGTAAATCGCAAGCCCGGGGAAATTCCAACCGAAATTTGTGAAAATACGATTTATCATGAGATTGCGACCAAAGGAATTCAATATTTTAACTTGTATTTTCCGCTTGGTGATTTTACAAAAGAAGCAATGCCACCATTAGAGCTTGCCATATCGCTTCTTTGCTCTATGCCGACAGCGAATTACTCCGCAGCAGAAATCAATCGTCTTGCTATGAGCGATCTTGGCAATTTTGCGGCTGAAGTCAGAACATATCAGAATGCTACAGATTCAAACAAAGCGAAGGTTTATGCACATGTTTCAGTAAGTTGCCTTGCTGAAAAGACAAATAAGGTTATTAAACTTGTACCGGAAATTCTTTTGAATACAAAATTTGATGATACAAAGCGTATTAAGAGCATTCTTGCCATGATAGTTGAAAGTATGCGTCAGAGTTTTATCAGTTCAGGGCATCAGCTCGCTGTCAAATGCGCGAATGCTTCTTTGACCGCCGCCGGTGTTATAGAGGATGCAACAAGCGGTATGGGGCTGTTTCGCTACCTTGAGTCAGTTCTCAAGGATTTTGATAATTTAGCAGCCGAGCTGCCTGCAACATTAAAGAATCTATGTAATCAAATATTCACACAAAACGGCCTGATTGTGTCCATCAGCGGTAAGAAGGATAAAGCAGTTGCATCGCAAATTCGTGCTGCGTTCCCACAGGGCGATGAAAAAGTTTCTGAGTGCTTGTTTGCTTTGAGTAATGTATCTTCGCAAGGTATTGAAATCCCTTCCTCGATTGGGTATGCTGTCAGCGCAAACCATTTGAGCAGACTCGGTATAAAAGCGACAGGACCTCAAAAGGTGCTTTCTCAGCTTCTTTCGCTTGACTATCTCTGGAATGAAATTCGTGTCAAAGGCGGTGCTTATGGAACAGGACTGAGGTTCTCCGACAGTGGTGCAGTGACGTTCTATACTTACCGGGATCCGAATCCCGCTGGTTCTCTTGCAACATTTAAAGCGACAAATAAGTATATTAAAAACATACTCTCCAATAAGTCAGATCTCACTGATATCATTCTTGGTACAATTGCCGGAATTGATCCTTTGCTCACACCCGGTATGATGGCTCAGGTTGGCGATGACAGATATTTTTCCGAAATCACCCATAGTGATCTGTGTGCAATGAGAGAATCAGTTCTTGATACTACAATTGATGATATTTTGAACCTTTGTGATTTGATGGATAAGATTGTTGATTCGGGCACGGTTTGTGTTGTCGGAGGTACGAACAATTTACGCGAGTGTGATTTGATTAAAACGCAGTTATTATAAGATCAGATTTGACGGCCGATCGTATTATGGCAATTGTGCTGATAAGCAAGGAGAAAATTTATGTTAGACGATAATATACAACAAAGTTACCTTACTGTTTTAAAGGATGAGCTGATCCCCGCATTAGGATGTACGGAGCCAATATCACTTGCCTATGCGGCGGCGGTTGCGAAGAAAATACTGGGAACGCTTCCGGAAAAAGCAACTATAACAGTCAGCGGTAATATTATCAAAAATGTTAAGAGTGTTATTGTTCCTCATACCGGTGGAATGCGCGGAATTAAAACTGCGGTTGCCCTTGGCTTTATAGGGGGCAATCCCGATAAAAAATTGGAAGTACTTTCCGATGTGACAAAGGAACAACTCATGGCATTGAAAAGCTACTTAAAACGAGTTGAGCTTATAATCAGACAGTCGGCTTCAGAAAGAACTTTTGAAATCGTAATCAAAGCCGAGGCAAATAACAGAACAGCCGAGGTTGAATTACTCGACGGGCATATAAATATTACCCGCATTTTGAAAAATAACAAAGTTCTTTACAGTGCCGAAAACACCCCTGTGAAAAAACAAAACGATGATCGGAGTTTTATGACAATTGAGAGTATCGTTGACTATGCGCATAATGTTTCCTTAAACGATGATATTAAAAACATCCTTAACAGACAAATTGAATTTAATACGACCATCGCAAAAGAGGGGCTGTCAGGAAACTGGGGCGCCTCTATCGGCAAGATATTACTTAAATGCAATGGTAATTCCGTTTCAAATCGTGCAAGAGCTTGGGCAGCGGCCGGTTCAGATGCAAGAATGAATGGATGCGAATTGCCGGTTGTCATAAATTCCGGTAGTGGTAATCAAGGCATGACTGCCTCTCTACCGGTTATCGTATATGCTAAAGAACTGAATGCTTCAAAAGAACAACTTTATCGGGCGCTTTTAATCTCAAACTTGGTTACGATTCATCTTAAAAGCGGGATCGGTTGTCTGTCAGCTTATTGTGGGGCGATCAGTGCAGGCTGTGGAGCCGGGGCAGGTATTACATACTTATACGGAGGTCAATTTACCGAAATCGCTCATACAATCGTGAATGCATTGGCGATTAACTCCGGTGTTGTGTGCGACGGGGCAAAAGCCTCCTGTGCTGCGAAAATAGCTTCTGCCGTTGAATCAGGAATCCTCGCTATGAATATGTATATGCACGGAAGCGAGTTTCATGGCGGAGATGGCATCATTACCAAAGGTGTTGAAGAAACGATTGAAAATATTGCGATGCTTGCTCGCAACGGTATGCTTGAAACTGATAAAGAAATCTTGAGAATAATGCTAAAGGAATAAGAGTAGTACGAATAAAATACAAATGAGATATGAGATTTATTAAGATCCAATCCGATTAAGCCATCTGTGTCCTTTATCTCATATAGTAATTTAATCTTTTTAAATTTTCTTACACATTTTTCTTGACATATCCATTCACCCTCTATAACATTCCGGTACTTAAACATAACAAAACGACCAGACTGGGTATCCAATGAGGTCGTTTTTTTGTTTGTTTTGCATAAAGGCAATCACTCAAAAAAATCGTTGTTTTACCAAATTTCTAAGTTGCACTACCTAATCGAAAGTTTTTCATTTATTACAAATCCCTTTCTCTCAAACTCTTCTTCCCTCTGTTTCCCGTGCCTTAAAACTTCCCCTTCAATCGCAGTGATTTAATCACCGGCTTTACATCATCCCAGTTTGTATCCTGCTTTGATACCATCCAGTTCAATGTACGATAACGCATCTGTACCACATCATATAATAAACCGGCTGGCATTAAAAAGCCCAATTTCCCAGCATCCTGACATGCCCACGCATATCGCTGAACCAGATCCAGTGCATCCAACAATTCACTCTTATCGCGCAATCTCGCATGTTTAATCAGTCTTTCCGTCGAATCATAAGCCAATATGCTTTTTACTACCATTCCATTATCACAGATGGCACTGGGGAAATACAACGTTTTTGTGATCCCAATTGCCCATAACAAGGTGTAAGCACATTCACAATATCCTCGATACATTGCCACATCTTCCTGCTTAGGCATACGATCATTTAAATACTCAATTTCTTTAATCGTAAAATATGGTGATGCCTGATACAAGCGAATCATATTCTCGATATTTTCATAAGCCAGCAGGGAATTTCCCTGATGTGTTAACAGATAATTCGTATACATTCCCAACAGCATACAGGCAATAGCACGCTTGGCGATTTCCGCTTTGTCTTGGTATACGTACATCTCCTCATCGAAGGGGGGAGCAATATTGGTAGGAGCGTAAATTCCTTTATAGCGCAGCACGCTGAGTGAATGATGAATCCGTTTCATCTGTTGTTCACTCAGCCCCAATGCCTTATTGGTGATGTCAAAGCCATCGACAGGATTGAATACCGTTATCTCGCATTTCCCCTGCTTATTTAAGATAATATCACCATAGCTATCAGAAATATCTCCGGTTTCCCAGAAAATAAGCGCATCCATCACATCGGCTATTTCCATTAGCGGTAAAATCTTTTCATTGCGCTTGTTCGGTTCATAATTAAACGTCAGCACATAGGCTGCTCGAAATAATGCAATTTGATATAACAAATTCTGCTTGATAAAAGGATCGTGACATGGCAATTTAGCACTGGATACATAAAGCTTCTGAATCTGCATTTGGAACATTTTCGGATCCATGTCCATCGTCACATACGGAATTTCCAAATACTCATCACCACGCAGTTTCACATGA
Source organism: uncultured Erysipelotrichaceae bacterium (assembly GCA_947385085.1). Lineage (GTDB taxonomy): Bacteria > Bacillota_I > Bacilli_A > Erysipelotrichales > Erysipelotrichaceae > C-19. Next base: position 37,917 of record CANDJN010000012.1, on the reverse strand, counting down.
AAACCCTGCGCTGTTTGTTCCAACGCTGTGATTTCATCCTGTAAAACTCGTGTCAATGCTTTTTTCATCCTGCCGACATCAGTATATGGTGTATAAAAAGATAAGATTTCCGTTACCATTTTTATATCATTCACGTCCTTTGTTAACTGCACTATTATATCATGTTTTTTACGATCGTGTGTTGTAAATATATGCAAATTTCTATAAACGCCATTATTTTCTCCTTAATCCCTTAGGATACTTGTTTTTTAATACCATATTATTACCTTTCGCAAATCCTACCATCAAGGAATTCCATACGATACCAGTGTAACCTTGATATCCTGAAATCCCAAGCTCCTCCCCTCCCTGATAACGTCGCCAGTTTTCATCGTCAACCTCGCAGATTTGATGGAAATAAGGTCGCAGATAGGAACTCATGAATAGATGATGATGTGGCTCCAGACGCTGCTTTTTGATAATACCGCATAAGATTCCCTGTCTTAGCACCCGAATGTTTTTTAAGTCTAGAAACGATTCCCTTCGATAATATACCTTGTCGTGATGAATCTCATAATGCCCCTTTGGCATCGCAAGGATGGACTCCAGTTGTTCACGATATGATTTTGCCAATGGCTGTGATGATTTATATAGGATGCGACTTGATGATGTCGGCACGATCTTTTGAAATTTGGCGATGAAGTGTCCTTCTCCCTGATCCATCGGAAAAATACGCCTTATTTTACTGACATCCAAGTCATCATAAGGGATGCCTTGGCGACCGAACTCTACACCGCAGTCAACCAGAACCAAATCACTTCGCTTAGCCAAAAGCTGTAAAACGACCGCTTCATTTTCTTCCTGCGCATACGTACACGTAGAGTATACAAGGAATCCTTGATCCTTCAGCGCATCAACCGCATCCAATAGGATTTCTAATTGTCGTTTGGCACAGGCATGAATATTCTCCAAACTCCACCCGCGCGCCGCTTCATCGTGTTTTTTCATCATCCCTTCTCCGGAACATGGCGCATCAACGAGCACTTTATCAAACCAGCCGCGGCATGTCTGGCATAGCATGTGCGGATGTGAGTTGGTTACGATCACCTCGCCAAATCCCATGCGTTCTAAGTTTGACATCAAAACTTGGGCGCGCTGTGCGTCAATTTCATTGGCAATAAGCAAGCCTTGATGAGCAAGCTTTTCGGCTATTTGCGTGCTTTTTCCTCCCGGAGCTGCACATAAATCCAATACCCAATCCCCTTCTTTAACGTCCAGTATTTCCACGGCACTGCTCGCACTGGGCTCCTGTAGATACATGGCGCCGCTCATATGCAGCGGATGATTGCCAATCTGCTTAACATCATGTTCAAGATAATAGGCATTGGGACAAAAGGGTGTTGGCTTTAACGCATAGGGGAAAAGCTGTTGAAATCGCTGCTGATCTATTTTTAATGTATTCAAGCGCACGCCGCGAAAACGCGGTTGATCCAGCGTATTCAAAAATATCGGATATTCCTCCATAAGCATCGCTTCCATGCGCTGTAAAAATTCCTCTTTCACATTTGATCATCCTTTACCTTGTCCATATTTTAACACAATACAATCCTTACTGTCCAAAATACCTTTTGCATCTTTTTTCCTTCTTTCACTCTTAATTATCATCGTTTTCCTTTACTTTCCCTGCTGCAGTACAAAATGATCAGCGATTCGCATAAAATTTCTATACAATTGAATGAGAAAGCGATATACTTTAATTAACCTCATGCATAAAATAAATGGGAAAGAAGGGCTTCGCATGATTATTTGGAAAAATCATTCAGCTTTGATCGCCGGTACGACACTGCGTGATCAAAATCAACCGGAATATAATAATATGGCATTGCATTGCGGGGGTGATCTTAGTGCGATCATTGAAAATCGCCGCCAGTTAGGCAAACATATTCACTTGCCGCTTGATCGTTTTGTATTTGCTAATCAAACCCATTCCGATCATATCGCAAAAATCAGTGAGAAAGATGCCGGATGTGGTGCGTTCAGCACGCAAAATGCCATTATGGATTGTGATGCTTTGTATACGCGAGAAATTAACCTTTTACTAGGGGTATTCACTGCCGATTGTGTACCGATTCTACTCTATGATCCGATGGAAAAGCTCATCTGTGCGATTCATTCCGGATGGATGGGTACGGTAAAGCAAATCACCGCAAAAACGCTTCATACCTTAATTCACGAGGAAGGCTGTAATCCCAAGCATCTCCATGCTTATATCGGTCCTGCCATTGCCGCTCACAGCTTTGAGGTAGGAATGGAAGTGGTTGAAAAGCTACGGGCATTACCGTTTGACGTTTCCCCTTTTATTCGCTTTAAAAATGATGAAAAAGCGCTCGTTGATAACAAGGGTTTAAATCAAGAAATGCTGCTGCGCGGCGGGGTGTTAAAGGAAAATATCACTATTGATAAAAACGATACCTTTGCGAAAAACGAATCATTCTTCTCTTATCGCCGTGATCATCAATGTGGACGCCATCTGAGCTTTATTGTACAAAAAGGATGATAATGCTTTCTTTAAGATATTTCCTTATAGAATAGATGCATTCTATTTGGACATTCCATTATTTATAAAAAAAACGTATCCCAATGATACGATTTTTTTATTGTATATACATTCACATTCAAATAGCGGATTTGTTAAATCTCACTCCCGACTTCTTCACTCTCATTTCTATCCGGCTCTTTGGTCGGTTCTTTTTGCGAATCTTGCGTGGTTTCTTTGTCTTTCTTCTTTGATGGTTCCACTTGCTTCTCTGTTGGTTCATCTTTTGAATCTTCTTTATGTTCTTCTTCGGCCGTTTCAAATTTCACTTGAACCGTATAATTCTGCGCTACATCAGGAATCAGATTTAACAGCTTGGTAATTGCATCCTGCGCTTTGGTCGCCGCCTGAGAATAAATTCCGTTCTCAATCGCTTCTTCCTCCACCATCTGCTTCTGCTTGGTCGCAAACGTCGTATAATCCTCAATTTTGATCGGATTAAAAATATTGCGGGATTCATCGTATACCTCAATACTGCTTTCATCAATAGCGTTGCTTAAGATTTCTATTTCCGGCAATGTTATGGTAATGACATGATCCTTAATATCCACTTTTGCCTTTGACATATCCACACCGGCTTTGAGCTCCCCTTGATAGGTCAATAAAAAGCTCTTGCGCGTTAGCGGTATATCCCAGCCGTTGATATTTAACGAATTTTCAAATTCGCCGACCTTGGTATAATGATACTCCATCGTTGTTAATTCATTCGCTTCCTGAAGCTGATTCAGAATGGTAGTAGTGGTGATTTTCGGTTCACCATTTCTGCCGGCATACCATATTCCGGCAAAAAAGATTACCGCCACAAATATTGCCATGGTAAGAAAGCCAGTAATTGTTTTTCTGACATCGCCAAGCCGTTCGCTCATTTTCATACCTGATACCCCGCAATCACGATCTGTAAGCATTATACCATAAAACCAAATAATTTTACATGATAGATCGCAGTTTTATCTCATCTAAATGACATATGAGAAAGCATATAAAAAGTACTGCCTTATTTAACAGTACTTTAAATGATATATAAGTAAGCAATCGAATCAACAATTTTCGCTTTTTTACAACATGAATTGTAAGAAATAGATAATTTGTTTTTTCCACCAATACCAATCATGGGAAACATCATATCCCCAGAAATCCACCCATGCATCAATGCCTTTTTCATTCATGATTGCGGCAAGCTTGTTCAATGAGGATTCCATGTCCTGTTCCCATGCCCCGCGTCCACAGCTGAAAATGATGTTTGCTTTGCGATACATTTCCATATGCGGATGATTCATATCGATGTTCATCAAGTAATCCACCGGAGAGTTGTTTGCCAACAATTCATCATGATAGCCATGAAAGAAGAAATCCGCTTCAAAGATGCCGCTTTGAGCCAACAGTGCGTCAAATATATCCGGACGGCGGAAAAATGCATTTGCCGCATGGAAGCCTCCCATACTGCATCCGGTTGCCATCAAGCCCTTTTCTTCCTTTTGATCGTATTGACACAGCTCATAAATGCGCGGTACGAGTTCATCCACGATGTAATGAAACCACCGCTCTTGTAGCTGAGATCGTTCACGCGGATCTCCATCCTGTTTACTCCATGTTTCACCATCGATCGAATCACAACAAAACATCTGAAGCTTACCGGCTTCAATGTATTCCTGAACCGCTTCGATCATGCCGAAATTTTCATAATCATAGAAGCGTCCATCCTGTGGCGGAAATACAAGACACGGTTTTCCACGTTCCCCGAATACTTTAAATTCCATATCACGATTCAGTTCATGACTGAATTCTTTATAATACGCTACTTTCATTGTTTCTCTCCCTTAGTTTCCTCTAATACAAAATTCACAAATGCCTTTACTTCTTCCATTGTCTTGAAACGCGCCGTATACATCTGATTGCCCATCGCATCGGACAGGACTTCCGGCATACGCTCCTCCATAACAATAAAATCACGGTAGATATTCAAAATTTCCTGATGGGTGTGGCGATAGGTATGCGCATCTCGACGAGAGGCAAACACACAGATATAGGGACGCTTGCTTGTATCCACAGCGGTTGCATCCTGACATACCATATCAGCCCAAATCCGATATACATCCCAATCATTGCCGTAATTCATCATATCCGGAGTATATCCTCCCGGTGGTCGCATATTGACTTCCAATCCGATCAGATCACCCGCCTTGCCCAATCCTGGTTTATCTTCCAGCATTCTGAAAAATTCAAAATGGAAGAAACGGCGTTCGCATGGGAAGGCTGCCACAACGCTTTTACCCGTCTCGATCAGATCCTGTGGTATCTCACGTTGACTGTAGTAAACAAGATGATCCTGATTTTTAACGATATCCATAATAGGAGTTGGGAAAATATGACTCGTATAAAACAGGATATCCTTTTTGGAGTTGGCAACACCATCAAAGGAACAAATATATCCGGGCACAAATTCCTCCATGATATAGGATACATCATGGTGCTGCTCGTAAAATTCACAAAGCTGTGCTTCATTCTCAATTTTATGGGTTTCACTGGCTCCCACACCGACATCCGGCTTTATAATTAGCGGATAGCCGACACTCTTAACAAATTCCTTGCCCTTCTCCAGTGTTGAAACCAAATGCCAGCGCGCTACCTTCACACCCGCCTTCTGGTAAAATTTCTTCATGTTGGATTTGTGCTGGATATAGCGTGCCTCATCTCCCATAAAACCGGAGGTAATATGAAAATCTTCACGCAGTTTCGCATCCATTGCCATCCAATATTCATTGTTGGATTCGAGCCAATCAATCTTTCCGTATTTAAAAGTAAAGAATGCGACTGCCCTAAGCATTTCATCATAGTTTTCCATATTATGTACATAATAATATTCATTCAATGCCTGTTTTGTTTCACTGGGCAATTCATCATACGGTGTATCACCGATACCTAAAATATTGACACCCTTTCGTTTTAATCGATCACAGAAATTCCAATATGTTCGAGGAAACTGTGGCGATATATAAACAAAATTCATGACCTCATCTCCTTTAATTCCACATTATTTTACCACAATGTCGGCACCAAGGAAACCTTGAAGCGCATTTTCAATGAAATGAGCAGCCTGCTTTTCATAGTTTACTTTAACGATGATAAGTAAACAGGATCACCAAGTGATCCCGTTTCGTTAAATGTGCAGTTCTTCACAGCGCTTTTGGATGTACTTCTGAAGTCGTAACTCCTCATCATCCCGGTAGCCGGTATGACAGATCGAATCAATATCACTGTGCTGAAACAAAAACAGTTCCTCCGAATTTAAAATTCCCTCCGGATAATAGCACGCGCAGTAGTCAAATATTTTTTGATCGCTTTCACGCTGTTGTAAGCGACCGCAAATCATGATGCGCTTGGTCCCGTTTTTTAATCGAACAATACTGCCTAATGGCAACAATTCTTTTTTCATATACTGATTCCTCCAATTTCGTCCTTAAATATAACCATTTTCTTACCAATCAATCTTTATATTCATTCCTCCGCCAAACAAACAGGAGAATTTACCACCGATTTCCATTGAATTTGAGGAGGCGGAAAACTCTGATCCAATACCAACTCCGCCGACTTCACCTTCTGCCGTTACGGTTATTGTCGCACCGAAAAACTCAATCGTGCCCTGAACCTCTCCCTGTAGCGCAGCCACGCCGACTTCACCTTTTAATGTTATTTCATCTTTACTGATCACCGCTTTGCCTTTTGCTTCCGCTACTCCGACATCACCGCTCATGTTTAGCCCCATGTCCATCACTTCATTGTGCCAAGTACGCTCAATCAGACCGTGAATTAACGATGCTTTTGCACTCATCTCTGCCTGTACTTGGGGATCAAAGCGTTGTTCGTCAAACAGCTTAGCTTGGACTTTTCCACTCACATCAACATTCCCCACCTGGATGGCAAGATGATCCTGCACTTGATTTTGGCGTTGCCAAAGACTGATGTTTGCTAGATGTACCCCCACCTTGCCGCTGCCTTGTAGACCATTTTGAAGCAGTGAATGAAGCGTTTGATTGTGAAAGCCTCGGTAGTTAAAATCATGAGTCACATCCCCCCATTCCGTATGCCATTGATCATAGCGCAAGGCTGATTTTGTCTTTACTGGCTTCGGCTGAGTCAATTTCAACATCATCCGCACGCTTTGGGTTAGTGCGTCATGATAAAGAACGGTGAAAGTTTTGTTCACAATGTCATTTGCTCTTTGATTCAAACGCTGTTCCGCCTGTACGTAGGTCGTAAAGCTTTGATTCAGATAGCGTTGAAGGGATACAATTTTCATCATCGTCTGATAACAGCGGCGATGCAGCACATCCACTTCATAACGTGAAATGCCGTATGGCACCCCTGCCTTTGCGATGGTGTTCAGCTGATAATACGCATTTTGAAGCCGATCCTGTACTTGGCGCAGCTGTCCATCCAATGTAGGAAAGATATTTCCTTCGATACAAAGCTTAGTCATGGCATCATAGATATGCGGGAAGACCAGCGCTGCGAAAGTGCTTCACAGCTTTGCTGTAATACCTTCAGTTCCTGTATGTATTGGTTGTATAAGGCGGATAACGGTGCACTTTCTTCACTTTGATAAGAATGGTAAAGTTCCTTTTGTGATTCCCCTAAAACATAGCCGGCACTTCTTAAGGAAGCGATGGCTTCCTTTAATAGATATTGTTGGCGAGCATAGGTATTTCTTGTGATCTGATCCATGTCAAAAGCTTTCCCTATTGAAAGGAGGAAGCATTTTGCTGGATACTGTTTTCCGTGGCCTCATAAACGGTAACAGTATGATCTAAAAATTTGGCATATCCTTCCACAACGTCGCGATAATTTTCAAAAATCGGAATCATGCCGTTAAAGCGAGAACGAATGGTTTCTGCGGCTGGACTTTGCCAGTTGGCAGAAAGCTGGTTCATAATCAGCTTCATCTCATTCAGTTCCTGCATCATCTGTTCGTTTTGACGGCGCATTTCCGCTGCGGTTTTTGTGACATCCGCCAAAGAAATCATAATATTTTCCATGTTTTCTCCTCCTTCTTTTTATCCGGCTAAGGAACGTGCCTTCATAGTGCGCTCCTCTTGAGTTTTGCGATATGTGCGTGCGGATGAACGTAAAAACTCCGCATAGGTACGCATTAAGCGAACCATTTGAATAAAGTCCTGTTCGAAGCTGTGAATCTGACTTACGTAAGCCAGATTATCCTTTCCCTGCCAGCCATTATGCATTTCATCCACACATTGATATAAACGGCGATAAGTCCGCTCATACGCTTGACATTGCTCGTCAATTTTTGCGGCACTGTGCTCCAGCGCCTGCGGTTCTACACTGATTTTCATCTTTTCCTTGTCTCCTTTAGAATAAATAAAATAATTCGTTGTTTTCCACCCCGTATTCCCCGAGTGTCTCTTGATTGGACAGAATCCTTTGATCACGGGCGCGCATCAAAAATGCATCAGGTGAAATCACGAAAGCTCCATGGCTCTCCTGAAACCAGCGAACACATATTGGCAACAGTTCTGATCCGCGCAGCTGTTCGCTCACCTGCAAATCCAAGGATGCCTGTATTAACGGCGAATGCACCTGTATCATGCGCATTTCCGTTACAGTGCTGTGATTCTGCGAAATGTGATCACCTCCTCCTTACACCAAATTGCATCTTGACGATGCGTTAACTTAACGAATGGCGGTAAATTCCAGAGGTAGCGATATTCCTCCAACCCTAAACCGCACCAGATCACGTTCTGATTCTGCATACATTCATTAACGATGGGATGATGAAGGTTTCTCATCAATTCAGTTCCCGAAAGCGCTAATATCCCCATTTGGGCATTCATGGGTTCATCCAAGTTCTCCCAAAAGGAGATCGCAATTGATTCCATTTGTACGATTTGCTTTAACAAGCTCAGAAAGGGTCGATATTGATTGCCGGTAATCAGCCAGATTCCACGAAGTGGCAGAGCCAGCACTTCACGATCTGATAAAGTACGCCCAATTATCAGACCGCTTTGATTCGCTTCCGCTTTTAACTGTCCGTAGGCAGGGTATTCCTCCAGCTGCGGCATATGTAAGGGTACTTGTTTATGAAGGTTGAAGTTCAAGTCATTTTCTTGGGTAAACTGAATCTCGTATACCTCATCCTGTTTTTTCCATACCGCCCGCATGGCATTGTCATGAAAGCGCCATGAACTGCCGATGATACTGCGCAACTCCTGTTCATCATGCATGTTTTGCACAAAAAAGCGATCAAACTGTTGTAATAAGCGTGACCTGACATCGGCCATGGATGTGGCGCTTAACAAAACATGAATTCCGTTTGTTCCATGATCAAATGCCATATCTAACAGCCATGGTTCCGCTCCTTCTATCGCATCCATCAAGGCAGCCACATGGTGAATCACCAGCAGCCATTGCCTTGCATGACGCTTTTTTTCCTTTTTCAGCATGGTCATTAAAAATGTAATGTCTTCCGGCCTTTCCAACGTACAGCGACCATAAATAGCCGATATTCCTTCCCAATCCTGTAAATCCTGGGCACCATCCACGATCACAATATGGGGGATGTCCTCTTGTTCACTGCGCAATAATGCCGATAGAAACGACGTGACTGCCTGAGCAGCATCATGAATTTTCTGGGCGAAAAAAATCGTGTTTTGCATATTGTCGTTGACAGAGATAGGAAACTGACGACAATGACTGGGGTCATCTGCTAATGCGAAGCAATCCTTGGGAATATCCTGCGAATATAGCGCCTCAGGCAACGGTTTAAGCCATAAGGGAGGAGGAGTTGAAGTGTGCTTATGGGCTAATTGGCACAGCATTTCGATCATGGCCTCACATTCTGTAGGAAGGGGATGGGTGATCTCGCGTTTCCATTCGCGCAGAATTCTTCCTGTCGCATCCATTTGTTTGATTAATGAGCGGCCTACGCCATTGCATTGAGGATCATAGGGCATTTTGGCATAAGCACTTTGTCCCTCAATGAATAACTCATCGCATCCCACCTGCAAGTAAAACCGCCCCACTGCTTTAATCTGCGCGCCCTCCTTGCGCTTCAACATATCCATACTGTCCGATTGATCAGCCACCTTCAAACAAATATGAAAGCGAGCATTTGACCATATTTGATCATCCACCACACCACTTGGCTTTTGCGTTGCCAATATGAGATGAATACCCAGCGATCGACCAATTCGCGCAATGCGTATCAGCTGTTCCATAAATTGCGGCTCCTGTTGCTTCAGCTCCGCAAATTCATCCGCCACAATGATCAGGTGCGGTATTACTTCCTTCACCTTATGTTCATGATACAATTTCTGATAAACATCAATATTCATGGAGGCGACTTTGGTTTGTTCCATCACCTGCGCAAATAAGCGCTGTCGTCGCAACAATTCCACATCCAGTGATTTCAATGAACGCTGAATTAAACTGCCATCCAAATTGGTGATGATTCCTACGGTATGTGGCAAACGCTCCAACGTCTTTGCCATACCTCCACCCTTGTAATCAATTAATACAAAGGCACAATCACACGGATGGTAATTCATCGCCAACGACAGTAACATATTGATCAGCCATTCGCTCTTTCCTGATCCCGTCATTCCCGCCACAATACCATGAGGGCCATGGGCGCGTTCATGCAGATCCAAGGTTAATACACCGCCATCGATAGTTACTCCGACTTGCGCTTGTAATGAGTTTTCACTATCCGGGAGCTGCCAGCGCTTTTCAATTTGTAGCTGGGTAATTGTATTCACATGATATAGCTCTAAAAACGACAAATGCTTGGGAAAGCTTCGCTGAATCTGTTCAGGGCGCATATTACAAAGCTGATGCACCACCATCCCAAACTGTGGTTCACACTGCCACGCAAATTCCTGATTACAAAATTTCCCGTTTCCCATCTTTAAGGCAATGGTATCCATCTTGCCCATCGGTTCATGGCATGCCAATAAAGCAATCGGTAAATCACTTGCATTCTGCATTAAAAAATTTGTAAAGGTTGCCGCTAAAGAAATTGCCAGAATGGGTCGGTTGGCTTGGCGCAGTTCAATCGCCATCGCTCCCATCATGCGCAGATCATGACAAAGCAGACGATATCCTCCCTCATGAAACTGGTGAGGTAAAAAGCGGGGAAACAAATCGCTATCGCTTTCCTCACACGCTATGAAAACCAACGCTGAATGCGGCGCATAAAGCAATACATGATGCAGTAACACATAACGAACATATGCCAACCGCAAAGGCTTGTCTCCTGACACATGGAAACAGCGCAGCTTACGCATCGTAAGGATCAGCGGTACTTTTTTTAATACACAAGGCTGATTCAGAAACCTCTGCCGTTTCTGTTCCAATTCATCCTCTTGAATCGATAAGGGATGATCATTGCCGGTAAAGGGCATTGAGATAGGCTGATCTCCGATTCCAATACATAGGCGCATTTCATCCTGCGGCATCGTACTACGCCATACCTCGCAAATATCTTTTACCATCACATAATGATCCTGTAGCTGTGTGCTTTGCTTTTCCAACAACGCATCCAGCTGTTTCTGGTTCTTGTGTAAGTAATCATCATAGCGCTTGTTTCGCTGCTTTTTTAAAGCCAATTCCTGTCGCTTTTCATAACGACGCTGCCACAGCGGCCAGGCCAAGGTAGATAAAATCATACTGGCGCTCATGATGAGGGAAGGAGCAGCTGTCGCAAAGGATTGTCCACTCGCCATCACACTTTGGAGTAAAAACAAGGAGCTGCTTAAGCTGGCCAGGCCCATAGTTAACGATGGTCCCAGCATATACAATGCCGGTAATGATTCACGCTGATTCAATGCAGGTGGATCCTTGATCACAAGACTGGGAAGCTCACTGATTTCAGACACAGGATACGATCGTATGATACATTGCGGATAGGAGGAGGGATGACACTCATTCGATGATAGCAGAAACGGTGGCAGCCGGGCCTTCACCTGTGCTGCACCATCACAATAAATAGCCAAAAAGGAAACACCGAATAAGATGCGACAGCCCATAATATAAATACAATCCCCTAAATGTAACTTCATCGATTGAATGCGGCGATGATTGACATAAACGCCATTAGCGGAGTGAAGATCATCAATCCACCATGCGTCATTTTCATAGCGCAATTGCGCATGATGAGCGGATACTAGCGGATTGGAGTAGCGGATTTGATCGCTGCTTCGTCCAATTTCAATCATACCCTCTTGTGGCAGCGCTACATATTGTGAGGTAGCCTGTTTGGGATCGGACTTCGTCGCCAACAAAAGACAGGGCTCCCCATGATACACGATCGGATAAAGCTGATTGGGATAAAATCGTTGTGCGCTCAGTTTTACATCATTTTCTTCACTGAACCACCATTCCTGTTCTTTCCTGCATAAGGTGAAATTTACGGCATGCGAAAAAGGATCCAGCCAGCGACACAGCGTATCACTTTCATAGGTTAAGGAAATGTCATACAATCGCCGGGACGATAAAGCGACAAAGCTATTTAGCCGCATAGACTTTTTTAATCCATAGGGAAAACATCAGAGTTATACTGATTGCGCTAAGCACTACGCCTTGATAGGAAGTATGTTCAGATGGGATATTCGCTGGCTCTTGTTTGGGATTAACAGTCTTTACATCAGACTGCTTCAACTGTTTTGACACTTGAAATACAATTGTTTCGACGCTATGATTGCCGGCTTCATCACTGACATCCATTTGCAGGGGCACATGACCCTCTCGATCAAATTGTAATGGATAATACCACATCCCTTTTTCATCTTGTCTTCGTTGCGATAAATCCAAAGGCTCCCCATCAAAAAATAGTGTATGGATATTCACCTCATCGGATAAAGCATCCTGTATGTACAAGCATAATTCACTGTCAATCGAAACATGATGATCCCATAGCTCCTCCTGACGCTGTGCTTCTAAGATGCGAATGGCGGGTGGCGTATGATCAATCGTAAAGGCAAAGGGTGGCAGTAAGGCTGCTTCATTCATCGCTTCATCACGAACGCTTAACGTCAATAAATATCGTCCTTCCGCTGTAATCGTATCACCCCAATGAAAATCCTTTACAAGCTGTTGATTACGATAAAGAATGACATCGCTGACATGAAATGCCTCATCCTCCTTTTGTAAGCGCGGCCTCCATGCAATATTGCGTGCTTTTCCCTGAAACGGATCATCGACAAATTGCAATGTCGGTAAATATGTATCCATGCGCAGCGAATAATCAGCCTTCGTTTCATTACCGGCATAATCCGTTAACAGCACGGAAATTTCATAGCTATCCTCACGATCTTGAATCGCCGCAAGCTTCAGATCCACACTCTGCGCATCCACCTTCAGCGGTATTTCCTCATGGTTCTTCCACACATGAAGCTCAGCGGTCTTTAAATACGAATCCTGCCATGACACATGAAGGTTCACATCACGATTACTCATAAACACTTGACCGTTCACAGCCGGTACTTCATTAAAAAGCGCTTCAAGCTTAGGTGGCTGGCAATCTATGATAAACTGATCGCGTATTTGATTCACATTACCGGCATGATCCTGTGCCATCGCAACGATCTCATAATTCCCTTCTTGATCAAGCATAAATGAAAGAGCTTCACTATCATGTCCGGATCTTGTATCCACAATCGTATGATCCCGATAGACAAACAGCTGATAAAAAGCGAGATGGGGATCAAATGCGGAAAAGGTTACCTTCGTATCATCATTACAATAGTAATCATGACCGCTATGCGATAATTCCAACTTTGGTGCCTGTGAATCGATGGTAAACGCATATTCGATTTGGCCGCATTGCCCCTTATAACATAGTATATTGCCGGCATCATCTTTGGCATTTATCCGCATACGATAGCTGCCATCCTGTGAAATCAATGCTTTTCCCAACCATCCATCACTCTTATTCTCCCAAGTAAAGGGAATATTAATTTCATGATCATCAAGTGTTGTCTCCACATGAATCGCATTTTGATCCAAATGATCATCCTTTAAATACAAGGTGATTGCCTGCGGCTGATTATTCATAGCGGGAATATCATTCATTTCCAGCTGGGGATGAATAGAATCCAATAAAAAGTCATGTTCAAATGTATTTTGTATGCCCGATGGTGTTTCATAAACCGCAGTATGTCCCGCTTGATCCTTGATGTGAAATGATAAAGAACATTGTCCCATCTTAGAATGTATAAAGCTTCCTTTGAATCCTTGTTTTGTTTCTTGCCAATCTATTGCGATTGGGTGTGACTCACCATCACAGGTCAGGGAAACCATGGAATCATTCGCAATCGCATGATCATCCGAAATCGTAAACGCAACCGGAAATGCTTCCTGATATGTCTTTTGTGGCTCATATTCAATGGTTACCACAGGCTGTTTCACATCTACAATCACACTATCCATGCGACATTGTTCATGCTTGACCGCATCCATTACACAAACCTTTAAGGAATGCACACCTTCCTTTAATACGTACGTTCCTTCCCAATGGTTTTCTACTGCTTCCCAGCGGATAGGCAGTGCTTGATCATGATCCGCTATCACACTGTTATCCGGATCGAAAAAAGCGTCGCTTACCTTCCACTTTAATGTCGCCTCATGATCAAGATAGGCGGGTAATTCGCTTACGATCTCATTATCCAAAAGGATTTGAAGCTGTGGAGATTCCACATCCATCATGACCGGAAGCGTTTCTACTGTCCGCATAGATTCCCCATCCTTTATCTGTACCGAAAGCCGAAAGACTCCCTCCTGTGACAACATAACCTGTCCATGCGCATAACGCTCTTCTTCCTCCCAGCTTACCGCGACGATCTGCCCATTGACAGAAACCTCAACTTCTTTATCCTTATCGCCATATAAATCAATGATCAGCGGTTCACTTTGATGTGGAAGTGCCTCACTAACCAAATTCACATTCCCTGCCAATATCGCAATGCCCGCTGCCTCTACAATCGCATCTTTGTCCACGGCCTGTTCTTCATCCTGTATGGGCGCTGTGCCTTGATTCACGGTCGCAAACTGATTCACGCAGGCACTCATCAGCCCAAGCATAACCAGCAGTGTCATACACGTTATCCAACGTCGTCCATTTTTGTATATTCGCATATTTGATCCTCCCACTGTTGTCCCAGTATCGTCGTTTTTTCATTTTCCTGTTTCTGTTGACGCCGCTTTTCCTTTGGTTTCGCAGCGTGCTTTTTCTGCCGCCACAGCCATAATGCGCATAGATAAGCGCCACTTCCGCATAGAAGAAAGAACAGCGCCATACCCCGGTATGTTATCATTGTGCACCTCCCCAGTAAGAAAGCAGCCGTTGACAATCCTTTAATCCACGCTGTGCCTGCGGATAATCATCCTGCAATAACAAAGCTGCTTCATAATATACTTTCGCCTGATCCAATAAATCCAAGTGTTCCATTTGTTTTTCTCCTTCCTGAAAAAGATAAAGACAGGCATTGCCGCACTCATACCGCACTTGTTCATCCGCCAATCCTTCTTTGCTCATCGCTTGTTCCAGCTCTCGCAGCTTGGTAAACATCACCGCAGCCTGATCATAATTGCGGCGATTCTTTAAATATCGGCCATATTGATAATAGCTGTCCGCTCTCATCCGATAAAGCAGGCTCAAATATTCCTCACTCAGCCATCCTTCATCCTGTTTCAGCCGATGCGTATCCAGCTGTTCCATCCATAGTTGCCAATGCTCATAGCCATCATCGGAAAGCTCCATAGAATGCAGCTCATAGATTTGCGCTGCCATTAACCCAAGCTCGATGAAATGGTCATCCTGCTTTGCGGTTGCCATCCATGTGGCATAGCGCTGTTCCATGTCAGCTACGGCGAGAAGCGGTTCTTTATACCATTGACACAGCTGTTCCAACAAGGTACGAAGGCTTGTTTGATCCATATGGCTCACCATTTCCTGGGCAAAGGAAAGCAATTCCTCATCCTGTGTTAACAGCGCATCCCGTGCCAAGCGATATAAAAAATCATCATCGCAAATATCCGGATTTAAATCATGCGCGGCCACTGCTTGAATTGCCGCATAACGAGCTTTTTGTATTGATTCCATATAAGAGTCTGTTGGCTTTTGTTGCTTGAGCGTATCACGATATGTCTTTTCATATAGTTGAACAAACGGCTCTATTTGGTTATGATCCAAACGGATTGCCAGACTGTAATTGGAATCTCGCATCGCTGCTTCAAAGCGTTTTGCCTGTTCACGCTGATCGAGAAACCATTGTGAAAAGGCAAGAAAATAACAGATAGTGCCGATGGCAACACACAAGCTCAATAGCTGTTTAGAACGTTTTTGTCGAGCTTTGATGTCCTGCCGCACATTCCCCATCCGCTGCCAATCGCTCAAAAGCAATTTCATATCCGGATAGCGCATCCTCATCTTTTCATGGACACAGCCATCCAAGATGATACGCAAGCCCTGTGACAGCGTCGTATCGCTGCCGTGCAGCTGCGCCAAATGTTCACCATGATGAATTCCCAGCGCCAATGAAATCAGTGTCTTGCCAAATGCATACACATCACATCGCTCATCCAATATGCCCGCTTCATATTGTTCTAAGGGCGCAAATCCCACCGTACCATAATGCAGATCACGCTGACTTTGATTCTGTTTCCAACAAGCGATGCCAAAATCAACCAGATGCAGCTGTCCGTTTTCATCCAGCATAATATTGTCCGGCTTACAATCAAGATACAAAATTCCTTGTTCATGAATATGAATCAGAATATGAAGCAGCTGAGTTCCCCAATCAATTAACTGCGTTTCACTGATTGCTTTACCATACTGCGACAAGGGAATACCAGAAACCAAATCCATGATAACCCCTTGTGGTTCACTAAGCTTATCAACGATGCGTGGAATGCCGGGATGATTCAATTTGGTTAAAATTTCAGTTTCCAAGGCAAAGGCTTGTCGCTGGTGAATGTCGGCAGTTTCCGCTAACAGCTTCATCGCCCAATCACAGTTCAGTGCCTGATCATGCACCTGCCATACTTCCCCCATTCCCCCTTTCCCCAATAATCTAACCTTGCGATAGCGCGTCATAAGCCATCACCACGAGTAAACAATACGGCACTCAAATTGTCTCGTTCGCCCTTTGCCATTGCCTTATGTGCCATCGCTTTTGCCTGTCCTTGTTGCTTTGCATGAAGAAACCGTCGCACATATTCCTGTAGTATTGCCTCATCCAATGCGTTACTGATTCCATCACTGCACACGAATACCGCATCGCTTTCATTCCATTTCCCCTGAAAATGAACCATTTGTAACGGCGTGCTGATTCCAAGACATTGCGTCAACACATGGCGTTCATCACTATGCGTATATTCCGCAAAAGATATGATGCGGCGATCATATTTCATTTGCGCCAATGTCTGATCCACAGTTAATAGTGAAAGCTTATCCTGCATGAGATAAATACGGCTGTCCCCGATATGATAAATATCATATGCATCATCCTCAAATAGAAATAGCGAGCATGTTGTTCCATATCGACGATGATCACGCTGTCCCTTTTCGTATAGCTGCCGATGTATTTTTAGCAGTTCACACTGCGGCTGTATCGAATGCTTTTTCCATCGTTCAAACAGTATGTGCAGCTGCCTTATCACAAAGGCGCTGGTTCGTGAACTATTGGATAAGCTGCTTACCCCATCGCATACGGCAACCATTCCCCGAACACTGCTTCCACATATAGCAACCTGTAATAACAACGCATCCTCATTAACTGCCTTGATTCTGCCCGCCGTGCTGTAAAAAGAGTATTTCATGCGCCCTGTTCCGCATACACCATTGCGACATCCGCAAACAGAATCACATCTTGATCATGTAAATGCACTGATTTTCCCTGCTTCAGCTTTTTGCCGTTTAAACGTGTGCCGTTGCTTGAGCCTTGATCAATGATATAGCATCCGCTCTGATCCTTTTTTATACAGGCATGATGAAGGGAAACCGTTGGATGCGCCAAGACAATATCGCATTGTTCACTGCGCCCGATTCGTGTTTCTTCCCGAAGCGAAAAACAATGACCTAGTTCATCCTTCAAACATCCTTTACCCGCCGCAGGAAACAAAACAACCGTATCATTTGACGCTGCCGGGGAATGTATCTCCGTACTTTCCATTTGATTGGCTCGCTGGGCAAAGCGTATTCGCTGGCGTTCTTCTTGCAAGTTTCGATCATTACTCTGCATCCGCTCCTTTTGTTCGCGCCATCTTATCCAAGCCATGCGTAAGCGGGTAAGCAAGCGATGATCGCTTTTCCACTGCCGCAATTGATCCGCAATACCCAATGGCGTCAAGCCTTCCTTCATACACAATGCACATAAGCATCCGTATAAAGAATCCTTAGGAAAACGCATCGCTTTAAGCAGTTCCTTTAAGAAGGCAACCCAATCGTTATCGTAGGAATGATCATGAATTGGTAAAATGACAAACGAAAAGGCTTCCTTGTCCAATTCATAAAAAATACAATCGATAGATGCAAATAACGGCAGCTCCTTCTCACATGCAATGATAGAATCAAACAGCTGTGACAAAAAAGTATATGCATCCCGTTCTTCAAATTCATTGAGCCGCAACAGCACCGGCAAGGAAAGCTGCTCCCCAATATCATAGAAAAAAGTAATTGAGGATCGCTGCTTCATGCGACACGGCAATGCCTGTGAATAGCGGTTTAACACCTCGAGCATGTAGGAATCAAATTCCTTTTTGCTTGATAGGGTCAGTTTTAAACATCCCTCCTCTAAGACTTCATACTGCTTTACCTTCTTCATGAAATCACCTCTTTTCACGATACCTTGACTAAGATGGTCTATATTCTTATTCGCTGAAATGAGCCAAATTCCAAATAATTTTGCGCTTTCACATAATTTCACATAATAGTCCTAGACTTCCATGGTATAATACGACGATGAAACGAGGATTACAGATGAGGGACTATTTATTAAAAAGTCAAATATACTGGGCGTGGATACTCTTGCCTATGATGAATATACTGGCATGGTTTATGGCGGATCCCCTATACGAAAACATGACTCATATCGCCTATGCCAAGCAGCACTTCTGCTTTGTTTTACTGTGGGCTGTTTCCTGTGCCCTTTACTTATGGTGCTATACTCGAATATTGATGAAGCAGCTTCACATCAACAAAAAAAGCGTCCTGTTCATTTTGACGCTTTCTTGCTTGCTTATGGTCATCAGCATTTGCATTCCCTACCACGAAAATACCTCCAACATGGCACATCTTCATGTCAATCTGGCAATACTGGCAACCGCAACCTATATCATCCTGTTTCTTTTTCTTCTCTGTCGTACGATTTATCAAAAGCCGTTATTATGGCAGCGCATTATCACCCCCTATCTTTGCATCATCACGCTGTTACTGTTACTGCTTTTATTAATGGGACATGTATCCACGCTTTTAGAAACGCTGTTTGTCATATGCATGGGAATATATCACTGGTGGATACAATGTATAATACATGCGCAATAAAAAAACGCATACCATTTTCATGATACACGTAATACTTTCTCAATATTTAAATGCTTCGCGGAACAACTCATCCACCGATTGATTGGTGCGGCTGCGCAAATCCTCAACATTTTCATTCAAAATGATTTCGCCCTCTTTGATAAAAAATACCGTATCAAAGATGCGTTCAATATCCGCAATTAAATGTGTCGCGATTAAAATCGTCTGATCTTCCTGATAATTGCTTAATATCGTATCCAATATCACCTCTCGTGCTGCCGGATCGACACCGCCGATCGGTTCATCCAAGATTATCAGCTTCGCATGACGCGACATCACAAGCGCCAGCTGAAATTTTTCCTTTGTTCCCTTAGACATCGTCTTAATGCGCATTTTTTCACTAATCTTAAAGCGATTCATAATTTCCAGACACCGCTGATAATCAAAATCCTGATACATATCGTGGAAAACTGCCAATGCATCCTTCGCTCGCATCCAATCCGCAAAATACGGCTCATCCGGCAAATACGATACTACAGCCTTGCTTAACGCACCGATCTGCTCACCGGCAATTTCCACCTCGCCATCATATGCGGTAATGAGTCCCGTCAAAATCTTAATCAAGGTTGTTTTCCCACTGCCATTGGGACCCAGCAAGCCGACAATTGAACCACCTTGACAAACAAAACTGACATGTTTCAACACTTCCTGCTTGCCATAGCTTTTACTTAGCCCATTTACCTTTACAATTACATCATTCATCTTTCCAGCCTCACTTTCACACTTTCCAAAATTTCCTCATCACTTAAATTTAATTCACGCAGTTTTTGCATACACGTATCTACCAGCGTATTCGCGTAGTCCTTTTTCAATTTAATCAAGCGTCCTTCCTCTTTGGTAATAAACCGACCGCTTGTACGCTCACTATATAGATACCCTTCCCGCTCCAAATCACTCAAGGAACGCTGGATCGTATTAGGATTGACGCCATAGGAAACCGCCAACTCCCGCACAGAAGGCACCTTGTCGCCGCCCTTCCATATTCCTTTCATTAATTGAATTTTAAAATCATCCATGATCTGTAAATAAATTGGAGTGTTGGCATCAAAGTTCATGAGAATTCACCTTCTTACGCGAACATGTCAAATGCCGGCACAGCGGATGAACGGCTTTGAAAAAGACGCCCAGTAATAATGTTAACAATATCAGAAACAGCGGATGCATCCGCATTTCAAATACCATTAAATATCCAAGATATACATACCAGAAAATCCCAAGTAACAATACGCTGTTTATCATCTTCTTCGTATTCATGCTATTCCACTTCCATTTTATGTTTTAGTAAATATACACTGCCAAAGAACCAGATTATTATCATTACCAAATAGAACGCAGTAATTGCTAAATTGATCACCAAAGCAGGTAGATGTAGCATCGAAATGAAAATATCATTAGTGAACCAGCTCAGGAAAAACGATTCTAAGGTTTCTGCAACGATGATGAATATAATCGCAATCATAATGCGAAAGCGCTGCACGTAGCTGCAATAAATGAAATTCACGATGAAATAAAGCAATGTGATCGACTCCACCAATAACACCACACCCATAAACAACGCCAGGAATAATTCACCCTTATCAATCGTTGCCAAGCTCCTTGGAATGATTCGTATTGCATTCGTGATTTCTGCCATATGACCGGAGAATAACAATATAACTAAGAATGAAAGAAACTCTACCAGTGCGGTCGCAAACACCCAGAGCACAGCGGAAAGTATTTTCACACTCATCAGCTGCTTTGTCGTTATCGGCAATGTATGCGTTAAATAGGCGTTTCTTTTATACATGGTCTTGCGATACCCTTGTATAATGAAAACAACGGTTATAATATTGATCGCGATCAGCATTGCTGAATAAAAAATCGTACTCATGCCGAGAAAGAGATGCGACATAACAGAAAAACTTCCATCCGGTAAGATCGTACCAATACCGATCAATGCCGCGCTCACCAATAGGATCACATAAAATAATCCAAAGCTTCGATAAGCGCTATTCAATTCAAATTTTAACAGTTTCCAAAACATAAAGATTCTCCCTTTCCTGTGTCACTGTATTAATGATCTAATACAATAATACATCTCTGTTCATTGCTTGTCAACCTTATTTTTTTATTTTTTTTCATCACATGATACGCGTATACCCACATATTCCAATGAAAGTAAGCAGCGACGAATTGCATAAGAATGACATAAAGGGGTAGTTTATTGCCATGAGAATAATGTAAAAGTTAAGGCTACTGTAGAATTTATTGACAATTAGACAAAAGCAATACAAGTATCGCGATTTGAGCTAGTATTACATAAAGACGATAACTGGAAGACTGTATGTTACACGATGATAAAGTGTGTATTTCTGTACAGATTTACACGCTTTCCTATAAGGTATAAATATAAATCCCACACAAAAAGTAAGAAATATGTTATAATGAGCTGAATTTGAAATAAGGCGGTGGCTAAATGGCAAAGCAAAAGTATTCTTTTGATAGTAAGATACATATTTATAGAGCTACAAAACGAATGAGTCAGCAAGAACTCGCTGACCTTGTTGGAGTATCTCGGCAAACAATTATACAGCTTGAAAGAAACAGATACAATCCGTCTATGCTGTTGGCATATAGCATTGCGAGAATATTTGATATAGCGATCGAAGATTTGTTTAACTTTGAGGAGGCAGAAAAATGATTGAGCTGTTAAAGACAATTCTCAGTAGTACGACAGTATTTAAAATAGGCATGTGGTATACCTTAGTGATTAGCATTGCTGTAATTATACTATTCTTTTTAAAAACGTCACGAGATGAAAGAGGACGGACAATCCTTGGGAAAGCAAGTATTTTCTCTACGATTACATTTATCATTTTGATGAATTCCTATGCCAAATTATCCGAACTTCTAATCGTTGATTGGCTGACAATGGCTAACGGTACTCAATGGATGTACAACATTGTGTTGACAGTACAGGTTGTCGCAATTCTGATATACAAGAAAATTGAATAGTAGAAAAAATTTCATGTTTGTTACCAAAACAAGCACATTTTTTATTACAAATAGTAAAGTATACTTTACACATAGAATGAAATAAATTATAATGTAGTCGGGAGATAACTCTCAATAAATTTGAAAGGAGTTACGATTATGACAGAAAAAAATTTAACAGAAAATTTGAAAGGAAAAAGTAACTATTTTACAAGTGAAAGAAAAGACATGAAGTTTTTAAAAGGTTTTACTTTAATTGCCTTACTTCCTCTTTGGGCTGGATATGCTTTTGCACTTTATAATGGGGATAGTAACAATTTGTCAAACTACTCTTTATTGATTTTGGCTTTTTCATTTATGAATTTTAATGCTATATGCGGAGAGGAAAAAATCGAAAATAAAGCATTAAACTTGGTGACTAAATTGGACGGTGTTCTGTTTTTTGTTTGGGCACTGGTAACTGTTATTCAATTACTATTAAAATAAATAAGGTGTTGTTTTATGGCTATTCAAAAAAACAAGATATGAAATATATTATGAAAGTTGGTGCTAAAGCTCAAGGTGTTTCTGTATCTGCATTTTGAGCTATGCCACAAGATGCCATAAACGGAATCATTTATGCGGATGATTAAAAAGCTCATATAAAATTCATTAAAACTTTTGCACTTCATGAATTTGCCGAAGAATATGAAAAAGAAAAAAGATATTTTTCTAAATACTAATAATAACGATAAGTATTTGAACATTAAACGATTCTTTTGTTTTATTATGCTCTATTATTCTGAAATAAAAGGATGTTAACTTTCATAGGTTGAGTTTCCTATTTCATTACACCCTCTTATCATATTACTTTATTTAGTCTTAGGCATATGCGACGAAATTAACAACATAGATTCCTTTACTTCATCATTAATTTTCCGCGTTCGCATCAATAATTTTTGTTCATTTGGGCGCAGCTCGCCTTCCGGTATAAAAGTACCGATTGTATAATATAAATCAAAATTTAATAAGATAAAAATTCGCCTTGCGGTGTCAAAACGAGGCTTGCGTTTTCCTTTCACCCAGTTAGATACCGCTCCCTTACTAACGCCTAAAAGCTTCGCAACATCAGCCTCTGTGTAGGGTGAACGTTGTATGGCATCTTTTAGTAGTTTCGCAAAGTCGTTATTGGTGTGTACATTTGTTTTCATGTTAATATTATAATTGCACAATATAAAAACAACGTATAATACACAATATGTATACAATTATATTCTTTTTTGCTAACTTATTTTTTATCCCTTGTCAGTAACAAAAAAGAAAAAGCCGGAATTATCCGGCTGTACGATAACGGTGTAAAAATTCCTTGGTTCGCTCCTGTTTGGGATGTTCAAAAATATCCTCTGGTGTTCCTTCTTCGGCAATCACGCCTTGATCCATGAAGATCACTCGTGATGATACCTCTTTGGCAAACGCCATTTCATGGGTAACCACAATCATGGTGAGCCCCTCTTTGGCCAACTGCTTCATAACATCTAAAATACCGCCGACCATTTCCGGATCCAAGGCGCTCGTCGGTTCATCAAACAACAGCACTTCAGGCTCCATGCATAGGGCACGGGCAATCGCCACACGCTGCTTTTGACCACCGGATAACTGCACGCTTCCGGCTTTCGCAAACTCCTTCATTCCAACCTTTTCCAAATAATACATCGCTTTCGCTTCGGCCTCCTGATGGCTGCGTTTCAGCACTTTCATCTGTCCGATGATGCAGTTATCCAGCACATTCTTATTATTAAACAGATTAAAGTTTTGAAACACCATTCCCACATGAGTGCGATGGGCATTAATATCCGTTCCCTGTTTCATAATATCCTGGCCATGAAATAATATCTCACCGCCATCCGGAGTCTCTAATAAATTAATGCAGCGAAGCAGTGTTGACTTACCGCTGCCACTGGAACCGATGATGGTAATGACCTCACCCTGTTCTACATGAAATTCAATATTTTTCAATACTTCCAGCTGACCAAAATGCTTCTCAAGATGGTGTATCTGAATGATATTTGCCATAGCGATCATCCTTTCAAGGTGCCGGATTTTGGCGTACTCATTGATGCAGGATAACTGGAACGCTGATGATTCATCCGCTTTTCAATGTAGCCTAGAATCCGTGAAGTCACAAATGTTAAAATCAGATAAATGATACCAACGATTAAGAACGGTTCCGCATACGAGAAAGTCGATCCCTGGACGCTTTTCGCCACAAAGAACAGCTCGGAAAATTGTATACAGTTCAAAACACAACTGTCCTTAATATTGACGACAAACTCATTTCCAATCGAAGGGAACGAGTTTTTAATCGCCTGCGGTAATACGATATAGCGCATCGTTTGAAAGCTGGTCATGCCGATACTGCGAGCTCCTTCCAGCTGTCCTTTCTCAACTGCCTGAATACCGGAGCGAACAATCTCTGCCATATAGCCGCCGGTATTCACCGATATGATCACCATCGCAGATGTAATCGGTGACCAGTGAAACATCGGCGCAAAGAAAG
The DNA here is from genome assembly GCA_947385085.1 of uncultured Erysipelotrichaceae bacterium. Lineage (GTDB taxonomy): Bacteria > Bacillota_I > Bacilli_A > Erysipelotrichales > Erysipelotrichaceae > C-19. Next base: position 13,242 of record CANDJN010000012.1, on the reverse strand, counting down.
TATAATGCAGGAACATCGCCTGAACCATCATCGGCGTACCGCGAAACACCTCGACATATACGCTGGTAAGCACATAAATCACTTTATAAACTACTCGTGTTGCCGGCTTGCGGTTTACTTCATTGTCGGAGGTAATGGCACGAACAGCGCCGACTAACAGACCGATTAACAGACCGACAATCGTTCCGACAAAGGCTACCAGCAGCGTGGATTGTATTGCTTTGAGAAACAGTGGCTGATATTTTACAAAAACATCCCATGTCTTTGATAAAAAGCCTCCATTCGCAGCGGCAAAGATAAGCATCCTATTCATATAAATTCCTGCTATTCACCGGCGGGCTGACGCGTTGTCGCATCCTCCATCATCTGCTTGCGGCTATCCTCTTTAATTTCATCCAAGGCTTTTTGAATACCGTCCAGTAATTCACTGTTGCCCTTCTTGACTGCGATGGAAACCGCTGTATCACTCAAATCAATCTGGAATCCCTTGTCATCCTCAAATTCAATGACAGCCAATTCCGGATGGGCAGCAGCTGCACCCAAGGCTACCGGTGTTTCAGCGGTTAGCGCATCGACAGTTCCGCTCTTCAATGCGGCAATCATATAAGGATAATTCTCCAGCGGCTGTGCATGATTGACATTGGGAATCTGATCAATTACTGTATCATACATTGTATTCAATTGACCCTGTACCGTAGCGCCGCTGAAATCATCCAATGATGTCGCGTTGGCATATTTGCCATCCTTTAACACGATTAATGCCATTTTTGACTGATAGTAGGGAGTGGTGAAATCCGCATTTTTGCGTCGCTCCTCCGTATCGGTCATACCGGCAATAATCGCATCAATCGACCCACTGTTCAAGCTTGGCTCTAAGGAATCCCAATCCATTTTAGCAATCACTAATTCACGATCCAACGCATCTGCGATATTCTTTGCGATCTGAACATCGTAGCCATCACAATAGCCACCGGCTTCAACGGGATAATTGTATTCGTTGCTATCCGTATCCGTCCAGTTAAACGGCGCATAGTTGCACTCCATTCCGACAACGAGCTTTTCCTTGCTACCGGTGCTATCATCTCCGCTGCCACTGTTACCGCAGCCACCCAATAACACAATCAATGCCAATAAACCCAATCCTTTTTTCATATCTGTCTCCTCTTTTCTAAAACAAAAGTCGTGCTATTCACACGACTCATATGTTTGCGTTGTGTAATAGCGCCTCTTCTTTACGAAGGAGTGTCACAGGTGTTTCCATATGACCCCAAACAGAAACCTTGCCTTGTTTCTGCTTTCGGCGATGGTTACCTTTCGCTGATTTCAACGCCTGCCGGCTCCCTCAGTTACTCTGATGCATCGCTGCCTCTATAACGATCTTTTGTATGCGTAAATGATACGCTCTGCTCATATCATTGTCAAGCTTTTTTTTTGCTTTTTTCAACGTAAGCGGTTACATTCGCACATTTTGAGGCTGTAAAGTCTCGTATCCGTTCTAAAATCATTTATATTGCTAAGCTATTCACACATCATTCTTATCGTATAAGTTTAAACCATAGATGATGCATCTCGCTGATTCTTGCGGTTTTTCATAACTTCGACTATAATAGAATATGTTCTATCAGTAAAGAGCACATAAGAAAAGAGGAATTCATCATGCATACACCCCGGTTCATGAACAATAAGCAGCGCTTTCAAAAAGCGTTTCTATATGGTTTGATCACCGCGATTGTCAGTGGTATGGTCGTTGCGTATCTCAATCAGCTTACCGCAACATTAATACAAATGTCCTTTCCGATTCTTTATCTGCTAAGCGCCTATGTCATCGCCACAGCGATTCACAAAGCCGGAGGGGGCATCAGTAAAAATTATTCCTATCTTGGCGCAGGATTAACCGTTCTCAGTCTTTTGATCAGCGAATTGTGTACTTATATGGGCTATGATATTATCATCCGTCCCATGGATTGGATACCTGCGCTTCGACTCGTCGGTTATCTCACTTTCCAATTTGACACCAATAGCTTAATCAGTATTATTTTCATCATCTTAGCCGTTTATATCGGATACAATGAATCCGACATCTCACATCGTTAAAGCCCTATGACGACGCACCCTTGCCCTAAGGATGCGTTTTCTTTGTTTGATTCACAGAGGCATCTATTGTGTGTTGACGACGTAGCCGCTCCTTGGTGCGGCGTGGAAGCTTGCGCCATTCATCCTTTTCATATTGATGCTGGAGGAAAGCAACGACCTCCTGCGCATTGGTGTCAACGGCAGCTCGTCGGTACACTTTATAAACGATACCGGTTTCATCAATTAATAATGAGGTGCGTGCGGTAATCCAATAAGGCTTGCCAAACGTCATCTTTTGTTTCCAAACACCATAGGCTTTGCGAACATTTGCATCCGCATCAGACAATAAATAATACGGTATGTATAAGCGGTGACTTTGTTGGATGATCTGTTCTACCGTACTGCCACACACTCCCAGCACCGAAACATGATACTGTTGAAAATGTGTGAATTCCTTTGCCACATTAATCATATGTACTTGATCATTCAACGAGTTCACTTCCGAAAAGAAAAACAAAAATACTTTATGCCCGATAAAATCAGATAGTCTTATCGTCATATTCATCTGATCTTTCAGCGAAAAATTAATCGCCTTCTGACCCTTTTCCATCATATTCCTCCAAACCTCCCATATATGATTTCTTGATGCAGTACCACAAACCATTACCTTTTTCGTTTTTACAAACGCCTGCTTCCCATCCACAAGCTTTTCATCCATTCCCATCTATACTATCGGCACGATTTTGGCAATGCAAATGCATGAAATGACAGCTGTCAATATTAAGCTGTTTCCTTAGATTTACTATAATGATACCATAAATTACTCTCTCGATAAAAATCAAAAAAATTGTTCTGCCAGCTCCTTGGTTTTTGCTTGTTCCGATGAATCCCATTGATGACTGTCTGATTCAAAGAACGCTGCTTCATCCATATGCAAAAATGCTGTAGATACATGATCTCCCTGATCAGGAAAGGGATCATCCCATGTGACATCAATGTGTCGCCATCCCTGCTCATCATATACATAATTCCATCCATGGTTCATCGCTGCCGCAGATACATAAAGAGCAGGAATATCTGCCGCCTCTGCCATAAGCATAAAGGCGCGGCTATAGCCGGTACATACCCCTTTTCCATCCAATAAAACCGTGGACGCTTGAAATAAGCCTTGTGCCTTGGAATCATCCGCAGAAGTTTTCACATAGCGGCTATGAATAATGATATCATTATGAATCGCCGTGATTTTTGCTTCATCTCTCATCGAATCATCGATCAGTTCTTCCACCCTTCGTTTTGCCTCGCTGCGTGCTTCTTCATAGCGATCATCAAGAATTTCTGCCTTAATGTGATGCGATGTATATAACAGCTCATCACGTTGGTTTGTATAGGTGGTATCGCTCTGCGTCAAGGAAATATCAAAAGGGTTTAGCAAACTGAGATCGGCAGCCACAACATCCAAATCCATGACCTTTTCGCTTTGATAAGCAATTTCATACTGACGCTGATCAAAGGAATACTGCAGGACCTTTGTCAAGTCTTTTTCATCACGCACATAATACAAAACAGGCGCGTCTTCAAATTCATTTCCTTCCAATAACGTTAATGACTGTCCTGCCAGATGATAGGCATCATTGGGAATTTCCAAGGGAGACTGCACTGCCTTATGTACATCATACGGCAGTTGAAATGAACAGGCGCATAACAGCCACAAGGATGTGAAAAACAGCCATTTCTTCATTCATATCGCTCCCTTCCTTAATAGTTTCCTCTATAGCATACGCCATAAAAATGAATGTTAACCCTAAATAAAAAAGGATTCACGCGATTGCATATTTGTATGACGCATGAAACCCGGTAATTTATAAGCGAATGGCTGCTTCCAAGGCTACCTTCATCATCGTATGGAACGATGTCTGACGCTCCTGTGCTGTGGTTTCCTCACTGGTCACAAAGGAATCGGAAATCGTTAAAAGACAAGCCGCCTTTTTATTCAAAACATTGGCATTATGGAACAGCGCGTAGCTTTCCATCTCCACACAAACACAGCCATGCTTGGCCAAAAACTCCTTATAACCGTCGACATTGGCTTCGTGATAGAACACATCGCTGGAATGAATGCAGCCCTTATGCAGATCAATTCCACAGTCCTGTGCCGTTTTTTCAATCACTTCATTTAATTCTGCACTGGGATAGCGAATATCGCCGCCGGCGCCGCTTTGAACCATCGCAAAGGTGGATTCACTCCATGCGCTATCTGCCAAGACCAAATCAAATACCTTATAATCCTCATGATAAGCACCGGCACTGCCGATTCTTATGATCGCATCCACATCATAAAAATGAAATAACTCATAGGAATAAATACCGATGCTTGGCATACCCATACCCGATCCCATCACGGAAACCTCTTTGCCTTGATAGGTTCCGGTATATCCAAACATATTGCGGACGGTATTGAATTGCCTGGGATTCTCTAAATACGTTTCCGCGATATACTTTGCCCGCAGCGGATCTCCGGGCATAAGTACGACCTTCGCAATCTCACCCGGTTGTGCTGCATTATGCGGTGTAGACATATACTTTACCTCCTATTGTTCTGACGAAAATATTATACAGGAAATTGCTAAAATGCGCCACCGTTTCCAATTTGACACATAGCAATTACATGTGCAGTATTTTATTTTCCCACAAAAGGCATATAATTAAGATACAAAGATGAAATGTATAGGAGCGAAATGACATGAGTAAATATGATGCGTTATGGAAATATGTACAGGATCAAGGAAACGAGTCACTGAAATTGACTTTTGATGAAATTGCGAAAATATCAGAAACGGCAATGGATCATTCTTTTTTGCGTTACAAAAAGGAGCTTGAAGAATATGGCTATCATGTGAAAAAAATATCGTTGAAAGAAAAAAACGTTATATTTCATAAAATGGATCATTAATGTTTATAAACGCAGATGAAGCCAAATTGTTGTAGAAGCTTAAATCTCATTGAAAAACAGGAAGACAAGCTTCCTGTTAATATTGTTTATATTGTCTGTCGGTAAATTATTATCTGTTAAGCAAATTACGTGTATTCGCAAATTGCTTATTCATCAACGCTTGCGATTTTGGATATGATAGCTGATTTCACTAAGCCAGGTAACGGGTAAAAGCTTGCAGCCGACATAGGACAATTTCATCAATGCTCCCGGTATCACCTGTGATCGATTGGCAAACATACCGTCAATAGCGGTTTTGGCAACCGCCTCACTCGTCTTGCCCCGTACGGCAAAGGTTACATTTGCGACCTGTTCAAATTCTGTTTGAACCGGACCGGGACAAAGTGCTGTAATCACAACATTTGCATGTTGCTTCGATACCTCTTTACGCAGCGACAAGGTTAAGCTGCGCACGTAGGCCTTGGTAGCGTAATATGCGGCCATTAATGGACCGGGCAGAAAAGCTGCGGACGAGGCAACATTGAGCATATAACCGAAATCTCGCTCGATGAAATCGCGCAAAAACAGCTTACTTAAAATATGCACGGCCTTTACATTGGTATCAATCATTGCTAACTCCCGATCCAAATCAGTTTGATCAAAGGTACCCACTAAGCCAAAGCCGGCATTGTTAATCAAAATATCAATCTGCTCATGACGAAATTTTTCATACAACATACGGCAGTTTTGCGCTTTCGACAAATCCAGACATACGGTCGTTACCGCTACCTGATCAATAAGTTCTTCCTTCAGTTCTTGAAGCCGCTCACCGCGTCTTGCGACGATGACAAGATCGATGCCATAAGATGCGAGGATGCGTGCCATATCCCTTCCCAAGCCGGAGCTTGCCCCGGTAATCAATGCTTTCATATTGTTTCCTCCTGCCTTATCTTTTATATTCTAGTATTCATTAGGTTTTTCATGGTAAATAAAACGATAATGACCGCTTACTCCCTTCAAAAAGGCTTCGCGCCACAAGCAATCTTCTTCCATTTTATATAAGCCGGCATTATGAATTAAAAACGGTATTCCACGATGATTGCGAAGATCGGATACGATCGCAATATGACGATCCGAAAATACTACGATATCACCGGCCTGCCATTCGTCAATTGCATATATATCAGTAGTACGGGACTGCGTATGTCGTGATAAAAATACATGGACGTTGGGCACTCTGCGAAAATCAATATTGGGATCAGGTTTGCCGTCGGTGCGGGGATAGCACTCTGCGCATGCCGCAATATCCGCATCAATCATAGCCTTGAAATCATAGCCGGCCGCTGCTAAGGAACGCCAGATCACATCAGTACAGACCCCTTCCTCAGGGGGTGGATAGCCGCCTTCATAATAAGCGCTGCGATAGGTCGGATTGCGCAAAACCTCTTGTTTCGCTCCTGCTAATATATCATGGAAATCATCAATGCCGTTATGATTTTCATCATTTTGTGCATCTTGAAATACAATCTGAAAATCTTCATCGTGATACTGACGATGCGGTATATAGTTGTATAAATATAGAATCCATAAAACAATTCCACCGGCGATCAGACATAACGCTATGAGAACTCGATTGATGATGCGCATTTTCATAAGCAGTGATCCTTCCCGTATATCACATTAGATAAGGCAGCGCCACCGTAGCCAAGCCAAGGAAGAACAAAAACCCCAGCACATCGGTCACCGTGGTCACAAATACTCCGGATGCCAATGCCGGATCCACATGGCATTTTTCCAAAATAACCGGAATAAAATAACCGGCGATATTAGCCAACATCATATTTAGGAACATGGCAATTCCAGTCACCAGGCCAAAAATCGGATTTCCTTCCAAAAGCATCGACCCCACCGCAATCAGTATGCCAATGACCACACCGCTGAGAATACCGACTCCGATTTCCTTTAATAAAATCGCCGCGGCATTTTCTTTGGTCAATTCCTTCAATGATAAGCCTCGTACTACAATCGTCATAGATTGCGTACCGGCATTGCCGCCCATGCCCGTCACAATTGGCATAATCGTTGCCAAAGCGACGACCTGCGAAATCGTTCCTTCAAATACCGCAATCACCATCGCAGCCAGTATCGCAGTAAACAGGTTGATGATTAACCACGGCAAGCGTGATTTCAATGAGGCCAATAATGAAGAATCGATTCGTTCTTCTTTGCCGACTTGACCCAAGCGGTGAATATCCTCAGTGGTTTCTTCCTGAATAACATCCATGATATCATCGAACGTGATAATTCCCAGCATATGGTTTTCCTCATCCACCACCGGCATCAAAACAAAGCCATATTTTTCAAACAGCTTGGCAACCTCCTCCTGATCCACATCATAGCGGACGCTGATAACATTGGGATTGGTAATCTCCAGCATCGGTGTATCAAAGGGACTGCTTACAATATCACGCAAAGAAACCACACCCTTTAAAACATTGGTGCGATCGGTCACATATAAATAATAAGCGGTTTCCGCATCGGTATTTTTCTGTAAATATTCCAAGGTTTGACGCACCGTGTTTTTGGCACGAATCGAGATGAACTCCGTCGTCATCAAGCCACCGGCGCTGTCTTCATCATAGTTCATCAATTCCTTGACGTCTTGACGATCCTCAATGTTTAATTTTGCCAGCAGTTCCTTCTGTTCATCATCCTCCAGCTCCCCCAATAAATCAGTGACCTCATCATTAGACATTTCCTCAAGAATATGCTTTTGCTTGACATCGGAAAACAGCTTTAACAGTTCGTATTTATCCTCGTCATCTTCCTCCTCGACAATATCCGCAATCACCTCATCGGAAAGATGCGCCAGATATGCCGGAGCACTGTCAATATCCTCATGAAGCAAATCCAGAATCATGACAGGATGAATATCGGAGATAACCGCCTGAATTTCTTCATCACTGCCATGCAATAACAGCTCTTTTAATTCCTCTTTCGTTAATTTTCTTTTCATTGTTCATCCTCCTTTGGGGAGGATCATTTATGGTTGACTCGGCGGTAAATGATCCTCATCCGTATTTTGATTTACCGCGACGGGAATACTGTCCTGTTTCACATTTACCACCTGCCTCTCTTTTTCTATTTTAGCACAATTTCATCCTTCTTCCCATGAAAAAATGAAGTTTCTTCCACCAAAAAAGAAAGAGCTTGTGCTCTTTCAACTGTGTGTTACACCCAAACGCAGCTTTTTCAATGCATGTTCCAGGGTTGGTGCTTCCTTTAACGCATCCACCATGGCAGCTTCATCGGGAGTATGACGCCAGTTCCTTGTGGATTGTCGCAGCACTGCCAGTTTTTCCGTGTCATTTAGCGGTTGGAAACAGAAAATTTCATCAAACACCTCTATAAATTCACTTCCCAGCTGTTTTTCCAATAGCTTTTGATAGGACTGTGATTCAAAGAAGCGCAAGGTATTTTCCGCCGGCAGGGTAAAAAGACCGCTCATGATAAAGATCGTATGACGCACATCCACACGCATATCCTGCCATTCCATAAAGCCCTTTTGTACCCATTGGCGCAATAGTGCCAACATGCCCGACGTGGCGGTATGCAAATTCGCCACATGGAGCGTTGTATAGGGATTTCGCTTAATGCATTTCAGCGCATTGACCAGGGATTGTTCAAACGTATTCATATCCAGCTCAATCAATTCCTCCTGATTAAAATACGCTCGGGTAAATTCCTTCATGAGCGTTTTCTTCCCGCAGCAGTGATCACCGCAAAATAACCAAACACCTAACGGACGATGAGAAATCACACCCTGCTCAATCCAATTCAGCTGACTCATCAGAAGATTGATCACATCTTGCTGACCGACAATGCGTTCCTCTAAGCGCTTCTTCACCATCATCAATCGATTGCACGATTCCAGTGGAATTGCCGTTAGCTGTTCAATCACGCGGCGCACAATCGCTTCATTCACCGTCTTGCTTTTTGCTTGTTTCGCATATACACATGCCAAATCCATCACATCAATCGCCTTATCCGGAAATTTGCGCTGAGGCATATAATAGTCGCAGTATTCGATCATTTCATGAACGATGCGCTTAGGTATATGCACGTTATGAAATGTTTCATATTCTTTCATCTTACTGATGATCATCGCTTCACAGGCTTCCTTATCCGGTTCCTTTACCATAATTACCTGAAAGCGCCGTTCTAAGGCACGATCCTTCTCAATATACTTTTCATATTCATCAGAGGTTGTCGCTCCGATGCATTTAATCGAGCCACGTGCTAAATAAGGCTTTAACACACTGGAGACATCAATACTGCCTTCGCTTTTACCGGCACCGATCATCTGATGGATTTCATCAATGAATAAGATTACATTGGGATGCTTTTCCAGCACTTGGATTAAGTTTTGAATTTTCTCCTCAAAATCACCGCGATACTTGGTTCCCGCAACGAGTGAATTCAAATGCAGCTCGTAAATTAGCGCATCCTGTAAACTCTCCGGCACCTGTCTTTCCGCAATCATGCCCGCCAGCTTTTCCACCATCGCGGTCTTTCCTACCCCCGGCTCTCCGATGAGCAGCGGATTGGCCTTTTCCTTGCGCGATAAAATTGAGATCATCAATTCCAGTTCCAAATCCCTCCCCACGATATCCCGATTGTTTTGGCAGCGATTCAAATTGCGCAGCTCTGGTATCTGATCTAATTCACTGGCAGAGCCACCCGATAATTCCCGTAGCAAGGCATCAATCTCGACATCATAGCGAAGCAAAATTTCATTTGCCACACAGCTGTTTGTCTGAAGCAGCGCTAAGGATAAGATATTGGCGTCAATGCGATCAGCGTGATGCTCTTGTCTCAATTTCTCACTGCGCTCCAATATGTCATCCACAACCTGCGTCACCTGAATATCATTTGCGACCTTCTCTTTCATACCAAACAAAACCATCAAATCCTCTTTTAACTGATAGTAAAAAAGTCCCTGCTTCGCTAACAGCTTAGAAAAATCTGTTGTCGTATCTTTTAACAGAGCCAACAGTAAATGCTCACTGCCCACATAATTATTCCCCATATCCTTCGCTTCCGCAGAGGCGTCCTTCATTATCATCGTCACTTGTTTATGAAACCGATATTTCATCGAATCACACTCCTTTTGTATTAGCATATGAAAAAAATCAGTATCATATCCAAGGATTTCTTCATCGCTTTACGACAAATAAGCCAAAAGCAAAAGTACAGGATTGATTTCATCCAATCATTTCCTGTTTTCATAGGATTTGACGAAAAAGCAAGAATAGCGTTTCCATATCATCCCTAACGACGAAAAGTACGCTGCCATTGCGCGAAATTCCAGTGCGCTAAAAATTCCCTTGCGGCAGTGACCCCGTTTTCATACAGCGCTTCACTCTCCGCTTTGGTGATATTAAAATCCGTTGTGCTGATCGCTGTGGTTTCATCCTGCTTCTGAATCAGCGAGGATATGAGTATGGAGCGCTCCCGATCACCGACCGCACTGGAAATTTCCTCATTCTCATAAGCGTCCAACAATGTCGACACAATGAGACCCAGATAATCTAAGATATGATTTACGGATTTACAAGATGGCTTTTTCCCATCACAATGATTCGTAAATTTTAAACCAAAGGTAGGACGTATCAACTTTTGTTTCCCATCATCCAGAATTCCAATCGGATAGTTGCTTAATAATCCGCCATCGACCATATAATGGACATGACCTTGCGCATCGTTCAGCCTGTATGGCTCATAGTAAATCGGTATGCTCATGCTCATTCGCACGGCGGTTGCGATTGGAAAGGAATCGCAGTCAATTTGAAAGCGTGCTAAATCATCGGGCAATACCAACAGCTCGTGTGCCGTCAAATCCACCGTTGTCACATAGAGCCGATAGGTGCCATCCGGATTTTTCACATCACGAAAGCAGGCGCAGTGTTTCGCCATTAACAATTCATTCAGCCATTTTTCAACATAGGCCGCTTGATAGATTCCATAATGAAATAGAATGCTTAATAATCGTCCCGGTGTGCCTAAGCGATCCAACAGATCCGCTTGTTTGAATTTAAGATAATCGAGCGATCCCATAATCTCATGCATTTCCTTACCGCTGTAGTTAGCGGCAACCAAGGCAGCTACGATGGCACCGGCACTGGAACCGGCTACGGTATGAAATTCATATCCACCGTCCTCCAGTGCTGTAACGGCGCCCACGTGCCCAATGCCCTTTACGCCTCCCCCTTCAAAAACGGCATTGCAAGTACTCATTTCCCTCACCCTTTTTATACTATGCACAATCGTAAAAAATGGGCACTCAAACCCCTATCCAAAAAAAGTATCCCTTTGTTTAAAAAGAGATACTCATTTGAAAATTTACTTGCGATAAACTTCTTCGTCCAGCATACCCTCCGACTTTGCCACAAAGACGGCCGCCGAGCTGTCACCGATGACATTCAATGCGGTCACAAGCATTTCGATCGGACGATTGATCGCCAATATTAAAGAGTAAGATAGCATTGCCATATCGTTCGTATAGCCTAAGCCGGTCAAGATCGTAAACAGAATTACCGCTCCTGCGCCTGGTGCAGCCGGTGTGCCAATCGATGCGACCAGCGCCAATATCGCAATGATCGCAATGTTCATAAACGTGACCTGATAGCCTGAGGTAGCCGCGATAAAGATCGCTGCGATCACCTGCATAATAGCGGTACCATCCATATTGATGGTCATTCCCAGCGGTAGGACAAAGCTGGCGACTTCATCACTGACGCCCAGTTCCTCTACGGTGGTTTTCTTATTCAGCGGCAAGGTCGCTGCGGAAGATGATGTGGAGAATCCAAACAGCGCCACCTTTGCCATTTTTCGTAAAAATGGTTTTGGATTTAATCGAGTTGAAACAAACAACAATAACGCATATCCCGCTATCAAGAATAACAACAGAGTCAATACCGTTGTCACAACATATGTCGCTGCCGGTCGTAAATGATCGATGCCATAAACCGCAAAGGTTCTTGTCAATAATACAAAGATCGCATAAGGACCGAATTTAGTGATGACATAGCTTAAGAACACGACTACAACATCATTAACATCCTGTAACAGCTTTTTCAGCGTTTCTGCCTTTCCCTGCAAGGCATTGATGGAGAGTCCGACACATACCGCCAAGAAGACAATCGCCAATACTCCGCCATTATTACTGAAAGCAGCGGCAATATTACTGGGAACTGCCTGTAGTATTACTAGCAGCGGATTCGCGCTTGTCGTACCCTCAGCAGCTGCTAATGTGCTGTCAATATTGACTTCAAATAAACCGGCATGATAAATGCCGAAGCCAACGATGCCCGCTAGAATAAGCGCCGTAACCGATGTCAACAGGAAATAACCCATTGTCTTATAAGAAATTCTTCCCAGCTTTTTAGTATCCGATATATGGCACATTGCCAAGGTGATACTCGTAAAGACCATCGGGATGATGATCAGCTGTAATGAATTTACAAACAGCTGACCCAGTAAGTAAAAGATACCGAGAGCACTCTCATTGCCTTCCTTGGTAATATCCGCAAACAACAGATTTTCCACTGTTTTCCATAGCTCCTGTTGTCCTCCGCCATTTAATGATTCTCGTACCATAATACAGCCGATTCCACAAATCAACCCAAGCGCCAAAGCAACCATCATTCGCTTTGCCAGATTCTTTCCGTTAATTTTATTCATAAAGCCTCCTATCCCAAAAAGCCTTGCTTTACCCAAAAGAGTGAGTCAAAACAAGGCTTTCCTATCAACAATACGAATAAATCCAACGCATTGGATCGACCTTATTTACCTCTCTGGATAAATTTAAAGGCAATTTTCTTGAGGAAAGTATAGCGTATAAATGCTTACCTGTCAAATATTCATACACGAAATCTAGAAACGATCATTCCCTGACATCTGTTTAAACACCAGTAGAAGCATCATTCCCAATGCAGCACAAATCATGCCGCAATATGCCATAATATTCGTCTGATCTCCCGTTAAAGCTCCTGCCAGGATACCGCCGATGGTTTGTGCTCCACCTACATTTTCCCCTGGATAATAATCCCCCGGATAATAACCGCCCTGTACTGCACTATTCGCTTGTTTCTTGATTTCATCCAATGTCATCGTATCATAGGCAAATGGTGTACTGACATTGTGTTCCGGCTTCCATTTCGTAATCTTTATGATATTCT
>CANDJN010000011.1 GCA_947385085.1 uncultured Erysipelotrichaceae bacterium | reverse complement strand
CTTTGTTTAAGCCGTTATTTGTGTATTGATGCTTTTTCCATGTGTCAAACTCCCGCGCCTATGATGTACGCCAATATGAACAGCGTCTGGCGCTATGGCGAGCACATGGTTAGAAAAAGATAGGGGAAGTCGCGGGAATATGTTAAAATAGTAGATAAGCTTAAGTGAATAAAATGAAAACAGGAAATGAATGATATGAAATATTATTTCCATAAAGGAGTTGGGTGAATTATGAGAATGCGAAAATTGGCATGGGCAGAGGATTACCTAAAGCACTCACCGTTTGTCGCAGCGAAGCCAAGCGAGCACCAGGGAAAATGGAAAGCAAAACTGAGCGGAGAAAAGCTCCATGTGGAAATCGGTTGTGGTAAAGGTGATTATCTGGTAGAAATGAGTAAGCGCGATCCGCAAAGCGCATGGGTCGGCGTTGAAAAGGATCCAAACGTCGCAGCCATCGCCGCTCGTAAATACGATCAGGCAAGCGATACGCAAAATAATGCGGCGCTCATCGTGGGTGATGCGCAGGAAATCGAATATTGGTTTGAACCGGGTGAAATTGATGTTTTACATCTGAATTTCTCTGATCCATGGCCCAAAAAGCGCGCCCATAAAAAACGTCTTTCCCATGCGTCTTTTATTGCCCGTTATGCTCGCTTAATTCAAGACCAGGGTGAGATAAGAATGAAAACGGACAATGCTTCTCTGTTTGAATTTTCGCTGTTACAATTTCAAGAGGGCGGCTGGTTCCTGCATGAGATTCATATGGATTATCACAAAGAAGCGCATGAGGAAGATGCGATAACGGAATATGAACAGCGTTTTATGAATCAAAATCAGCCGATCTATCAGGCGGTATGGAAAAAATACCCTTATATCAATAAGGATAAGAAAAAACGCTGATGAATTGGATCGCTTTAAAAACGCATAAAATGAAAAAGAAATGATAATGATGTGATGATTTCATCGCAATACCATAAAAAAACTATTCTTTCTTTCTCATAACATGATATAATAAATAAGAATGTAAATGTTAGGAGGAAAACCATGAAAAAAGCTTTTGCGGCTGTAACATGTTTATTATTATTAAGCGGCTGCATAAGTTCAGCGGATTTACCTCAGCGCGTGCTAAAACAACTGTCCGCTTTTGTCACAGCGCCCATGAGCGTAGGAAACAATCGCAGAAAAGCTTATTATTCCTATTATTTGCCGCAAGGTGTGGGGCAGCGCGACGCCAACGAACTCAGTGAGGTACTGGTCAAGGATGGATATCGCATCGTGATGAATTTTGATCCCAGTGCGATAGTCATCAAGAACTATTACACCAAAAATGATGCAGTGGATCAAGAGAAATCCGATGAAGCATCGCAGAAACAGGAAATCACAAAAGAGATAGAGCTAATCGAACCGACAATGGATCAACAATCCACCCAAATCGTATACCATGGAAATTATGTCAATGGCGCAAAGGAAGCATTTACTTATACCTTGCAGCTGATGCCAAGCAACGGCTATTATCTTGTCTATTTGAACGGTTCTTTGATTAAGCTTTATGCCTTTGTTCCCGCCGGCGAAGTACCGGCAATGCTGCAGGCGATGTTAACGATTATGACATCGGTTGAATATGATGAGATGAAAATATTAAAGGACTTTTCTTTAAAGTCATTAACCCAGACCAAAAAGAAAAATTTGGATTATCTGGAACAGAATATCCCTTCCAGCGGTTCGCTGAGTGAATTATTGGAGGGCGCAGATAGTGAAGCACCACCGCAGGGTGATGCGACAACAGAGGAGGATCAAAAATGAAAATGAAGGAATATATGAAAAGCATTCAGGATGAAGCGGATTATGAACAGATCAAGGCAAAGGATCAGGTAAGCGTTTTTGTATATAGCGCTACATGGTGTCCAGATTGTCGTTTCATTGAACCATTCATGCCGAAGCTGTGTGAAAAATATGCGGATTATGCATTTTATTACATTGATCGGGATGAATGGACAGCGCTTGCTCAAGCTGAAATGGTAATGGGAATCCCCAGCTTTATCGCTTATCGAAACGGTAAGGAATTAGGTCGCTTTGTATCAAAGCTGCGCAAGAGTGAAACGGAAATTGATGACTTTTTGGCATCGTTATCATAATTAAATGCAGATGTAAAAGAGAGAGGATGAGCAGTGTGAGCGTTTTTAAGAAATTAGTGGGATTCCTGTTTGAAGAAGAGGATTTGGAAGATGATGAATTGGAGGATTATTCCTTTCAAGATATAGAGGAAGAGGAAGAACAACCGAAAGAAACCGTAAAAGTACAGCGTCCCAAGGTTCGGGAAAGTGCAGATGTGATTCAGCCGCGCTCTGCGGTTCGGGAAGCTTCCGGTAATCAAGCAGCGGTGAAGGAAACCAAATTTACCAGCATTGAGGTCGGAGAGCCGGAAACAGTAAAGCGCATGCAGGTGGAACGGGAACATCCTGTGAACAAGCACAATATGAAACGCAGCGAACCTAAGCGCAGGGAGTTTGAATTCTCACCTGTGATCTCCCCAATTTTCGGAGTGGATGATGAAACGGTAAAAACTCGCTCAAATACTGCGAAAATGGATATTCCGCCTTTAAGGACGACGATTGCCAAAGCGCCCAAAAAGAATCCGCTTGGTACTGTGCTTTCTCCGATGTACGGAGCCAATGAGCTGGAGGAATTTGAAGAGGAAGCCAAGGTCAGATTGGAAAGTGAAAACGAAGCCAAATATGCAGTGGATGGCATTGATGATGTAGATGATGTCGAAATTGCCTATGACGATGAAGAAATTGATGAGAGTGAAGTCGTTCGCGTTCCATTAGAGGAACTGTTAAGCAGCGATGAACAGAGTGAACAGAGCGATGATCTATTGCAATTCAGTCTGTTCGGTGATGATGAAGCAATCAGCACTGAAAAAACAACAGATTCATATACTATAAAAGAATAAAAGAGGTGACCGCAACGATGTTGTATCATTTTATCGGTATTAAAGGTTCCGGCATGGCCTCACTGGCTACCATCATGGCTGATTGTGGTGAAATTGTACAGGGATCGGATATTGAAAAATATATTTTTACGCAGCAGGCGTTAGAAGAACGAAAGATTAAGATATTGCCTTTTAATCCCGACAATATCAAAGCGGATATGACTGTCATTATCGGCAATGCCTTTGGTGATGATCATCCTGAGGTACAAAGGGCTCGTTCCATGGATTCGGTAACGTGCTATCGCTATCATGAGTTTTTAGGTCATTTAATGGAGCGCTATACTACGATTTCAGTTGCCGGTACGCATGGAAAGACGACAACGACAGGAATGCTTGCACATGTGATGGCAAAGCAGGCACCAAGTGGTTTTTTGATCGGGGATGGCAGCGGCTATATGCCTGAGAATGCCCAGTATTTCGTGGTGGAATCGTGTGAATATCAACGCCATTTTCTTGCTTATTATCCTCAGTATGCGATCATCACGAATATGGAACTGGATCATGTGGACTATTATCATGACATGAATGATTATCATGAAGCGTTTCAAAGCTTTGTCAATCAGGTTCAAAAGGGTGTCGTAATGTTTGGGGATGATGCTCAAGTACGCTTATTAACGGTAGAACAAGAGCATTTGTACTATGGCTTGGGGGATCATAATGATGTACGGGCCGTCAATGTACATCAGGGCAGCGATGGAATGCAATTCGATGTAATATATAAAAATCAGATGTTCGGCAGTTTTAAATTGCCGTTTGTTGGGCAACCTTTTTTATGGAATAGTTTGGGTGTTATTGCGGTAGGCATTATGGAGGGCATGGATGCCCAAGTCTTGCAGGAGGCTTTATCATCCTTTCCCGGTGTCAAGCGGCGCTTTCATGAGGAATTGGAACATGACAACGTATATATTGACGACTATGCGCATCATCCCACCGCTGTTCGCTTAACGATTGAAGCGGCACGGATGAAGTATCCCGGTCGCAAAATCATTGCCATTTTCAAGCCGGACCGCTTTTCGCGAATTGCCTATTTCTTAGATGAATTTGCCAAGGCTTTGGATGAAGCAGATGAAGTCTATCTTTGCGAATTTCCCGAAAATGCCCAAAAGGAAGCCGGTATATCAGTGACGATCAAGGATTTGGCATCCAAGAGTCAAAAGGGCATTGTCATTCGTGAGGATGAGGTGGGCGCAAAGCAGCTCGCAGCACAGGGACCTGCCGTCTATTTGTTTATGTCATCTAAAGATATTTATAAGCTTAAAAATATTGTAAAAAGTTTTCAATGAACTTGTAATCACTTTCAAAGTGTTGTAGAATATTAAAAGAGGTGTAGATATGGAACTTGATCAGTTATTAAATCTTACCAGTACGGTAGCGGGGAAACTGCTACCGATTTTCGGGGCAACAGCGCTGGTGTTCTTAATTATCTTTTTGCGTAAATTAATTGCCCTGTTGGTATCAACTAACGCTACGGTCGTTTCCTTAAAAAGCACTCTGGACAGTGCCAATAAGCAGATTGATGCATTAGATAAGCCGATGCAGACACTGAATGACATCAGCGATACAATTGATAATGTGCATGATGCCAGTAAGAGTGTTTTACGCAGTCTCTTATCGTCATTGGTAGATAATATCGGATCATTGATTCGATCAGTGAATGAAAGAAATGCGGAAATCAAAAAGAAGACGGAAGCATTAAAAAATAAAAATTCTGAATCGTTAAAGAATGTAAATGATGAAACAATCATACGAGGTGAGGAAAATGAATCAGTTCAACAATGAAAAAGCAGACGATGTAACAAAGATGGAGGCAGAGGCTAAATTTAAGATTATCACGGTAGAAGATGAGGAAAAAGGAGCTGCTTCTTCACAGGGTGCTAAGATCATTGATGACTGTAAGGAAGCAATCGCGCAGATGTATGCAAGTCTGCGGGTATGGTTAAGTGAAAACAAAGATAGTGAAGAAGCACAGACGCAAAAAGCGAAAATTCGTGAGGAAAGCGATCGGCTCATTGCGGCTGCGAAATTACAGCTACAAAAATTAAAGGAAAATGAGGATTTGCGGCAAGCTATGGATAAGGGGGTCAAGGTCGCTGCGGAAACAGGGGATTGTATCAAGCGTACCGTAAACGCCGGTGTGCAGGAGTTTCGCAAGACTGAGGGTGGACAGAAGGTGGAAGCCATGGTGCAGTCGGTAAAAAATGACGAACGGGTGAAAAAGGGGGTAGCGTCCTTCAAGAAAGGAACACTGAAACTTGCGGAGAGTGCCTATACCGGCTTAAAGAAGGTTTTGAAAGAGAAAGAGGATGCGTCGAGCGCGGATCTCACTGAGGTGCAGGATGATGAAACGAATCACGATCTATGATGTTGCGAAAGAAGCAGATGTGTCGCTGGCTACCGTATCAAGGGTGATCAACGGATCCGAGGTGGTACGTGAAGATACCCGCATGAAGGTTCAGGAGGCGATTGAAAAGCTTGGCTATAAGCCCAATGCGATCGCACAGGGATTGGCATTACAAAAGACGACAACCATTGCCCTAATTGTTCCCGAGGCTAGTTTCTTTTATACCGGGCAGATTATCAATGGGTTGATTGATGTTGCCAAGATTTACAAATACAATATCATCTTGCATACGACCACAGAAGGCATTTCAGAGATGAATGATATTATTGAAACGATTATCAAATCTCATGTGGATGGTGTTGTGATCTTTAACGATAAGTTGAACCAGGAAGAATTAAATACGCTGACTCGTTATCAGGTTCCGATTGTGGTCATCGGTAATCGCATGAGCGATGAGACGATTGGTTCTGTTTATGTCGATTATGCAAAATTAATTTATGATTTTGCGGGCGAATATCTAAAACGGGGTATTACCGACATCGCTCTGGTGGAGGATCGAAAAAATCTGGCTATGGTGCAGCAGTTGCGAGATGGCTTAGAAAAGGCTTATGCCGATCGTGGCTTAACGTTTGAAAATTACATTGCGATTCCTAAGGAATATCGGTCTAGCTATTTGTACCTACAAAAGTATATGAAGGAGCACCATCATTCCTTGATGATTACATATCGTGATTCACAGGCAATGGCAGTATTAAATACAGCCAAGGAAGCAGGCATTTCGATTCCCGAGGATATGGAATTGGCTTGTGTATTAGACAGTAAGTATCTGGCAATGGCACGTCCGCAAATATCCGGATTTAAAATACCGGACTATGATTTGGGCGCAGTCGCAATGCGTGTGCTGACAAAGATGCTTCAAAATGAAGCGGAGCCCTTTGATAAGGAAATTGAGCTCACATATATTTTCACTCCGAGAAAATCAACGAAATAGATCGTTGATTCGATAAAGATAAAACCATTTGATAGTCTAATAGCGTAGAAAGTTGTCTTTGAAAGCAGACAGCTTTTTATATACTCTGAATCAAAATCATACAGTAAATAAACATGGAGCGATAGGGGATACATTTCTTGCCTCAAGACGCGAATTGAATGATAGAACAAAGAATGACATGCTTTGATAGAGGATATATAGACTGAATTTGATCGTAATTGCTTAGGGGATTCATGATAAGAAAAAAGTAATATATGAAATGATTACGTTTATCAGCCGCGTTGAATTTCGCAAGTGCTTTATTGAAAACATTAAAAGCGAGTGATGCTTTGGAAGAAGCTCTCTGCTTCGGTTGGATTAATGGCTAGATAAAAAGATCGATGACTTATAAAAAATATTTTTTTCAGCGGAAAAAGAATAGAAAAGGTCAGAAAAAAAAGGGATTAGCACAATGCCTTGAAAATCAAGGACTTATAAGTGACTATGACAGAAAAAAGATAAATGAGACTAAGAAAAAGGGTCGATGGGAGGCATTAAATCATCTGACGATCATACTGTGTTGATTATTAGTCCTTCTGGCAAAGTTCATCGTATTGCCAATGTTTGGTAATTACGGGAAAATCAAACTTTTTCACTTTGAAATGGGTCTTATTAGTGAAGACAAAAAGAAAATGAATTGAGGATGGCAAATGAGAAGAAGTCAAAGAAAAAGGAGATTGATGACCGGTGTAGCAAGTTTAATCTTTTTTATTGCGGCATCGTTATGCTTTGGATTTGCGCTACAAGGTCAGGATCATTCCACTCTTATGGGATTTCATATCAATGAAGATGCAGTAGCCTTGTTGGATTTTCTGCCGTTTTTCAATACCAAGGCAGAATCAAAAACATTATATCCGGTAGGCAATGTGGAAAATCAGGTCATTTTGGTCAATACCGGTGTGGATTCATCTACATGGCTGAATGATGAAAAAATAAAAGCGGCAGATGAGTTGTTAAATAGTTCTTTAACAAAGTATGTGTCTGATGTATCCAAAGGAACGGTCAAGCTTCATTCCGTATTTTACGGTTATCAGGACAGTGGGGCGAAGGATGGCTATACGCTTTCCCAGCCACTCCAATATTATATCGAAACACCGGATCAACAGGCCGCAAGAGAGGCAGAATTGTTGCGTGAGATCGTTGAAAAAATTGATGATAGCGGGTCGATGGCAAGAAAGAGCGTGGAAGAACTGGATACGAATCATGATGGTTATATTGATAATGTTACATTCTTGTTGCGCAGCAATAAGAAGGATGAATATAATTTATTGTGGCCGCATCAGTTTACGCTGAAGGATTCTCCGACCATTACGTGCGTGGATGGTGATTTGAAGGTTCATGATTATGTGGTCGTTCTCAGTGGGGATGATATGAGCGAGGATTCATTTGGCAGAACCGGTTTATTAGCGGAACGGGTAGATTTTGGTGTGATTGCACATGAGTTGCTTCACGTATATGGTTTCCCGGATATGTATCACAATTATAAATATGAAAATAATGACTTTGTATCATTGGGAAGCAATGAGCGCAAAGGGGATCCGTTAGGACAATGGGATATTATGGATAATACTGTTACGGACTGGCCGCAGAACCCGTTGTATTATACCAATTATACATACAGTCCATGGGGATCTGTAATGGATGAACCGCTGATGATAACGGAAAGTACCCAGCATGTGGAATTACAGCGGCTTGATTATACAAAGGATGGCACGATGGCAGCGATTATCAAGGTAGATGCCACTGTCAATGCCAAGGCCGAGGATGAGTTTTTTATGGTGGAATATCGCAAGAAATCAGGATGGGATGAAAAGCTGCCGGGCAGTGGGTTAATCGTATATCGCATTAATTTGGCTGCGAATTATAAAAATCCTCAGAAAGCGATTGTGAAATACTGTTCAAATCGAAACAATGGTCGTTTAACGCATTGCGGTAATATGTTTGGACCTTCGGATGAAGTGTATATTTTTAGACCTGGCATCACCAGCATCAATGCGGCAGAGAATGGCACTACTCATGATCTTGGCTTGTTTGATGCGGCATTATCATCTGATCATGGTGCACAGAATACTTTGGGACGTAGCTTAAGTGAAGTGTCACAATACAGCTCGGATACGTTAGCTGATACGATTTATTTCAGTGACGGCAGTAATTCGGGTATTGTCATTTCCAATGTATCGGATACGAGTAAGGATACGATCACATTTGATATTACATTGCCAGAAGCAACGAAGTGATCTCAGGGAAAGACTTGACATTTCTAAAAAAATCTCTATACTAAACATCAGATAAAGCGTTGATAAGACAGAGTAACTGATGAGATCGACACAGAGAGATGATGGGCGGTGTGAATCATCCGAGCGAATCAGTGAATACACCTTGTAGCTTTCCTGCCAAAACAGGAACGACTCATCCACGTTACGGATAGAGCGCATCATGTTATGTGATGAACTAAGGTGGTACCACGCCCATTAGCGTCCTTGGAATGAGGACGCTTTTTTTGTAAAGGAGAACATTATGAAATTATTCGATGAATTAAAGTGGCGCGGATTGATCGACAATGTGACCAATCCGGAGCTGGAAGCGGAATTAAATGATGGAGAGCTGACTTTTTATATCGGTACGGATCCAACCGGTGACAGTCTGCATATCGGCCATTATTCTTCCTTATTGACGGCTAAGCGTTTAAAAGAAGCGGGACATCATCCAATTATGCTGGTTGGCGGAGCTACCGGCTTTATCGGTGATCCTAAAGCAAGCGGTGAGCGCAATATGTTGACAAAGGAAGTGTTACAGCACAATTATGAATGCTTAAGCAGGCAAATTCAAAATGTGTTCGGATTTCAGATGGTCAATAATTTGGATTGGACAAAGGATATTACCGTCATTGATTTTTTACGTGATTACGGCAAGCATTTTAATATCAATACGATGATCAATAAGGATACGGTGCGAAGACGCTTGGAGACCGGCATCAGCTATACGGAATTCTCCTATATGATTTTACAGTCGCTGGATTTCCTGCATCTATATGAGACCTATAACTGCCGCTTACAGCTTGGTGGACAGGATCAATGGGGCAATATCACCTCCGGTTTAGATTTGATTCGCAAGAAGCATGGAGCTGATGTCAAATGCTATGGTTTGACGATGCCGTTGATCACCAAGGCGGATGGAACTAAATTCGGTAAAAGCGAAAGCGGTACGGTTTGGCTGGATAAAGAAAAGACATCATCCTATGCGCTGTATCAATTCTTGGTGAATACCGAAGATAGTAAGGTGATTGAATACTGTAAGCGTTTGACATTCTTAAGCCGTGAAGAAATTGAATCCTTGGAAGAAAAAGTCAAGAGTGAACCGCATAAGCGCGAAGCACAAAAAGCGCTAGCTGCGGAGGTTGTACAAACGCTTCATGGGGATGAGGAATTGGCAAAGGCATTAAGGATCACGCAATGCCTGTTTACCGGAAATATCAAGGAGTTAAACAAAGCGGAGCTGATGGATGCCTTGGCCGGTTTTGAAAAGCGCATCATTCCTGATCAGCTACCGATCCTGGATGCGCTGGTTCAGGCAAAAATCACTTCCAGTAAACGAGAGGCGCGTGATTTAGTGAATGCTGGTTCGATTCAAGTCAATGGGGATAAAGTAACGGATCCCGCTACGATTATCTGCCGTGCCAATGCGATCGGTGATGGTATGACGCTCATTAAACGCGGGAAGCGCAACTATTTTGCGATTGTACAAGAAGTATAATTGTAGCTGCTGTGTCATGCGGAAGGTTTATTCCTTCTGCTTTTTTGTGTGTGAAAACCCCCAGATAGTCTGGGGGTTCGATAGAGCTTTAGCGATGAGTCTTTAAAATAAAAACTCCTTTTGTTACAATAAAATTGCGGTCTGGCAACTGCAATAAGATGAACAAAAGGAGGACGAAAAATGAATAAATCATTTAACGACGTAAATACATTATCACATACAAGTTGGAATTGTAAATACCATATTGTGTTTGCACCGAAATATAGAAGGAAAGTATTCTATGGGGAAAAACGGCTGGAGATAGGAACAATATTAAGAGAATTGTGTAATTGGAAGGGAGTAAAAATAATAACGGCAGAAGTCTGCCCGGATCATGTGCACATGTTGGTAGAAATACCACCGAAGATGAGTGTATCAAATTTCATGGGATTCTTGAAGGGAAAAAGCAGTATTATGATATATCAAAGATGGGGAAACATGAAATATAAATATCGAAATCGGTCATTCTGGTGCCGGGGATATTATGTGGATACGGCAGGTAAGAATGACAAAAAGATAAAGGAATATATCGAGCATCAATTAAAAGAAGATGAACTGAGCGAACAGTTGACACTTGACATTGAAGACCCGTTTACGGGTAATAAGCAGTAGAATGCAAGTGCCAGACCGTATTGTTACGCTTACAAGCGTAGCCTGAATCTGAGCCCCTAGTGGGCGATTACGTAAAAACCACCAGCTACGCTGGTGGATGTTTATTTATATTTGCATCCATCAACGAATGCCATAAATCATTAAGTACGATATTCAAGAACAATCGGAAGACGTTCTTCTTGCTAAAGGTGTCGCTTTGGGTGATTTTCTCATAGTATGAATTGAGAGGAGGGGAGTATTTTGCGGATTGCGATTGTGAACTGTGATCAACGGATGCAGGAGGTTTATTTTTCTTTATCCCATGATCATGAAACGATAGCGATCAATGAATTTACGTCATTTGACCGCTTTGATGGTGCGGATGCATTGGTGCTTCCGGTTAAGGGCTTGACGACAACCGGTTCGTTATATACGATGGGCAAAGAATTGGCATTTCCTTCATCCTTCTGGGAAAAAATGCGTGAGAAACCGATTTTTACCGGGATCAGACAGGATTTTTTAAACGACTTTCCCAATGTGCATTATTATATGGAGGATCCGTTGTTAAAGGCTCAAAATGCTGTTTATACGGCAGAGGGAACACTGTATTTATTAATGGATCATACGGGAATGAGCATCAAGGATCTAAAGGTGGATGTCATCGGCTATGGTCTATGCGGCAAGGAGATAGTTTCATGGCTGGGTGATTTAAGCGTCCCTTATCGCATTGTACGCCGTACCTGTGAGGGAGAAGCGAACTGTATTAGTGCTGAGGAATATCGACATGTCCCATGCGGAGACGTCATTATTAATACATCGATTGCGCCGATGCTGGATCGTGCGTTATTGAGTCAATGGCAGAAAAGACCGCTAATTATAGACATTGCCACTCCGGATGTGATTGATTATGATGCAGCGCTTTCCTTAGGGATACGCGTCATTAAAGCAGGGAATCTACCAGCTCAGGTTGCTTATGAAAGCGCAGGAAAGCGAATAGCGGATTATGTAAGGGGGAAATTGGATTGGTAAAAGATCAGCGTATTTTGGTTGGGATCAGCGGATCATTTTGTAATCATAGTGCCGTACTTACCCAACTTCAACACTTAGCGCAACACAATACGCTCACTTTTGTATTAAGTGAGAATGCATATGAAAATTCCACGCGTTTTTTTACCCGTGAAGAATGGCTTAAAAAGCTGAAAGAAATTAGTGATCATGAAATCATTCATACCTTGGTGGAGGCAGAGAAAATCGGTCCTGAGAATTGTTACGATTTGATGCTGGTTGCTCCATGCACGGCGACACAGTGCAGCAAGTTTGTTCATGGGATTTATGATGATCCGATGACTTTGGCAATGAAGGCGATGATTCGTAATCAGAAAAATATTGTGATTGGATTTGCCAGTAATGATGCACTTGGAATGAGTGGTGCGAATTTATTTCGCTTATGTGCCATGAAATATATTTATGTGATTCCAATTGCGCAGGATGCGCCAACCCAAAAGCCATGGAGCGTAGTGGCATTATGGGATGAATGTGAAGCAACGATTGCCAGGGCATTACAAAATGAACAGCTTCAGCCGATTTTACGGGAGCGTAAGTTATGAGTGAATTTCAGATTATGAGCGCACTGGTCACACCCTTTATGAAAAGCGGTGCGATTGATTATGAAGCACTAGGAAACATGGTGGAGGAGCAGTTGACACAAGGTGTGGATGGCTTAATCGTGTGCGGTACGACCGGAGAAGCGGCAACAATGAAGGAGTATGAGCGGTTTGATGTGTTGCGCTTTGTGATTGATCGCACCCATCATCAAGTTCCGCTATGGTTTGGATGTGGTACAAATCATACGAAGGAAACACTATCACTCGTAAAAAAGGTTGCCAATTATGATATTGATGGACTGCTTTTGGTCACGCCGTACTATAATAAGCCGTCCCAACAAGGACTTTATCGCCATTTTCAAACTATTGCCGAAAGCACCCAGCTTAACATCATGCTATATGAAGTGGCATCACGCTGTGGAGTGGCATTTGAAAAAGAGACGCTGTGCCGTTTGTTTCACGACTGTCCCAATATAACTGCTTTTAAATATGCAGGTCATGACTATTCTCTGATAACATCTCTGCACAAGAGTCATCCCCGCATTCATTTATACAGCGGTGAGGATGCGACGTTTTATGAAGGGATGGATCATGGATTAAGCGGTGTGATTTCCGTTATGAGCAATGTTTATCTCAAAGAAATGAAGGAATACGTCGAAACAAGATCCGATCATTTGAAACAATATTTACAACAGGTTGCGGCATTATGCTTTCTGGAATGTTCGCCCAGTGCGATTAAGTATATGCTGTATCGGGAAAGAAAGTGTGAAAACTGTCTGCGCTTACCTCTAGTACCGCTTTCTAATGCATCCGCGCAAATGATTGACACCTTTATGAAACATGACAAAATCCATCAATTTTTATGACCATCCTATGGTAGGGTAGATAGGGTGATGCTATGTATCAGGTGAAAGTGTTCGATGAGGAACATGAGGATGATTTAAGTGAATCCATTAATGAGTTTATCGCACAGAAGGATGGAATAGAGATTGTGGATATTAAGTTTTCAACCGCATTTGGTGTAATTGAGAACGAACAGATTTATTGTTTCAGCGCATTGGTGATTTATATTGATAGTGCAGAGTGAAACGGGCATACTATCGCTATGGAGGTGAATGCTATGCAAAACAAAACAGAGATTTTATGCAATGTGCATTCTTGTATGTTTCATAAGGAAAATCATTGTACCGCAAATTGTATCAGCGTGGGTTGTGATGATTGTATTATGCCCAATGAATGCAGTGAAACCAAATGTGCATCGTTTCGCTGTGAATGCGGCTGTACGAAATAAAAAGCGATCTTAAGCATCGCTTTTTATTTGGCGAAAGACTGCCATGACATACGTGTCGTGAATACCGAGTTATGGGTGGTAAAATTTTGAAGAAGTGTTTTGTTTGCTATTATCCATTCATGGTTTATGGTATAATAATAGCGAGGTGAGCA
Source organism: uncultured Erysipelotrichaceae bacterium (assembly GCA_947385085.1). Taxonomy (GTDB): domain Bacteria; phylum Bacillota_I; class Bacilli_A; order Erysipelotrichales; family Erysipelotrichaceae; genus C-19. The sequence continues at coordinate 45,854 of CANDJN010000011.1, read as the reverse complement.
CTTTGCGAAAACTGATTTTATTTTGTACACTGGTAATGTTTATCAGCGGTTGTTCCAATAATAAGAAAAAAGAAAATGACTTTCAATATACATATAACAGCTTTGTGAATTCCATTTTAGATAACAATGGAAACGATACGATAGAGATTCCCTTTGCTCATCATCTGGAGGTGACTAAGGAAAGCAGCGGAGAATATCGTTATGCGATTACTATTGACGATGCCAGAGTGGCGATGTATCATATTCAAATGATGGTCGTGGATAAATCCGCAAGCGGACAGTATCCGTTTATCGGCTTGATGAATGATGAACCGGAGTATTCAATGATTCCCAATCAGGAAAATAAGGAAAAGAATTTTGTGAAAGGAATCGTTTTAGAGGGGTTGAGCGCAACACCGAAATTCACGCTGTTAATCCAAGTCAGCTGGAAGGACTATGCCCAAGTAAACACACGCACGGTTTTCTTCAGCTATGTTTATGATTATGATCAGGATCATAAGGATGAGGCAAAGTCGAATCAAAGCGCAGAGAAAGAGGACGTAAAAGATGATGAATAGCGATAAGAGGCAGAAACAAACGATTATTGCCGGTGGTCTCATCAGTACGGCTGGTATCTTCTTCGCTAAATTTCTGGGACTTTTTTACGCGGTGCCATTTAATTCGATTTTGGGCGGCGGCGCCAATATAGCGATTTACGGCGTTGCGTATAATATCTATAATTATGTCTTGAATATTTGTTTGGCCGGTGTACCTTTTGCGATAGCGACAATGGTTGCTAAGTATGTGTCCAAGGAGGATTATCGTACAGCCCTGATGGTGAAGAAATTGTCTACCACATTTATGCTGGCATTTGGCGCTGCAGCGATGCTGTTTATGATCTTATGCGCCGCTCCGTTTGCGAAAATGCTGCTGCCAAAGGGGGCGATGGGCGCCGGCGATCAGTCAATGATGGATAATATCACCATCATGCGCAATGTATTGATGATTATTGCCATTGCGGTTTTCTTTGTACCGATTCTTTCTTCCATCCGCGGCTTTTATCAAGGGCTGAAGGATATGGAGATTTATGCTTTATCGCAGGTGCTTGAGCAGATTGCCCGGGTTGTGTTCTTACTGGTTTCCAGTGCGATTGCGGTTTATCTGCTTGGCATGGATCGTACATGGGCTGTTTATTTTGGCGCATTTTCCACAAGTATTGCGGCAATTCTGGCAATCATCCATATTCACTTCTATGATCGCAAGCAAATGAAGGAAATCAAAGCGCTGGCGGATGCGCAAGCGGCTTCAGCCAACTTGGATCGTAAGGATTTGTTTCGGGAATTGATTTTTATTTCCATTCCATATTTGTTTATGGCAATCTTTGGTTATAGCGATTCCATTATTAACAGCTTTCTGTTAAAAGGCGGTATGGAAGCTTATTATATGGGGCATGGCGGGGGAAGTGCGACGGGACTGAGCGAATTAGCCAGTGCCGAGCTTACAATCATTATCGGCTCCATTAATTATGCGATTGTGAAACTAATGTCCATTCCGATGGTATTGGCACCGGGCTTCTCCAGCGCGATTTTGCCGCATATCACGAGCGCCCTGGTACGCAAGGATTATAAACTGGTACAAAAGAATATTTGCGAGTGCTTGGAAACCGTTTTGTATATCGGACTTCCGGTATGTTTTTGTCTGTTTGTGTATGCCAAGCCGATTTATGCGATTTTATTTCCACCAGCCGGTTATCCGGAGAACGCATTGCCTGCCGCACAGCTGATTAGCGATGAACAAGCATTGGATTTATGCGCACAGGTTTTACGCTGGTTTTCCATTGAAGCACTGCTTTCTACATTGGGCCCGATTTTCAGTTCCTTAATGATGGCAGTGGAACTGCGAAAATTAAACATTCGTAACTTGGCTATCGCAGTTGGATTGAAGTTTTGCATCACCTATCCACTCTTGGCGTATTTCGGCTATCCCGGTTTGATTTTTTCCAGCTTAATCAGTATGAGCTTGTTATTCTGGCTGGATGGCTATGCGCTATCACGGCGCTTTCACATTCAGTGGAAAAAAACCTTCCGCCGTGTTGTCGTCATGGTCGGCGGCTTAGTACTGATTATGATTGTGGCGCAGTGCGCCCAAGCCATTGGCTTACAAGGCTATGGCTCGGGCCGCTTGATGGGAATGATTCAGCTGGGAATCAGCGGCATACTGGCAATGATTGCTTATTATGCGTTTACTTATTATTTTCGCTTACCGCAGATGATTTTGCATATGGATCCGTTAAATTGGTTTCGCCGCAGGAGAGAGAAATGATGCGATTGGATAAGCTGCTGGCACATGCCGGATATGGAACGCGCAAGGAAGTAAAGCAGCTGATTAAGCAAAAGCGCGTACAGGTCAATGGATCCGATGCGGTGTTTGATAAGACGCAGATCGATGAATTCCATGATGAGATAATTGTAGATGATGTTTTGTTAAGCTATGAAAAATATCATTTTATTATGTTAAATAAACCTAAGGGAGTGGTCAGCGCTAGAGTTGATACCCGCTATCCGACCGTCTTGGATTGTATTGATATGCCAATGCCATCCGATATGTTTCCGATCGGTCGGTTGGACTTAGACAGCGAAGGCTTAATCATCATAGCCAATGATGGTAAGCTCGCACATTATTTACTGTCACCACGCCACCATGTGCCAAAGCGCTATGAGGTAAATTTGGATCATCCCCTTAGTAATCACGATATTGAGACGTTACAACAGGGCATAATGCTGGATGGTCAAATGACGCAGCCGGCTATCGTTGATGTGGTGAATGGATGCCATATCGAGATCACCATTACCGAAGGAAAGTATCATCAGGTGAAGCGAATGATGCAGGCGGTTGATAATGAAGTGTGCGAACTGAAACGATTGTCGTTTGGCCCAATCGCCTTGGATCCTGATTTGATGAGTGGGGAATGGCGTTATTTAACGGAACCAGAAGTTCAATCATTATATGAACTGAAAAATAAACAAGGAGAAAAGCTATGAAACAGTATTTGGATTTATGCGCTCATGTATTGGAACATGGTGAGGATCGAGGTGATCGAACCGGTACCGGTACCCGTTCGGTATTCGGTTATCAGATGCGGATGAATTTACAAGAGGGATTCCCTCTGTTGACAACCAAAAAGGTATTTTTCCGTGGCTTAGCAGAGGAATTGCTTTGGATCATTTCCGGCAATACCAACATTCAGCCATTGGTTAAGAAAAATGTAAGGATTTGGAATGAGTGGCCGTATGTTGCCTATACCAAAAGTGATGCATATCAAGGGGAAACGATGGAGGAGTTCATTGAAAAGGTCAAAACAGATGATGCCTTTGCCCAACGACATGGCGAATTGGGTCCGGTATATGGTCATCAATGGCGTGATTTCTTCGGGACGGATCAGCTGGCAGAATTAATTAACGGCTTGAAAAACGATCCGTTTTCCCGCCGTCATATTATTTGTGCCTGGAATCCAGCGCAGATTAAGGATATGGCTTTGCCGCCATGTCATGCATTTATTCAGTTTTATGTCAGTGCCGATCGTAAGTATTTATCGTGCCAGCTTTATCAAAGAAGCGCTGATATTTTCCTTGGCGTACCGTTTAATATTGCATCTTATGCGTTACTTACCCATATGCTGGCACAGGTTTGCGGCTATCAGCCTAAGGATTTTGTGCATACGTTCGGCGATGCGCATATTTATCATGACCATATTGATTTAATCAAAGAACAGCTAACCCGTTCTCCGCTGCCACTATGTCAATTAAAGCTGAATCCCGCATGTAAACAATTAGAAGATTTTACCTACGATGATATGGAATTGGTGGGTTATCAATCTCATCCACCGATCAAAGGAAAGGTGTCGGTGTAATGATTTCCTTGATTGTTGCCCATGATGAACAGTTAGGCATTGGCAAGGATGGTTGGATGCCATGGCACTTGCCACAGGATCTGGCACATTTTAAGAGCGTCACTGAGCATCATGCGATTTTAATGGGAAGAACGACGTTTGAAGGGATGAAAAAGCCGCTGCCAAACCGCTTTACGTATGTAGCCACAAAACAAAATGATGTGCATTATGATTTTGAACAAGTTGCGATCGTTCATAATCTGGATGAATTCTTACAGGAATGGCAAAGGAAGGACGAGGTTTTGTATGTGTGCGGCGGCGCGCAGATTTATGCGGCGGCATTACCGTATGTAAGCGAGATGTGGATAACTAAGGTCAAAGGCGTATTTATTGCGGATACGCACTTTCCTGCATATGATATACAGGAATTTCAGCTAGAAAAACAGGACGTTTATTCTGATTTTACCATTTGCCAATATGTAAAACATCAATAGAAAAGAGGGGTAGAATGCGTTTCGTTGATATCATTGAAAAAAAGAAAACCGGTCATGCATTGAGTCAATCAGAAATAGCATATTGGATTGATGGCTATGTGAATGGCACAATCCCAGACTATCAAGTCAGCGCACTTTGCATGGCCATTTATTTTCAAGGAATGAATGATCAGGAAATCGCATGGCTCTGTGAAGCGATGCTGTATAGCGGCGATGTGATGGATCTATCATGCATCCACGGCTATAAAGTGGATAAGCATTCTACCGGCGGAGTGGGCGATAAGACCTCTTTGGCATTGGCGCCGATGGTTGCGGCATGTGGTGGTAAGGTCGCAAAGATGAGTGGGCGTGGCTTGGGACATACCGGCGGTACGCTGGATAAGATCGAATCGATCACCGGCTTTAACGTCAGTCAAAGCGAAGACAATTTTGTGCGGCAGGTTAATGAAATTCATTTGGCACTGATCGGTCAAACACAGTCTTTGGTTCCTGCCGATAAGCTGTTATATGCACTACGCGATGTGACGGCAACAGTGAATTCCATACCGCTCATCGCTTCCAGTATCATGTCGAAAAAGCTGGCTGCCGGCTCAGATACAATTTTATTGGATGTTAAGTTTGGAGAAGGTGCCTTTATGCCAACGCCTCAGGATGCAGAGCATCTGGCAAGAACAATGATTGCGATTGGTCAGCATTTTGGCAAGGATACGCGAGCCATGATCTCTGATATGAATCAGCCGCTGGGCAATGCGATCGGCAATGCCCTGGAGTTAAAGGAAGCAATTGAAACCTTGCAGGGAAAGGGACCGCAGGACTTTACCGAACTCTGCCTAGAGGCTGGCAGTATCATGTTAATACAAAGTAAACTAGCGGATGATATTGAACAAGCCAAAGAGATGCTACTGAAATCTATTGATAATGGCACGGCACTGGAAAAGTTAAAGGAAATGTGCCGTTATCAGGGGGGTGATGTGACACAGATCGAGGATGTTTCCCGATTGCCACAAGCCAAAGAGATTATCGCGATGAAAGCAAAAAGCGATGGCTATGTAAAGGAGCTTCATGCATTACAGTTAGGTAATGTGGCGATGCGCTTAGGGGCGGGACGACAGAAAAAAACGGATGCGATCGATCATGCGGTAGGGCTGGTGCTGAATAAAAAAGCCGGTGATTGGGTGAAACAAGGGGATGTGCTCGCCTACGTTCATACCAATCATGGCTTAGATGATGCATTAATTCGTGATTTCTATGGAGCATATGTATTCACGGAAAAGAAAGTCACGAAAAAACCATTAATTGAAAAAATTATTGAATAGGTATAAAAATCGTATTCATGAGAATACGATTTTTATCATGTATATAAGCAAGAAAAGCTTCTCATGGACACATAATAACACGGTAAGGAAATAAGCAATGAAATTGAGTCGATGTTCTGAAAGGAATGCATCTAAGAATGACACTCTGTATCATCACTATTATATTTGCGTAGGTACTTGACAATACAAGGTACTAGATGTATGATAATAGCAAGAGGTGAGGCTGATGAATTCACAATTTAAAAAAGGAGTTCTGGAACTGATCGTCTTAATGGCTGTAAATAAAAAGGATATGTACGGATATGAGCTGGTAAATGAGGTCAGCAAGGTTGTCAATGTCAATGAGGGAACCATCTATCCGCTGCTAAAGCGCTTAACTAATGAGCATTGCTTTGAGACATATCTGGAGGAATCCAATGAAGGACCGCCGCGAAAGTATTATCGCTTAACCGAATCGGGGCGTAAAAAAAAGAAGCTATTGTTGGATGAATGGAAGACATTTCATGAACAGGTAAATGCATTTATTAAGGAGAGTGAACAGAATGAATAGAGAACAGTTTGTCGAGTATATGAATAAGAAGCTTGTGGTAATAAAAGAGGAAGAACGCAAGGATATCATTGATGAATATTGTAACCACATAGATGAAAAGGTAGGGGAAGGAATGAGTGAAGAAGCAGTCATTGAAGGTTTTGGCGATATTGATGAAATGATCAAGGAAATCCTTGATGCGTATAACATCGATCCAAGTCAAACACAACAATCGAATGATTTTGATCGTAAGGTTAACAATTTCCTCGACGCGCTGTTTGACAGTCTCCAGCAGCTTTTAAGCCGCGTTACGAGTATGGATATGGACAGTATCGTTAAGCTGATTTTTGAGATATTGGTAGTTTTAATCATATTAGCCTTGATGCGCATTCCCTTTGAAATAGTAGAATCTATCGGATCAGGTTTATTAAGAAGCTTATTTGGATATGGCATCGGTTCTACCTTCGCATGGATCTGGCGCAGCCTTTGTTCCTTGATCTATATTGTGATGTTCATCGTTGCCTTGATCAATGTCGCAAATCGGCGCTGGGCGCATTTTAAGGATCGGCAGGATACTCCGATCATGGATGATGTAAAGGAAAGCTTTCAATTTGATAAAGCCAAGGAAGCAGTGCATCGCTTCACTAGCGGAGCAGCAGCTTCCTCATATGAATCGCCCTATGATGAAGCACAGGGTGTTTCACAGACAAAAAGTCATTCCTATCAAAACAATCATCTGCATACGGATTCTTCCAAATCGAAACAACCTTCCTCTGTTGTTGGAGTTATTTTGAAATGCTGCGGTTTTCTGTGTATGCTGCCATTCATTATGATTATGATCGCATTGTGCTGTGCCTTAGGCATCTTGATAGTCATGAGTGTACAGGGGGTAACGATCGTTGGTTTCTATTTTCTGGTAATTGGCGCCATTATGGGCTGCGGTGCCATCATCTCACTCATTGAACGATACTTGTGCAAGGGAGGACAGTAACATGAAAAGATTCTTTATTGAAATTGGGATTTCCATCGTGTTGATTGTGATTGGTGCCAGTCTTTGCTTCTTTGAATTAACGGACTATGATCATGTATATCAAGATGAGGTCGGTGATGTGGAGAGTGTTACGGTTGCGATCGACGAGCATCACCCGCTACGGTTAAAATTGGATGACAATTTAATCGTACAATACGAATATGATGAAACGATGAAAAATGAAGTAGAAATTGAATATCACAGTATGTTGAATTTCAAACAGAACGATCATACGATTAAAATCAAGGAGGCATCCTCATCATTCCGTACTTGGAGACAGTATTATGATGCATTTTTTGACGGACTGCGCAATCATAAGATTATCACATTCCATAGTACGTACAATGATGATTTTGAAACCATTACGATTAGATGCTCCAAGGAAGCGAAACGCTGGATTCAAATACGCGATTAGCTCATAATCAAAACACGAAGGAGCATCTATGGCGGGTAGATAATGAAAACTTTTTCAAAAAATGTAAGAAAATGATTTGACATCATAATGAATATGATGTATACTTGCGTTAAGATTTTAAAAATCTTCTTAATCAAAGAAAATTGAATGTCAATGTTCTTTAACCTCCTTGTTTTACTTCCCATAACGTTCTTTGATTAAGCATAAATGAAAAAGACCGCTAAATACAAGCGGTTTTTTTAACCCCGTGGTATGTTTGTTCCATGGAAAATTTTGCCTAAGGCTTTGTAAATTGATCATAAACTGTGTATAATATATCTTGTGTTTAAAAACGAGGTTGAAAAAATGAAAAGAAAACATATGATATTGTTTGCGGCCGTACTGATTCTTGATCAAGTCACAAAATTTGCGGCTGCTTCACTATTGTCTATACAACAGCGCTTAACAATCATTCCCGGCTTTTTTCATTTGACGTATATGGAAAACAGAGGTGCCGCATGGAGTATGCTGGAGGGAAAAATGTGGTTTTTCTATATTGTGACCGTAGTTGCGCTGATTGCCATGATTTTATTTTATCGCAATCAGGATCGAAGCAATGTTTTGGTTCAAACAGCACTTGTGTTAATGATGGCAGGTACGGTGGGAAACTTTATTGATCGTTTATGCTTTCAATATGTGCGTGACTTTTTGGATTTCATATTGCTGGGCTATGATTTTCCGGTGTTTAATATAGCTGACAGTGCTTTATGCATTGGCGTGTTTTTGATTATCGCTGATGTTTTTTTGGAAAATAAGAGAGTGATGACAGGAAAATGATACAACGTTGGATAGTAGCGGAGGAACAACAGGGAGTTCGCATTGACAAATTTTTGAATGAGCAGAATTTGGAATTGTCGCGTAGCCGGATTCAAGACCTGATTAAAAATGGTATGGTGAAGTGGAATGGCATGAATTGTAAAAGCAATGCCAAGGTGAAGACAGGGGATGAAGTAACGCTGGAAATTCCGGAGGAAGAACCGTTAAGTGTATTGCCGGAGCCGGTGGCTTTGGATATTCGCTATGAGGATCAGGATGTGATCGTCGTTAATAAGTCCAAAGGGATGGTCGTTCATCCATCGGCAGGGCATACAAGCGGGACTTTGGTAAATGCTTTGTTGTATCACTGTCATGATTTGTCCGGTATTAACGGTGTACTGCGACCGGGCATTGTGCATCGCATTGATAAGGATACAACGGGGTTATTGGTCGTCGCAAAAAATGATGCGGCGCATCGTGATCTAGTGAAGCAGCTTCAGGAAAAACAGGTTCAACGACTCTATTACGCTTTGGTTCATGGGGTTATTGGACATGAATTCGGAACGATTGATGCACCGATCGGACGCGATGAGAAGGATCGTCAAAAGATGGCGGTCGTAGCGAATGGCAAGGAAGCCCGCACGCATTTTCGGGTGATGGAGCGGTTTCACGAATTCTCGTTGGTGGAATGCCGCTTGGAAACGGGACGTACCCATCAGATTCGTGTCCATATGCAATATATCCATCATCCGGTTGCCGGAGATCCCAAATACAGCTATCGTAAGCCGTTTGGATCGGATGCCCAACTACTTCATGCGCATCAGCTTTCCTTCATCCATCCGCGCACTGAGAAAAAAATTACGGTTGATGCTCCGTTACCGCCAGAGTTTGAAGCGGTGTTAGCATCGCTGCGATCAGAAATGAGGTGAGTACATGAACAATCAATCATGGGGATTATATATGTTACAGCTACTGGAATACTTTGTGGAAAATCATCAATACCAAGTGGTTACGATCCGCAATAATCACAAGGATTTATGGCTGATGAATGCACAGAATGAAAAATACCCGGTGATTTTATTAGTGGAGGATATTGATCAGAGCTTATTGAGCCGTCAGGATTATATCATGAGAGTTTATCGGCTCGTTTCTCAAATGACCGGACGCAGTGAGCCGCTATGGATTCTTAACAGTAATCCAGATGCTTCAGCCATGTCTACCGCCCTGTTTACTCAAGTACGGATCCAACCGGGGGAATGTCTTGATGAAGCGTTGAAAGATGCGTTTCCCAATGTGGAAACAGCTCTTCACGAGGTTGAAAATAAGGATGAGGAATATGCCAGAATTACCAAGTCCTTAGGAGAATTCCAGAAAAAAGCGCTGGAACAGCGACGCAAGGAAGCGTTTAGCTGGAAGACGTTGCCGAAAATGAGTGTTGGTGTCATTGCTTTCTGTATTGCCATCTGGCTGATTGCGCTGGGCGTAAGCAATTATCTGGAAAGCGATTTATTGGCAGCGCTGTTCTGTGGAGCCTATTATAAAATGAATGTAGTGAGCTTACATGAATTCTGGCGTTTTTTGACCGCAGGATTTTTGCATTTGGACTTCATTCATTTGCTTTGCAATATGACAGCTTTATATGTGATCGGCAAGGTGTGTGAAAAATCATTTAATCATGTTCAATATCTTGTCATTATGATTGCCTCGATAATTATGGGAAACCTTTTTGTCTTTTTAACAGCCGGCAATATGATCTGTCTGGGAATCAGTGGCGGTATCTTCGGTTTGTTGGGGGCATTGCTTGTCACCTTGTTTGCTAATGGCAGTATTCGCAATCCAATGGTAAAAGCGAGTGTGTTTCGGCTGATCATGATCAATGTAATGATCTCATTATTGCCGGGCATTTCTTTGTTCTCTCATCTTGGCGGGCTGTGCTGCGGTATTTTCCTCGGCATTGTTTTTTCCAATGTGGAGAAATGGAAAAACCTGCGTGTACATGTGACCATATGCTTTGCTTTATTAGTCGCTGCTTCGGGTTTGATGGCAGTAAAAGTGAACTGGGTAGAACCGTTGAATAAGGATGTGGATCGCAGCTTTCTCACCACAGTTCGCAATTTGGGCTGGAATGACTATGCCAAGCGCATTCAGAATGCCTATCTGCATTATTATAGTCAAGAGGATCTCGGTATTACCCCAAGTAAATAACATAAAAAAACGATGGCAGACCATCGTTTTTTCACATTCACGGTATGATGACACCGGCTTTTTTAGTGTTGGCGAAATGCAGCTTTGCGACATTGGTTAATTCACTAATCGGATACAGAGCGATGAAATCCTTGATGTTTTCATCTACTCTTGATGAAGCCCCTTTACAAAAGGGAAACCGGTATTTTTTGCACATCGCATCAAATGCCAGTAAGAAGGCATAGCGGGCAATGACGGAAGCGCAGGCTACCGCAATATAGCGATTTTCCGCCTTTGTCTCAAAATGGATGTTGCGAACGATTTCTTTTTCCTTGGCAAGATAGCGGTAATAGCTTTTTTCTGCCACGAATTGATCTACAATGATCTGCTTTGGCACGCTGTCTTGCTTATGCGACAAATGAACATATGCCTGATTGTGCAGTTTGCATTTGATGGCAACCATGTTATGGGTTGGATGAACGCGATTATAGGTGGCATTGTCTAGTATTAACAGTGAATGGGGAATGCGCTCCTGTACAGTCTTGCCCAAGGAGCGGATGGTCTCATCCTTCATCGCCTTGCTGTCTTGGATGCCTAGACTTTTTAACCAAGTGCTGTTGGCTTCATCTACAGCGGCAGCACAAACACATACAGGACCGAAATAATCACCGGTGCCAACTTCATCACTGCCCCATTGGGGAAATAGATTACCCGTTTGTGATGACTTGGAATGATTGGAAGATTGATAACCGGAGGCATGCAATTCAGCCCCCATACCCTGAAATACTACTTTTCCGGATTCATAAGCCGTTATGACACAATCGCTTAATGCAATCTGCCAGCAAGCATATGGCGGAGTGGATCGCTGCTGTGCCTGAGGATACCGTGCTTTGATTTCTGCGATTTGCTGTTTGGTACAAGTGATCGATTTATTCATAAAAACTCCTGTTCTTCATCTGTTTGGTTAATGATTTTTTTGATCATACTAGTGATGATTACAGGAAAAATCTTATCATACTTTTATGAGAAAGGAAAGAGCTGAAGAACTCTTTGCACGTCCTCTATCACATTAGCAAACCGCATTTAAAATGAGGTTTTCATTCAATATTCAGATAAAAGTCTTGCGGTATGCGGGAATGCCCGATATAATTTGTAGTGAATCTGCGTTTGCGGATTTTCATAAGTATATGTTACAATAAGAAAAGCCTGAAATCAGGAATATGAGGTGTAAAATGCTATTTCCAACTGAATATATATTTTTATTGAATATTGCCGTACTGCTCATTTTGGGCTTGTTTGCGTACAGTGGTTATACCCAGGGTTTCTTTTTGAAGCTGCTGGGCTGCTTTGGCTTTTTGGTATGTGCGCTTGTGGCATGGCTGCTTTCCTATCCGTTATCGTCGATATTACATCTGTATCCAGATCATATGATCGTCACAAATGATCCCCAGATTACCCAGATTTTTTATGCAACTATCAATCGTGTGGTTGTGTTTGTCGTGCTGTTTTTCGTCCTTTCCTTAGCGGTATTTTTTTTGAAACCGATTTTGAAGGCAGTGGGAAAGCTGCCGCTGATTCAAGAGGTGAATAAGCTATTGGGTACTGTGTTGGGGGCGCTTCAAGGATTGGTGTTTGTCATGGTTTTGACCTTTGTTTTCAGCACCCCGTTATTTGCCAACGGTTTACGTGTCATTGAAGAAAGCTGCTTGAAACCAATTAATGCGATGACGGAAGGTTTGTTGTTTTTCAGTCATGATCAAATAGGGGAGCTAAAGGCGATTCAAAAGGTCGTTACTCCTTCTACCATTCCCAATGAGGAAGATATCACTCATATTGCGCATTGGCTGTCCGGATATGATTTACAACAGGAACAGATCGATGCTTTCTTAACAGAATTGAAAGGGGAATAACATGGAAGAATTTGCGGCGTTACAATATAACGAGTGCAAGGAACAGGTCGCAGGATACTGTCGTTTTTCATTGGGACGCAAGCGGATTCTGGAACTTAAGCCATCGTATGAATTCTTATGGATTCAACAGGAAGCCCGGCGCGCCCAAGAAGCATTCAACATGGTAGTGCGATATGGCGCAATACCGCTTCCGGGCGTTTATGATATTAGTGATGCGTTGGCGGATGCTCGCAGAGATAAAACGCTTCGTCCGATGGATTTACGTCGGATTTCCCAACAGGGTACAACACTTACGGCAGTTCATCATTACCGCCGTGTAAGTGAAATACCGACTACGCATTTGGATGAGTTATTTGAATCATTGGGCGATGTTAGTAAGCTATCAAAGGCGATTGATGCCTGTATTAATATTCATGACGAGCTGATTGATCAGGCGTCACCTAAGCTTGCCACTCTGCGTAAAAGCATTCGGATGTCTGAGGGAGAAATTGCTGCGGCAGCGCAGCGATTTATTCACCGGCATCAAAATCAATTAACGGATACGATTACCGCCTCCCGTAATCAGCGCACCTGCGTATTGGTGAAGGTGAGCGAGAAAAACAGCATCCGTGGTTTTATTCATGGTGAAAGCGCTTCGGGACAGACAGCTTATGTGGAACCGGAGACGCTGTTTCACCTCAATAATCAGCTGGCATCACTTATCAGCCGTGAACAAGAGGAAGTGGAACGGATTTTAAGTGAGTTAACTCAACAAGTCAAGGCGTTTGCGGATATTTTGGCAGCGAATCAGGAAACCTTGGCACTGTTGGATGGATATTTTGCCAAGGGCGAGTATGCGCACGCTCATAATGGATGCATCGCTCATGTGGAGATGCAGGGGCAGCGCTTGTATTTAAAAAATGCTCGTCATCCTCTGATTGATGCGGATCATGTAGTGGCTAATACGTATGAAATCAAGCCGCCCTATCGCAGTATCCTAATTACCGGCAGTAATACCGGTGGAAAAACAGTGACGCTGAAAACAATCGGCTTGTCGGTATGCTTGGCACAGAGTGGTTTACCCATTTTGGCAGAAACAGCACGCCTGCCGTTTTTTGATCATATTTTTGCCGATATTGGCGATGAACAGTCGATTCAGGAATCGCTTTCGACTTTCTCGGCGCATGTTTCTAAACTAGCCTATATTTGTGACCATATTACAGATCACTCGCTGGTATTGCTGGATGAACTAGGCAGCGGTACTGATCCGCGGGAGGGCGAATGCTTGGCAATAGCCATTTTGGAAGAGCTGCGTCAATCACAGGCGTTTGTTTTAGCAACGACGCATTTCAGTGCGTTAAAAAGCTACGCCAAGCAATGTGCAGATATGATGATTTCCGGCGTAGAATTTGATATGGAAAACATGAGGCCCACCTATCGTTATTTAGAGGGAATCAGCGGCACCTCCAATGCGTTTGCGATTGCGCGCCGTTACCATATGAAGGAGAGTGTTTTATCGTACGCTGAACAAATAGCGAAAGAAAATCATACGCATCAAGATGCGCTGATGGAACAGCTGGAAGCGGAATTAACAAAGGCACATGAAAAAACACGTATCATGGATGCAAAGCTCGCTGATCTTAGAGCGCTACAGGAATCATTAGAGCATGAAAAAGCCCAGTTTATGGCACAAAGAGATAAAGAATTGAATGATTTAAAGGAAGATTATGCAAATCGACTTATGGAAAGCATTGCTCAAGCAGACGCTATCATTGCGGATTTAAAGGCATTGCCTCATGATGTAAAACCGCACATTGTAAATGAATTGGCTCATCGCGTACATTCCTTAGAAGATAATTCCGCTATTTCAAATCAGAAAGAAATGACGATGGAAGAACTGCACATTGGCGATTATGTTTCCCTCAAACATATGAATGCACATGGGGAAGTATTGGAAATCCATAAGGAGAAGGTCATTGTATCGGTAAATGGTGTGCGCATGAATACACGCCGCGCGGATTTAACGCTGACCAAGCCTCCGCAGAAAAAGACGCTGCGGGAAAAAGGCTATGCGGTTCATAAAACAACGCCGCATTTCTCATTGGAAAAAAATGTAATCGGATTGAAGGTCGCAGAAGCACTGCCGATTGTCGATTATTATCTGGATCAGGCGGTACTGGCAAAGGCGAATACGGTGCGAATCATTCATGGTATGGGTACCGGCGCATTGCGCAATGGAATTCATCAGTTTTTGAAAAAGAATGCGAAGGTGGAATCGTATCGGCTTGGTGGACAGGGGGAAGGCGGTATGGGCGCAACGGTTGTCACATTGAAAAAGGCAGGTAAGCATCATGGCTAATATGGTGAAAATCGAGGACAAACTGAAAATTTTACCCGCATCTCCTGGCTGTTATTTGATGAAAAACAAAGCAGGAGAAATTATTTATGTCGGTAAGGCAAAGAAACTGAAAAATCGCGTGCGTCAGTATTTTGTCGGGGCTCATGATTTTAAAACTCAACGTCTGGTTGCCAATATTGATGATTTTGAATATATTGTGACAGGCAGTGAAAAGGAAGCGCTGTTGCTGGAAATCAATTTAATTAAAAAGCATACACCACCTTATAACATCATGTTTATGGATGATAAGACGTATCCCTATATCAAGCTGACCAAGGAAAAGGCACCGATTCTGCGTGTGGTACGCCAAACAAAGGATAAAAAAGCGGAGTATTTCGGTCCCTTTCCCGATTCTTCGGCCGCCTGGGATACGATGAAGCTGCTCAATCAGCTGTATCCGCTGCGCAAATGTACGCACCTGCAAAAAAAGGAATGTCTGTATTATCATATGAAGCAATGCTTGGGTCCGTGTGTTCATGAAATTGAACCGGATGTTTATACGAAAATGGCATCGCAGATTCGCAAATTCATGAATGGGGATGTCAAAGATATATTGACCCAACTGGAACAGGAAATGAATGAAGCCAGTGAGAACCTGCAATTTGAGCGGGCAAAGGAAAAGCATGATTTGATGCAGGCGATTACCTACGTGACCGCTAAGCAACAGATTGATTTTAAGGACGGCAAGGATCGCGATGTCTTCGGATGCTATGTCGATAAAGGCTATATTTCCATTCAGGGACTGTTTTTACGCGGTGGTAAGATGCTGGAGCGTACACTGCACATCACACCGCTTTATGAAAATGAAGAGGATGCCTTTTTGAGCTTTATTCTTCAATATTATGAGCAGCATCCTTTACCGAAAGAATTGTTACTGCCACAGCGATACGATGTATCCTTGCTTGCGGAAACACTAGAGACCAAGGTATTGCAGCCGTTGCGCGGAGATAAGCTGAAGCTTGTGGAAATGGCGATTGCCAACGCCAAGAATATCCATGAACAAAAGTTCGAATTGGCAGAACGCAAGGAAAGCCGCAAGGAAGAAGCGATGGAACAGCTGTGTACGATCTTTCAAAAGGAAATTCATCGCATTGAAATCTATGATAATTCGCATATATCCGGAACGTTTAACGTTTCCGGTATGGTTGTTTATAAAGATGGAGAGCCAAGTAAAAGCGATTATCGCCTGTTTAAGTTGGGAACCTATGTTTCTGATCTTGATTCAATGAAGGAAGTGGTCTATCGCCGTGTTACTCGTCTATTAAAGGAACAAGGGCGCTTTCCCGACTTGTTAATTGTCGATGGCGGATGGCTTCAAATTGAGGCGGTAAAGGAAATCCTGGAACTGCTGGAGGTCGATATCACCTTGTGTGGTTTAGTGAAGGACGATCATCACCGTACCAGCAATCTGATGGACGCAGATGGACGCATCATTTCGATCGATCGCAATGATTCCTTATTTTTTCTGTTGACGCAGATGCAGGATGAAGTGCACCGCTTTGCGATCTCATATCATCGCAAGCTGCGCAACAAAGCGATGACCAAGTCGATTCTCGATGAGGTAGAGGGAATTGGTGAGGTGCGTAAAAAAGCAATCTGGAGGCATTTTAAAAGCATGAAACGCTTAAAAGCAGCAACAATTGATGAAATTGCGCAGGTAGTGCCGCAGGCGGTTGCCCAAAATATCTACGATATCCTGCATAGCCCTAACCAAAACGATGCAAATGCATATGATAAACTGTAAGCATCGGTAGTATAGGGGGTATCAATACGCAAACGATATTGACACGGCGTGAAAAACAGGTGTTTGATCTGTTAATTCAAAATTACAGCACCAAGGAAATTGCTGGAATGATGAATATTTCGGATAAAACAGTTCGCAATCATATATCCAATGTGATGCTAAAGCTTGGGGTAAAAGGAAGGGCACAGGCGGTTGTTGAACTGTTAAAGCTGGAGGAATTGCATTTATAAAACCGGAGCGATCCGGTTTTTTTCCTGTTATATCATCACGATAACTTTTATTAGCTCTTGTACTTTTATTTTTTGGGATGAAGCGTTTTTTCGTGTATAAGAAAGATAGAAGGAGGAGGGATAATATATATTATCAATCAATACATGTGGTACTCATGATGAATCAAGTACAGATGTAATGGCTGAAAACGATCATAAGCTTTCTTATTATCAATTAAACAAGGAGGAACAGGACTGTATTCTTAAGCATATAGAGACAGTGGTAAATGGCGAACAGAAGCAGATATCATTACCAATGCTGAGTAATCTGTTGCGGCGTGATCATATGTATCATAGTGACGATATGCGATCTTTCCTGTCTGCATCTTTTCCGTGTGATTGATTGGTGAGGTCACTGACAGCCGTATCTATTATTATCGAAGCTATCGCATTTTTATGCAGTCGCTGTCGTAATCACTCAAGATAAACTAGTTTTCTCAATGGGGGAAGTATGGTATAATACTGAGGAGGTGTACCAGATGAAAGCGAAACGAATCCTGTTTATAATCAGTCTTCTAGCACTATTTTGTGTCTGTTTTACCATAATGAACCGACATTATGATGAACTGGCTCGTTATCCATACGTGACCGATGAAAATCGCAGTATTATTTTAGAGCATCTGTCATCGGACGATATCAATTATATGATTTCTCAACAGCTGACACCGGAGCAGTTTATACCGTTTATTGAGACAAAGGGATTTATGATACGCAATACGCTATGGTATACACGTGCCAAGGAAATACAGGATGCCTCCAATGAAACCATTATCGCTTTTATCAATGATTTTAAAGATAAGCTGGATTATCCCAATTTAGAACCGTTGCTTGAGGCATATTCTTATGATACGCTGCGTACATTTTATGAGGAGGATAACGGCTACGTTCAGAATGCCTCTATTGTCAATGATCCGGCAGCGTTGTTAACGCGAATGGAAGAAAATGAAACCTTGTACACATATGAACCGAAAAATCTAGTGACGATTTCTGATTTACCGAATGTATCATCACTACAGGGAAGCCATGCCATCCGCATTCAGAAAGAAGCGGTACAGCCCTTGCATGATTTATGCAAGGATATTTCCTCGGTAAACGACAAAACATGCGGAAATCTAATTCTGACGTTGGGTTACGTATCCTATCAAGATCAAATACCGCTTTATGAACAAATGATGTTGAAATACGGCAAAGATCAATTTGATGAGTATTGGGATTATCCCGGACAAAGTGAATATCAGTTGGGGTATACGGTACGTTTTCAACCGGCAGGAGCTCCAGGTAACGATATTGATATAGATTATTCTCACTTGTTTTCAAAGGAATCAGAAAGCGTAAAGGATAAAGAGATGATACAACTGGCTCAATGGCTGAATGACAATGCTTATCAATATGGCTTTATCGTTCGCTATCCTAATGATCAAATAAACGAAACGCATAAAAAATACCAGCCCTTTACGCTGCGTTATGTCGGCAAGGATGCCGCTAAGACGCTTCATGATCAGAATCAAGTGCTGGAAGAATATCAGATAGAAATCAAATAAGAGATGGGAGAAATGACATGAAATCTTTTACAGAATTGCGGGATCAATATCCGCTGTTTTCCTATCATGGCTATCATATCGAAGAAACGATGCAGGAAATTCGTTTTTGGTATGACTTTGAAATTGCGGGTCTATCTTCTTTTCAGCCGACATGGACAATTGACAAGCGTTATGTGCAAAGCTGGGATATGGATGATGAGGTCATTCAAAAGCTGGTATTTTCGATCGGTATGGTGGAATTGACAAGCTATTGGAAAATCACCTGCTCGCCGTTGGTGGAAATTCATGCGGCAGGATTAGATGATAAACAGATTGCATGGTGGAAGAAACAGTATTACTGGGGATTAGGCGAGTTTTTTTATACGAATGGTATTGAAATATCCATGGATGAATTTATGCACATCAAGACATTAGGAAACGCATTTGCGGACAGTAAAGGAACGCATATTGCAGAGGGTTGTCTCATTCCTGTTGGTGGTGGCAAGGATTCGATCGTAACGATGGAGCTGTTGAAAAAGCATTCAGGCAGACAATATGCTTATATTTTAAACAATCGCGGTGCTACACAGGACAGTGTAGATACCGCCGGCTTTGACGATGCTCATGTTGTGAAGGTACGGCGTACCTTGGACGCACGGATGTTAAAGCTCAATCAAGAGGGATTTTTGAACGGGCATACGCCGTTTTCGGCATTGGTGGCATTTTCAGCCACGCTGTTTGCCTATGTCAATCACTTGCGCTATGTTGTGTTGAGCAATGAGGACAGTGCGAATGAAAGTACGGTAGCGGGAACCCAGATTAATCATCAATATTCTAAGAGCTTTGATTTTGAACGGGATTTTCATCAATACGAAAAGCAGTATATTAATTCCGGTGTTTCCTATTTTTCTCTATTGCGGGGATGGTCAGAATTTCAGATTGCACGTGAATTTGCACGTCATCCGCAATATTTCTCGATATTTCGCAGCTGTAATGCCGGAAGTAAACAGGACGCATGGTGCTGCTCCTGTCCCAAATGCTTATTCGTGTATTTAATCCTGTCGCCGTTTATTGAAAATGAGCGGCTAAAAACGATGTTTGGAGAAGATTTGTTAGAAAAAACAGTGCTATATGATACGTTAGAAAAGCTAGTTGGTTATCAGAAGGAGAAACCGTTTGAATGCGTCGGTAGTCGTGCGGAAATCAATACGGCGATTTGCCTTACCATACAGTCATTACAAAAGCGAAGTGCTAAGCTTCCGGCGTTATTGGCGCATTACATTTCATTGCCCCAGTACGAGGAATACAAGCATCAAAAGAATCGCTATGAGAATTATTTCAATGAACAAAATCTCATTCCTGAGCTGTTTTTACCGCTGGTGAAAGAAGGAATTATATGCCACCAATCATCGAAGAATTAAAAGGACGTCGCGTTGCCATATTAGGATTTGGTCGGGAAGGCCGTTCGACCTATCGCTACTTGCGCCGCTATTTACCGGATCAGCCGTTGACGATTGCGGATTTGCATCCGATTGATGAGGAAGGCTTGGATCATGTACAAGTAATCATCGGTGAAGACTATCAGAAACTGAATGATTATGATGTGATCATGAAAAGTCCTGGTATTGTGATGCAGGAGGCAATTGATCTGCAAAAACTGAATTCACAAAGCAATTTGTTTTTGAAATACTATGGTCATCAAACAATCGGAATTACCGGAACCAAGGGCAAAAGTACGACATGCTCATTGTTATATCACATTTTAAAACAACAGCGAAATTGCGTCTTGTTAGGGAATATCGGCAAGCCTGCTTTTGATCAGCTTGATGTGATTGATGAGGAAACGCTCATCGTTTATGAATGCTCATGTCATCAGCTGGAATATATTCGTCATGCGCCACATTGGGCGGTGTTCTTAAATTTGTATGAAGAGCACTTGGATCATTACGGCAGCTTTAAAAGCTATCAAAGGGCAAAGGAAAATATTTGGCGCAAACAAAGGGCACAAGATTATTTAATCTGTGAGAAATCCTTGGTCAATGTCGATATGAAGGCAACGCAGATTACTGCATCCATGAGTGATGAAAGCGCCGATATTTATGTAAAAAGTGAATATGTGCGGATTTTGCAGGATGAAATAGAACTCAAGCCATGGCAAACCACCTTGTTAGGCAAGCATAATCTTTACGATATCGCGATCGATTTGTATTTGGCAAAACAGCTGGGTATCGATTATGCTAACAGTCTTGCGGCGTTAACAACCTTTCAGCCACTGCCTCATCGGCTTCAATATGTAGGATATTTTCATCATTTGCATTGGTATGATGACTCTATATCCACCATATGTGAAACCACCATACAGGCATTACAAAGCTTGCCGCAAACAAATACGTTGCTATTGGGCGGCATGGATCGGGGTATTGACTACACACCGTTGGTGCATTACTTAAATGAGCATCCGATTGATCATGTTGTGCTTATGTATGATAGTGGAAATGTATTGGCACAGCAACTTGAAATACCCTTTACCATGGCAGCGGATTTGTGTGAGGCAGTGAACATCGCAAAGCATGTCAGCGCAGTAGAGGGGATTGTGTTGTTATCACCGGCTGCCGCAAGCTATGGCTTCTTTAAAAACTTTGAAGAACGCGGCGATTGTTTTCAAGCCTATATTCGTGAATCATAAAAGGAAATCGTAACAGCGGTTTCTTTTTTTGAATCTTGCCAATGGAGAAATCGGCATTGTGTTCTTTTTTCTATGGTCATCACATACAATTTTGATAGAGGTGACATCAATGAAAGCATATCGAAAACAAGCTGCTTTATTATTTGGAGCGGTTGCGGTTTTTTCTTATTTCAGCATCCATTTCTTTCCCGATCAAAAGGAAACAGAAAGTATCACCGTTATGGAGGATTCACAACAGGACATCTTACAAATTTATGTTCTGGATCAAGATAATACATTAATACCAATGGATAAAAAGATTGAAACGGGAAAAACGACAGAGGACAAGATCAAGATGATGATCAAGGCAATGTGTGCAGATCAAGTCAAAGGCGATTTCAGCGGCGTATTGGGCAAGGGAACCGAGGTCAGCAATGTTAAGATTGAAGGAGAAACGGCTTCTTTGTATTTTAACGAGCAGTTCGCAACATATGAGAAATCACAGGAATTACAAGTGCTGGAAGCTATAACATGGGGTATTACCCAATTCCCTGAGATCAAGACGGTAAAGCTTTTTATGGGGGAAGAATTATTGACGAAAATGCCGCTAGATCAAACTCCTATTCCGGACCCATTGAGTCGTGAATTGGGCATCAATCACTTTGAATCCGCCAGTGCGTCGTTAAGTGATAGTAATACGATTCTTGTTTATTATGTCAAAGACATCAACGGCGAGCTATATTTTGTGCCCAAAAGTAAACGCATTGACGGTGATGATCAGGATATGGAGACGGTGGTAAAGGAAGTACTCAAGGATGTATCCGTAACCAGCAACTTGCAATCACCGTTATATCAGGATCAAATCGATACGATGGAATTGCCGCGTCAGGAGGAACAAACATTGATTGTCAATATGAACAATGCACTGTTGGATAGTGATCGTTGCGCGAAGCAGGAAGCCTATGAAGCATTAATTTTATCACTTGCGGGTAATTTTGATGTCGATGAAGTGAAGGTTTATGTCGAAGATAATGTCGTTTCGCTGCATGGATCGAATGAAGAAGCGGTATCCGTGTCCGCTTTGCACTATAATCCGGTTCCTTTTTAACCTTTCTTGGTTTCTCATGACATGAATTTATGTTAAAATAGTAGCAGCGAGGTGATGTCATGATGAAAATCGTTGTAGTGAGTGATTCTCATGGTTTTAATGAACGGCTTGATCAAGTGCTGGAACTAGAACCGGACGCTGACTGCTATATCCATTGTGGCGATATTGAATGTATGGAAAGTGAATATCCGATGTATCGGACGGTACAGGGAAATAATGATTTTTTCAGTGATTATCCGGAAAAAATAAAAATTCCGGCATTGTCGCATCGCATTTTAGCAATGCATGGAAATCAGTTTCCTTATATAAATCGACTTCAGCGCATGATGATGTATGCGAAGAAGGAGCAGTGTGATATATTCTGTTACGGGCATTCACACATTGCGGCGATGGATCATATGGATGGGGTGTTGCTGCTGAACCCCGGTTCATTATGGCGCTCGCGCGATGGGCGCGGTCCTTCTTATGCGGTCTTAACGATTGAGGAAGAACAGGTTCATGCACAAATTAAATTTCTCGATTAAGCGGAGCAGCGATCATGAGACAAAAGCATAGTATCGCTTTGGGAATGAATGCCGTGATCAGCATTGCTTATCTATTGTTGGTTGCGTGGTATTTGTATACGGTAATGCATGAGAATCAATCGCAGCAGGAGCTTTTTATATTACAAACCGTAGCAAAAGAGCTGATTCCTCATTTAGTGGCTATGGCAATTGCGACCATATTGACGATTATTGCTTTTTTTAGCAATGTTTTTGTCATTTCTATATTAGCTATCGTCTCCTATGTAACGGCGATAGTGCTGGCAGGGAATGATTTCTATCAGTATGCGATACTTTGTATCCCATCACTGTTATTGGCGATTATCGGCTGTGCTTTCTGTTATAAGCGAAAGCAATGGCTGAAGGAACAAGAGGAGGAACGCATTTATTTAGCTACACATCCCCGCCCAAAGGTGAAGCGAAGCAGTGGCAGTAACTACGCAGAACGCATGAAGAAAAACTCCGCTAATTATTTTCGCCAGCCTACCGATCAGGGACAAAATCAAATGCATTATTATCAGCAGAATCAGAATTATTACGGGGCACAGGATTATTTCTACCAGCAAAACCAGCAGCCGTTGGTGCCGCAACAGATGTACAATCCGCTCCAAGATCCTTATGCGCCGTTGACCCCGATGCAACCGGTGAATTATGCGAATCCATATGCATATAATGCCAATGCCTACAATATGGGCGCATATCAAAACGATATGACACAAGGGGCTAACATCAATGAAAATACAGTGGTGAGTCCGCTATTGCCGGCAACACCATCCCAGCAACCACTGGTACTGCCCCAAGCCAATCCTATGATGCCACCGATGATCGGACAAGATCCGATGGCAGGGAATATATTGAATTATCCTCAGCCTGCTGGCAAACCAACGAGAAGCGAAGGCTACTTTGACGACTATGGGAATTTTCATCCCGGCAATAACAATTTTTGATTCCGTTCTTGCAATTAGAAAAAGAATTTGCTATGATATTTCAGTCAGTTGTCTACGTAGCTCAGTTGGATAGAGCATGCGCCTTCTAAGCGCACGGTCGGGGGTTCGAATCCCTCCGTGGACGCCAATTTACATAAAAAGGCTTTCTGAAAGTGGTCGGAAAGCTTTTTTTAATTATGATATCTAATCTTTAAAACTTAATAAATATTGAATTAAATGATCATTGATTGCATGAAAAGATAGTATAATCTGCTCCTCATGAAGCAAGGGGGAATAACGAAAATATACCGAAATTTTATTGAAACCATTAAAATTTGATTAATAGAAGTATCGTAACATAAAGCATATATAGGGGGGGTTATGAAAAGATTCGTGATGGATAATGAGCAACAGTAAAATGTATTGAATTGCTCTCATATGCGGGGAAAACGATGGAAATCAACGTGTTTTGATTGCGCTACCTTGCGTTTTATGCTATATTATTAGCGTTTGGGTAAGAAAGGACAGCCAAATGGAAAACTATTATGAGGAAATCCTGAATAAAATCCGCAATCATATGGCAGAGAAAAACTATCAAGTAGCGCTTCATCTGCTGGAGGATGAATTGGCGGTTGCCTATATTCCCAAAGATATTGAACCGATTCTAGTGGCTTTGCATGATGAATGTCGCAGTGAATTACGTCAGATTGCATCAAGGCGATATGAGGAAGAAGACATAGAAACGCTGTTAACCGGTAGTCTGGATGAGCAGTTTATGGCAGTGGAACTATTAAAAAATAGCAATTTGCGCCAACATCTGGATGAGGTCGAGCATTACTTAAACGATGATCCCAATGACTTGGTTCGTTCATTATTAATTAATGCGATGATGGAACAGAATGTTGCGGAAGCTATGCACACAATGATTGATGGTATGGAAATTACATTTCTGCCATGCTACATCGAACCAGTGATGCAGGCAGAAGGTGCAAGAATTGCAGCGGAAGCATTGTACGACTGGTTTGAAAGTGATGATCCGACATTTTTAAAAATGTGCTTGAACTGCTTGATCCAAGAATGCTATTTGCACCTTCCCTTTAACATTGCTGCAGATGAAGGTATACCATTGGCCTTGAGCATCGTTTATTATGTGAAATGCGCCGAAGGAAGCAAAGTGGATTTCGATGCGTTTTTGGTTGAAAAACAGCTGACTCAAGAGAACGGTTTTGCATTATTATTAAATAAGCATGGTATATGAAGCAGCATCATGTTTATGATAAAAGAGAGAAACAATTTAGGAGGTAGGAACATATGAGTTCAACATGGGAATTGAAAGAACATAGCACGGGAGAAATTACAACAACAATATCCGGAGAGACTTGGAAAAATGCCCAAAAGAAGGCATTTAATAAGCTGGCACAAAATGTTCAGCTACCGGGATTTCGCAAGGGTAAGGTGCCCGCAAATGTTTTGAAGCGCAGCGTCAATCCGCAGAGTGTGATGTATGATGCGATTGATGAAATTGCCGGATCAGCTTTGATGGATGCGGTAAAAGAGCACGATTTAAAGATTGTCGGTCGCCCGTCTTTGGATATTGAAAGCATGGATGAAGAAACGGTGACACTGAAATATGTAGTATCGGTAGAACCGGAGGTAAAACTGGGTGAGTACCGCAACCTGAACATTAAAAAAGCAGCAGCGACCGTTAGCGATGAAGAAGTGAATGAACAAATTAAGCACATTCAGGAACGCAATGCAGATTTCATCATTCGTGAGGATGAAGAAGCAGTTGAAAACGGTGATACCGCCGTGATTGATTTTGAAGGGTTTAAGGATGGCATTGCCTTTGAGGGCGGTGCCGGTACGGATTATCCTTTGGAAATCGGTTCCGGTGCATTTATCCCCGGCTTTGAAGAACAACTGATCGGTATGAAAAAGGATGAGACCAAGGAAATTCAGGTAACGTTCCCCAAAGAATATCAAGCGGCTGATTTGGCTGGACAGGATGCGACCTTTAAAGTTACTGTTCATGAAATTAAATACAAGCAGCTGCCGGAATTTACCGATGAAATGGTAAAGGATCAAAAAATCGACGGAGTGGAAAGCGTTGCGGCATTTAAAGAATACGCAATGAAGAATTTAAGCGAACAAAAGGAAAAACAGGCAGAGGAAGCCTTCACTAACGATCTGTTAACCGAAGTAGTCGGCAATGCGGAAATGGATATTCCACAGGTAATGATTGATGAAGAATGTGACAGTATGGTCGATGACTTTGCCAATCGATTAAAATCGCAGGGTTATTCTTTGGATGCTTACATGAAACTGACAAATATGACGATGGATTCCATGCGCGAGCAATTCGCCGTGGATGCGAAAAATAAAATAGCTGCACGTCTTGTACTGGAAGCAATCGCAAAAGCAGAAAATCTGGAAGTCAGTGATGAAGAAATCGACAATGAATTGGAAAGCATTGCCAAGGCTTACAGTATGGAAGCGGAGCAAGTAAAACAACTCATCTCAAAGGATGCAGTATCTTATGACTTGCGGATGCGTAAAGCATTGGAGCTGATCAAAGAAACAGCTGCTAAGTAAAGCAAGTGAAAAGAAAGACGCTTTTGGGTGCGTCTTTTTTAACCTTTATATGGAAAGGAGCTTAACGTATGGAAAATAACATGGAAAACAAGCAAATTCAATTCCCGGTAGTATGTACCAGAGGAGTCATTATTTTCCCTGATCAGGAAGTCATCATTGACGTGGGTCGCAGTAAGTCGGTTCATGCGGTGGAAGAAGCTCAGAATACGAGTGATTCTCATGTGATTTTGGTAGCACAGAAGGATTTAACGGTTGAGAATCCCGGCGTTGCGGACTTATATGAATTTGGGACTTTATGTACTATCAAACATATCCGCAGAATGGATGGTTATCTGCGCGTCAAATTCCGCGGCTTGCAGCGTGCCAAGATCATTTCAATATTGGATGATGAACATAGCATGTGTGCCGATGTGGAACTGAAAGATGATATTTTACAGGATCAGATGGAAGAGGTTGCCTTGGTAAGAAAAATTGCCAAGCAGTTTGAAAACATGGAGCCGCTCAGCCAGAATATGCCAAAGGAAATGATCAATGAATTATCCAAGGGCGTCAGTGCACCGCAACTTGCCGATCAGATATCGCAGTTATTCCCGTTTCCCATGGAAAAGCGTCAAAAGCTGTTGGAGACCTTGGAAATCAATGAGCGTCTTTTGTTGATTTTACAGGAGATCGAAAGTGAGAAAGAGCTTTCCTTAATGGAAAACCGCATTAATGAGAAGGTGAAGAACCGCATTGAGGAAGGGCAGAAGGAATATTATCTGCGCGAGAAAATGCGGGCGATTAAAGAGGAATTGGGTGATGTCCCGGATTCAGATAAAGACAGCGATGAAATTCGCAAGAAGCTGGATGAAAATCCTTATCCGGAAAATATCAAAGAAAAGGTAAAAGAAGAACTGAGCCGCTATGAAATGCTGCCGGCTGCCAGTGGTGAATCCGGTGTTATTAAGACATATATCGACTGGGTTATGGCTTTGCCATGGTGGCAGGAATCCAAAGATAACGAGGATTTAAATGAAGCACAGCGAATTTTAGATGAAGATCACTATGGCTTGGAGAAGGTCAAAGAGCGAATCATGGAATATTTGGCAGTCAAACAAATGACCAATTCGCTGAAAGCGCCGATCTTATGTCTGGTCGGTCCTCCCGGTGTTGGTAAAACGTCTTTATCAAAATCCATTGCCCGTGCCTTGGATCGCAAATTTGTGAAGATTTCATTGGGCGGAGTGAAAGACGAGAGCGAAATTCGCGGACATCGCCGTACTTATTTGGGCAGCTTGCCGGGGCGCTTTATTCAGGGCATGAAGAAAGCAGGAACGGTGAATCCCGTATTCTTAATTGATGAGATTGACAAGATGGCCTCTGATTATAAAGGCGATCCTGCCAGCGCGATGCTGGAAGTTTTGGATCCTGAACAAAATGCGCTGTTTTCTGATCATTATCTGGAAGAGCCCTATGATTTAAGCAAGGTTCTCTTTATCGCAACAGCGAATTATTTGGAGGATATTCCTGCCGCGTTGAAGGATCGTTTGGAAATCATTCAGCTATCCTCTTATACGGAATTGGAAAAGCTTAACATTGCGAAGGCGCATTTGATCCCAAAGCAGATCAAGGAAAACGGCTTAAAGGCGAGTCAATTGAAAATTGATGATGACATGATTTTATACATGATTCGCTACTATACGCGTGAAGCCGGTGTACGACAGCTTGAGCGCACCTTGGCAACGATTTGCCGCAAGAGCGTATTGGCAATATTAAAAGATCAGAAACGTTCGGTAAAACTGACCAAGAAATTGGTTAACACATGGCTGGGTCATGAAATCTTTGAATACGGCAAGCGCGAACAAAAGGATCAGATCGGTGCGGTTACCGGTTTGGCATATACGGCGTTTGGCGGCGATGTGCTGCAGATTGAAGTGACTCATTTCGATGGCAAGGGCAAGCTGGTCATTACCGGACAGCTCGGTGATGTGATGAAAGAAAGCGCCACGATTGCTTATGATTATGTGCGCGCCAATGCTGCAAAATATAAGATTAAACCGGAACTATTTGAAAACAACGATATTCATATTCATGTACCGGAGGGAGCTGTGCCAAAGGATGGACCAAGTGCCGGTGTGACGCTAACGACAGCGCTGGTTTCTTCATTAAGTAACACCAAGGTGCGGAGTGAAGTGGCGATGACCGGTGAAGTTACGCTGCGTGGCAATGTTTTGCCGATTGGCGGCTTGAAAGAAAAATCAATGGCGGCGCATCGCTGCGGTATTAAGACTGTCGTGATTCCTAAGGCCAATGTGAAGGATATGGATGATATTCCGGAAACGGTGAAAAATTCCATTGAGTTTGTGCCGGTGGAAAAAGTCTCACAGGTGCTGGATATTGCGCTGGTAAAGGAATAAGCGATGCAGTTTCAGAAGGCAGAGCTTGTCATTAGCGCTCCTAATCGTCAATCATGGCCTGACAGTGATTTGCCGGAAATCGTATTGGCAGGAAGATCTAACGTAGGAAAATCAAGCTTTATTAATGCCATTACCGGACGAAAAAAGCTGGCATATGTCGGAAATACACCGGGTAAGACACGCTTATTAAATTTCTTTAATCTGGATGATCGCTATATGCTGGTGGATGTACCGGGCTATGGCTTTGCGAGTCTCTCCAAGACACAACTCATGCAGTTTGCGGATATGATGGAGGATTATTTTGCCAATCGCTGGCAAAAAAAAGGGCTGGTGATGTTAGTGGATGCCCGCCATCTGCCCACTGAGGATGATTTCAGTATGCTAGAATATGCACGTTATTATCAAATTCCATGCTGCATCGTTGCCACTAAGTCTGATAAGGTAAAGCCATCGCGGTTAGCCCATCAGCTGAAACAGTTGAGCAAGGCACTCGAGCTGCACGAGGATGAACCATTGATTCCATTTTCTGCACGAACCAAAAAGGGAATTGATGAGGTGTGGGAAAAAATACAGTCGTTATTGGAAGCCTAATGGCTTCCTTTTTGTGAGGGCTCAATGGCAGTCATGAGCAAGCGACAATTTTTCTTTTTATTTAAATGAATGTAGAAATAATATGATTGAGAATAATTGATTTCTGCATATGGTATGTATAATTAGGGGGGGATTTGCATACATATCATTAGGAGGTTTATTCAGCTATGAAAAAGATGAAAATAGAAAAGCAGCTCATATTTGCGGATCAGGTGAAGCGTATTGTTTCTTTAAATGTTACTGAACATTTGACGTATCGTCACGAAAGTGAAGGAATTCGTGCCAGCGGTCCTTTGGATATTGATGGCTCCTATGAGGGAGAAACGGGTATTGAAAGGTTTCGCGAAACACTGGAAATGGATGTATTGGCACCCAATAATAAATTGAACGGTCAATCCTTCGCACTGTCAGTCAATGATTTTCAGGGAAAGGCAGACGGTGACAGTATTCATGTGATGATTACATTGGATATTGCTGGTGTAGCGGAGGAATCTACCTCACCTCAACCGATGAAGGAAGCGAATCAAGCAATATTGCAGCCGCAGAAGACGGTCACAAATGATATTGCATCGGTTTCAACCGATCATCTTGCTGTTGATAAGAAAGAAAGACAGCCAGTCGAGATTCCTGTCACAGCTAAGGAAAGCATAGTTGCGGAAGAGACTGCCATGGTCAATGAAAGCAGTGAAACAGCACAGGTAAATGATCTGGATGATTTGTTTCAGGATGCGGAAAGCACGTACACAAGCTATCGCATTATCGTCGCTAAGCCTAATGATACGTATGCTGCCATTGCACAGCGATATGATGTGGAGGAAAACGCATTAAGAGAGACGAATAAGAATAAGGAAATATTGGCAAAGACATTGGTTATTCTTCCTTTTGCATAAAAATATGTTGAAATTTTAAAAGTACTTTGATAGAATATCTTCTGTAAATACGATGAAGAGAAGGAGTATTTTCAATCACTTTGTGACAGAGAGTTCCTGTTCGCTGAAAAGGAACCAAAGTGTTGATAAGAAGGTAGTCTTGGAGTAGAGTTTCTGAAATCCAGTAAGAAGCTTCCGTTAGCACACGTTACGTGTTTGAGGCATATTCTGAATATGCAAAAAAAGGTGGTACCACGCAAAAGCGTCCTTGAGGACGCTTTTTTTATAGGAAGGTGTTGAGATGGAAGAATGCTGGGGTGAGTTAAAGACTCATCGCCTGATCTTAAGAGCCGTGGAAGAAGCGGATGCGGTGGACTTGATGGTGGTGTTTGGCAATCAAAGCATGATGATTGGCAACAGTGTTGCTGCACCCGTGCTTGATATTGATGAGCTATTATCTGTGGTGCGCAAACAAAGTTCGACTTTGCAAGCAATGAATGATTCTCCCTTCTATGTATTGGAAAGAGCAAGCGACGGGAAAGTTATCGGCGTGATTTACTTCAATTCGCTGCAAAATGGCTGTGGGGATATCGCTTATTTTATCGCAAAGCGTTATCAAAGATGCGGCTATATGAGCGAAGCGTTAATTGCACTGATGGAGCACTTCTTTGGGGATTGCCATTTAAAGTGCTTGACTGCATCCTACGCCAAGGAGAATACGGCCAGTGCGCGATTGCTGCATAACTGCGGTTTTCAAAGTATGCCGCAAGCGAAATCAATGATGTTAAATGATCACAAGTATCACTTGATTGATACGTGTTATCTAAAACAAGAAGAATGGTGTGAAAGATGAAGGAGGAATGATGATGAAAAAAGAATTGGCGCCAAAATATGATCATAAGAAGGTAGAGCATTATTATGAGGATTGGTGTAAAAACGGCTATTTTACTGCCGGAGATAAAAGCAAGGATCCATATTGTATTGTGATTCCACCACCCAATGTAACAGGAAAGCTGCATCTTGGACATGCCTGGGATACGACGATGCAGGATATGGTGGCTCGCTATAAAAGAATGCGGGGTTATGATATGCTGTGGCTGCCGGGGATGGATCACGCCGGCATTGCGACGCAGGCAAAGGTTGATGCTCGTTTAAAGGAGGAAGGTGTTTCGCGCTATGACTTGGGACGAGAAAAATTCTTGGAACGGGCATGGGAATGGAAGGATGAATATGCCGGTCATATTCACGAGCAATGGGCGAAGCTGGGATTGTCCTTAGATTATACCCGCGAGCGCTTTACCCTTGATGAGGGCTTATCTAAAGCAGTAAGAAAGGTGTTTGTCGATCTGTATCATGAGGGCTTGATCTATCAGGGTGAGCGTATTATAAACTGGGATCCACAGGCAAAAACGGCACTCTCCAATATTGAAGTAATTCATAAGGAAATTGCCGGACATATGTATTATTTTAAATATAAGGTAGTGGAAACCGGTAAGGAGTTGATCATAGCGACGACTCGTCCGGAAACGATGTTTGCGGATCAGGCGATTTTTGTCCATCCTGATGATGCACGCTATCAGGATATCATCGGACTTCATGCGATCAATCCTGCCAATGGCGAGGCTTTGCCGATCATGGCGGATGATTATATTGATATGGAATTTGGTACCGCGGTTATGAAATGTACTCCGGCTCATGATCCCAATGACTTTGCCTTGGCAAAGAAATATGATTTAGCGATGCCGGTATGTATGAATGATGACGCGACAATGAATGAAATGGCGGGCGTTTATGAGGGAATGGATCGTTTTGCCTGCCGCGAAGCCTTGCTGGCGCAGTTTGAAAAGGACGGTGTAGTGGATCATATCGAAGACATAACCCATCAGGTGGGACACAGTGAGCGAACCGGTGTCATCATTGAACCCTATTTGTCAAAGCAATGGTTTGTCAAGATGAAACCATTGGCGGATGAGGTATTGAAAAACCAGGATATTGAGGATCAGAAGATTCATTTCTATCCATCTCGCTTTGAAAAGACATTCCGTCAATGGCTGGAAAATATTGAAGATTGGTGTATATCCCGGCAGCTGTGGTGGGGTCATCGCATTCCAGCCTGGTATCATAAGGACAGCGGTGAAATCTATGTCGGTATGGAGGATCCGCAGAATAAGGAGGAATGGATTCAGGATGAGGATGTGCTGGATACATGGTTCTCCTCGGCACTGTGGCCTTTCTCTACACTGGGCTGGCCGGAAAATACCGATGATTTACAGCGTTATTTTCCCAACGATCTGTTAATTACCGGCTATGATATCATTTTCTTCTGGGTTGCGCGCATGGCATTTCAAACCCGCTATTGTATGCATAATCGTCCATTTAAGGATGTTTTGATTCACGGCTTGATTCGCGATGAACAAGGTCGTAAAATGAGTAAATCGTTGGGCAATGGCGTTGATCCGATGGATGTTATTGATCAATATGGCCTGGATTCACTGCGTTTTTTCTTGACAACCAATTCCACTCCGGGACAGGATTTGCGATTTTCTCCCGATAAAATGGAGTCAAGCTGGAATTTCATCAATAAAATCTGGAATGCATCACGCTTTGTGCTGATGCAGCTGGAAGAAGACATGGAAGTGAAGGATATTGATTTGACTCATGCTTCCATGATCGATAAATGGATTATTGATCGCTTTAATCACGTGTTGGCAAATGTAACCGCCAACATGGAAAAATATGAATTTGCGCTGGTGGGCAATGAGTTGTATAGCTTTGTATGGGATGATTTCTGTTCCTGGTACATCGAATTATCCAAGGCGAGTTTACAGGGAGAGGACAAGCAGTCTATCATGGCGACGCGTTCAACGTTAGTAGCAGTATTGCGCGGAATCTTGTGTATGCTGCATCCGTTTATGCCTTTTGTCAGTGAGGAAATTTATTTGACCTTACCACATGATGAAGCAAGCATCAATCTTGCAAAATGGCCACAGCCTCTTGACATTGCGATTGATGCTAAGGAAGCCAATGCGGTTGCACAGCTGATTACGATGATTGAAGCAGTGCGCGAGATTAAAACGGCTTATCAGATCAAGCCAAGTGCTGATATTTCCGTGATTATATGCGATGAAAAGGACAATGTACGTCCAGTCGATGAAAGCATTGATGCGATTTTGCAAAAAATGTGTCATGCTCATTGGTCTGAGGCAAGTCAAGCGGAAGAAATGGTTGTTCGCACCATTCGCGGCGGTTCGTTAAAGGTCGCTGCCGCCAGCATCATTAACGTTGAAGCGGAAATTGCTAAATTAAGCAAAGAAGCGAAAAGATTGGAAGGGGAAATCAAGCGCAGCGAGGGTATGTTAAATAATCCCGGATTTGTGAATAAGGCACCTGCAGATAAGGTACAGGCGGAAAAAGAAAAACTGGAAGCTTATCGCCAACAATACGAAATTACCTGTAATCAATTAAAAGCCTATATAAATAAGTAAGTGATAGGAAATCAGCAGGACAAGGGTAAAAAATGCAAAGCAGAAAAGTACTACACATGCTTCCTTTTGCTTTGCATCATAAGAATGTATTAAAATGTAATAACAAGAAACCTTGTGAAAATAATGAAAAAGCTATTGACGAATTGTTTCATAGGGTGTACCCTAATAGAAAATGATGAAGAAGACGGAGGTAGAAAAATGAAAATTACCATTGAAGAAGCAAAGACAAAAAAACCAAAACCGGAGCGGGGAGCGCCGCTTGGATTCGGTAAATATTTTACCGATCATATGTTTGTGATGGATTGGTCTGTTGATAAAGGCTTCCATGATGCACGCATCGTACCTTATGGAAACATCAGTATGGATCCGGCAAGTATGGTCTTGCATTATGCACAGGAAACCTTTGAGGGTTTGAAAGCCTATCGGGCAAAGGATGGCAGAATCTTGTTGTTCCGTCCGGAGATGAACGCTAAGCGTTTCATCAATTCCAATCATCGCTTGTGCATGGCGGAAGTGCCGGTAGAGGATTTTGTGGAGGCCGTTCGTGCTGTAGTGGAATTTGAACAGGAATGGGTTCCCTATGAGGAGGGCACATCCCTGTATATTCGACCGTTTATGTTTGCGACCGAGGCCGCTGTAGGAGTACACCCTGCCGCAAGCTATAAATTTGTGATTATATTATCACCGGTTGGTGCCTATTATCCCGAGGGTGTCAATCCGGTTAAGATCTATGTAGAGGATGAATATGTCCGGGCAACTAAGGGCGGAACCGGTTTTACGAAATGCGGCGGTAACTATGCCGCAAGCATTGCCGCACAGGTAAAGGCGGAAAAAATGGGTTATACTCAGGTATTGTGGTTAGATGGTGTAGAACGCAAATATGTGGAAGAAGTCGGCACGATGAACGTCATGTTTAAGATTAACGGTGAAATTGTGACGGCGCCGTGTGATGGTACCGTTTTGGCAGGGGTTACTCGCGATTCCATTCTGACCTTGTTAAAGGAATGGGGCTATACGGTAAGAGAGGAACATTTAGCGATCGAAGATTTGATGGCAGCAGCGCGTAATGGTCAGCTAGAAGAAGCGTTTGGAACAGGTACGGCGGCAGTTATTTCCCCGATTGGAGAATTGAATTACAAGGGTGAAATCGCTACGATCAATGATTTTAAAACCGGTGAATTGACGCAGAAGTTGTATGATACGCTTACCGGCATTCAGTGGGGCAATATCCCTGATACGCATGGCTGGGTTCATGATATTGCGACGATGAAAAAATAACAATAAAAAGATATGGCAGAATCAGTTTCATTTCACTGTAATGAAGCTATTCCATGAAGCCATATTTTTTTATACTCAAAGCATTGCATCGCTTGAATGGCAAAAGCCAATATTCACTATGATTTGTATTTTTGCCATAAACTGCTTGGTATTTTCTTTAATAGCGCGAGTACCAGAAATAGACTGATAACACGATCGATATAATCCGTAATGAACTGAACAATCAGACAGCTCATGGTTAATCCCAGCGGTGTTTTGGCTAATAGCTGTACAAGAATGGTGGATCCTGATGAAGTGATCCCACCGAATAAATAAGCGGTGATCCCTGCACTGAGCAGTGAGGTGGGCAGGGTAATGAATAAGGCTGCTTTGAAAATCCAGCTTTTCTGATTTTTTCGCTTTTTGCCGATCATTCCTGCTAAAAATCCTAATAGAATACCAACCGGCGCATAATAGAGCGAGTATATATCGCTGATTATACCCAAAAGAATGCCGCTGAGCAGGTGGGGAAACATGCCATAGTATGGTCCAAGTACGATCGCGATGAAAAGCGTTCCTATGCTGTCAAGATAAACGGGAAGCTGCAATAACAGGGCAATCTCACCGCCTACGATATTGAGTACGATTGCCATGGCTATGATACAGATGCGTTTTGTTGTCATGTTAAGCTTCATTTCTTTTCACCCTCTCTTTCTTTTTGCTTGATGTTAAGCAGCTGATTTAATTGTGTAAGCTCATTTTTATCTTTGCGCAAAAGTTTTTGATAAAACAAGGTAAAGAAGCCTAATACGTCTACTTTTGTTAATACGAAGGCATTGGCTTCTTGACGATAAAAATGATGGGCATCTACAATGCTTTGACCTCGTGAAATGCTTTCTGTTTCGATCTGGACATATGAATGGAAGCCTTCGCATAGCTGTGGATAAAGAAAATAGGCGATTGCTAAAGGATCGTTGATGACACAACCGATCAATCGCTCCCACTGCCAATGAAATTCAAAATAAAAACGAGTGATTTGGCGGACAAATGATCCTTGAATTGGATCCAGCTTTTCCATATAAGAAAGCAATTCCGGAGTAAGTATAATTTGCCGCGTTACATCCAGGCCTACCATATGGATGTGGCGCCCTAATCTTGCCATTTCTGCATATACAATCGCAGCCGCTTCCGGATCTTCCCAATAGTTGTATTCCGCAACCGGAGAGCAGTTGCCGTGGGAGCGATAATTACCGCCCATCGAAATCAGCATGCCAATGTTTTCAAAAGCCTTGGGATCTTGATGTATCAGCTGCGCTAAATTGGTTAGCGGACCGATTGCGACAATGCTACAGCTTTGTTTACGCAGTGTTTGTGATAAAAATTCAACAGCGCTTAAGGATTGATCATACCCGCTCACCGCATCTAGAAAGCTGCCGCCTAAGCCATCGGGACCATGGGTATCCAAAGCGTTGACGTAGGGCTTTTTTAACGGCTTATGAGCACCGATATAAATTGGAATATCTAATCGATTCATGTGCTTTAATATCTTCTTGGTGTTTTCAAAGCCCATTTCAGCCGGTGTATTGCCACATGTAATAGTGATTCCCAGCACTTCGATTTCTTCACAGGATAGCGCCAGCATAATGGCTAAGCTATCATCAATGCCAGGATCACAGTCTATGATAATATTGCGTTTCATGCGAATCCTCTTTTCTAGCTCATGACAAACGATAAAAAATGACCTTGGATCATAGGTCAAGGTCATGAAATTTACATAAAAAATCATTCCGTTATTTAGCCTATGATTATACTGGGAGGTCCTGAACCAGTTCATTCTTTTTTATATCATAAAATGTTATTGTTGGCAAGTAATTATATTGAAATTAATGATTTAATAAGCTATTTAGATACGCTGAACGGATAAAAAATGAAATAGGTGTAGAAAGCAATCGCGTTGATATGCGGTAAGGAAGACGGAAAGAACATTTGCGCAAAAAAGTGCTGTGGTGGTATACTATAGAGGTATCCGATAAAGGAAGGATAAATTTATAGGATTAATGGATATGTCTTTTACATGATACTAGAAAAGGTAAGGTTGATATTATGACGAAAATTGATATTATATCGGGCTTTTTGGGGGCCGGTAAGACAACGCTGATTCGCAAGCTGATTCAAGAGGCTTACCAAGATGAAAAAATTGTATTGATTGAAAATGAATTCGGTGAGATCGGCATCGACGGCGGCTTTTTGAAGGAAGCGGGCATTACTATCAAAGAAATGAATAGCGGTTGTATTTGTTGTTCGCTTGTTGGTGATTTTGCG
Source organism: uncultured Erysipelotrichaceae bacterium (assembly GCA_947385085.1). Taxonomy (GTDB): domain Bacteria; phylum Bacillota_I; class Bacilli_A; order Erysipelotrichales; family Erysipelotrichaceae; genus C-19. Next base: position 8,650 of record CANDJN010000011.1, on the reverse strand, counting down.
GCCAGTTTGGAAAAGGTCATGGAACAATTCAGTCCTGAGCGGATTATCATCGAGCCAAGCGGTGTTGGTAAGCTGTCGGATGTTATCAAAGCAATTTGTGATTTGCAGGATGAACGACTGGAATTGAATTCGTATACGACCGTTGTCGATGGTAAAAAGGCAAAGGTTTACATGAAAAATTTCGGTGAATTCTTCAACAATCAAATTGAATTTGCCAATACGATTATCATCAGTCGTACTCAGATGATGAAACCGGAACAGGTAGAGAATGTGATTTCGCTGCTTCGCAAGCATAATCAGCACGCCAATCTTATTGCGACTCCTTGGGAGGAACTGGATGGTGAAAAAGTCCGGGAAGCGATGGAGCATCCCCAGAATTTATCTGATGAATTGTTAAAAGAGATGGATGTTTGTCCGATATGTCATCACCATCATGAGTATGGTCATGAACACGAGCATCATCACGATCATCATGAGCATCACCATGATCACGAACACGAACATCATCACCATCATGATCATGAGGGACATCATCATGCCGATGATGTATTTACCAGCTGGGGTTGTGAAACAATGCGTTCCTATACCAAAGAAGAGCTTGAAACAATTTTAAATGCTTTAACAAAGCAGTCTCAATACGGCGCCATTTTAAGAGCTAAAGGAATGGTTCCAAGCAATGATCATAACTGGCTGTATTTTGATCTTGTGCCCGGCGAATATGATATTCGTTTAGGTGGTAAAGATACAATCGGTAAGCTTTGTGTGATCGGATCTGACTTAAAAGAATCAGCTCTGACAGCGCTGTTTGGTTTGGAGCAATGAAGTTATGAGTGTACCTGTTTATTTATTTACCGGTTTTTTGGATAGTGGAAAAACCTCATTTATTCAAGACACGCTGCGTGATCCACAGTTTCACGATGGTGAAAAAACACTGTTACTCATCTGTGAGGATGGCGAGGTGGAGTATGATGATACGGTTATGAGTGCTTATGGCTGTGATGTTGTCTATGTGAAACAGGAATCTGATCTCGGCTTTGATTATTTAGATTCCCTGGATCGCCAATATCATCCGGAACAAGTCATGATTGAATTTAATGGAATGTGGAGTGTAACATCGTTTTTGGATGTAGAATATCCGATAGAGTGGCTGTTGGTTCAGATTATGACGACAGTGGATGCCTCTACCTTTGCGATGTATATGAATAATATGCGTTCAATTATTTATGATCAGCTGGTACATAGTGAATTGATTATTTTTAATCGTTGTGATGAAACAACCAAAAAAAGCTTTCTGCGCAGTAATGTGAAAGCGATAAACAAGGGTGCGCAGCTTATTTATGAAAGTGTTGATGGCGCTGTCAATCAATTACCGGATGATGAATTACCCTTTGATGTAAAAGCGGATCATCTTCATATCGCAGCCGATGATTATGGCTTATGGTATATGGATGCACTCGATAAGCCGCAGTTTTATGAGGGCAAAACGGTAAGCTTTGTCGGTCAAATTGTGGAGGTCGATCATGCGCATGGCGATCTGTTTTTGATCGGACGTGAGGCAATGGTTTGCTGTGCCGAGGATATACAGATGATCGGTTTTGTGGTTCATTATAATCAAAGCAGTCGCTTGAAGCGGGGGAAATGGGTCACATTAACAGCAAAAATGCGCTGTGAATATGATGAAGAGTATGGCGGCAATGTACCGGTATTATATGCCTGTGAAGTTACAGAGACAGCGGCGCTTGATGATTTAGTGACATTCAGCTGATTTTATAAAAGCGTTTTGGCTATGCAAATTGGATAAAAGGCGATAGCAGCTTTAATTAATTTTATGCACCATCTGAAGGGATTGAAGAAAAAGAATACAAGGTGTATAATGCAGGGGTAGGGAAAGATGTATCATTATGATAGCTTATAGGCAAGAGAATCATGGTTAAGCGGGGATCATGGATCAGATCTTTGATGAAGGAATGCATATTACGTTGGAATAAAAGATGTAGTTCTTTACAATCCTGCTTCTTTTATTCTTTTTTGTATATGCAGTTGGATTATGAAATTTTCTGCCATACTGAGTGATATTAACGCATTTATGTAAATGGATATAGATTGATCAAAAAACATTGATGTAAAAAAGGAGTAATCGTTATGAAAATACGCATCAAATCACATTTACTCGCAGAAATCATTACTTTAATGATTTCCGCATTCGTTATGTCTTTAATTTTTTATCAGTTACCGGCGCCTTTTCCGGCTGATGTAAAACTATATAAGTATTTTATGAGTCTGCTTGCTATTTTGGGCTTTTTCAATACAATCTATTTGTTTGCTCAATTATGCTCCCAGCATGGCTTTACAAAGGCGAGGCATGTTGTACTATGGCTTGTTTCATTTCCCCTTCAATGGCAATTGTTTGCTTGTATGACGATTCCGCTCATTATAGTAGAAATTATTATGCTATGCATGGGAAGAGAGCATATTGATAGTGGTAAAGGAAACATTAAAATTGATGATTGCGATGAAGAATTGACGATAATGAATATAGAGGAACAGACATTGTATAATGATTTTGTCAAAGGATACCAAATGAGAAACATCATCCCCATTTTAATGCTTTTATTCATTATTATTTTCTGTAATATTACGGGCAGCACAAATAATGTCTTTGTTATATTGGTGGAATTTATATGTTTTTTTGTTCTAATAATCATCGTACCTGCTTTTATACGCATGAAATATACGGCTATCTTAATAAAAAAGATTTATGCAAAGGTCGAAAACGAGTGTGACAGTAAGACTTATTATCATGTTAGTAAAGCATTATGTGAAAAGTATCCAAGCAATACAATCCTTTTAGAGCATTACTTTAATTCCTTACAACTGGATAATAATGATTACAGTGAATTAAAAAGGGCTTTAAAGCATTTTAGCGATTATCAAAAAGAGGTTTTTTATAAGCTGGCGTATATGAGGATATTGCCAAATGAGGAAAAGAAAAAATTTTTCGATCAGTATTATGAAATAATCAAAAAGCCCTATGAGAGAGCCTATCAAAAAACAAAAAAAACAAAGTATTTTCATTTTCTCATTTCTTTGGAAACCAGACGTCTTGAGTTAAATGGAAAATATGAAGAATCTTTAAAATTATATGATTCAATTAAGGAAGATGGAACAAAACGATCAAAAGTTACATTTGCTTTTAATAAAGCATTATGCTTGAAGCATTTGGGGAGACAAAAGGAGTGTGAAGAACTGCTTGCCTATGTCGTAAAGGAAGGCAATACGTTGCGGGTGAAATATGAAGCAGAGGAATATTTGAAAGAAATGCACCTGGTAATGTTGGAACAGGACAATAAAATCATTTGATCTATATTGTAATTAGAATGTTACTTGACATTTTATCGTAAATACCGGATGTAACGTGAAATGGGCATGGAATAGCAGAGAAAATGAAATTAGTAAAAACATTGATATCAATTATTCCTTTACATGATTTGAATACAATAAAGCGGTCAAAAAAGATTTTGCCCAATCACTTCCTATTATGATAGCTAGCCCAATATTATTAAAAAATGATTGAATATAATGGATACAAAATGTATACTTATGATATAAGTAGCTATGAAATTTATTCTTTTTCAGTAGGAAAAGAATAATGAAAAAGGGCATAGAGCATATCCTATAGAATGAAAGTCATTTAACATTAAGAATAAAGGAGGCTTTGGTCTTAAATTCCTAGCTTCTTTTGTTCTTTTTTATGTATAGAACAGCAGTGAAACTTAGAATGCGCACATTCAAAAATCACATTGCGATTGCATAATCCCCTCAGTTATGATCTTTATTTATGCATTCATACAAAGTTAACAGACAATAAAGTCGCTGAGTAATTTTATTGAAATCGTATAAGGAATTTGAAATTCTCAAATCCATGGAAGGAGTCATTATTATGAGAATTAGCATCAAATCACATTTACTGACAGAAATTATCACTTTAATAATCAATACATTCATTCTGTGCTTCACTTTTTACCTACCGGATTTGCCGCTTTCCCTAAAAGAGAATTTTGAATTGTTTCTTTTGGGTGAAGTTGCCATTTTAGGATTGTCGAATACGTTTTATTTGTTTGCCCAATTATGCGCACAGCATTGTTTTACAAAGGCGTGGCACGTTGTGTTATGGTTCGTTGCGTTTCCCCTTCAATGGGCATTGTTTATCTATTTATCGCTTCCGCTTATGCTGGTGGAAATCATTATGATATGCATAGGAAAAGAGCATATCGGCAGTGGTAAAGGAGATGTCATAATTGACAATTATGATGGAGAACAGATGCTATTGAATGCAGAAGAACAGACATTGTATAACGATTTTGTCAAAGGATACCGGATGAAAAGAGTTATTACCAATATAATCGCCTTATTCAGTGTTGTTATTTATGGGTGTCTTACAACCGTCATAAATAATGTATTTATTTTATTGGTGATATTATTGATCATTTTTATCTTAATATTCTTCGTTTCTATAAGATTGCGAACAAAATATACAGTTACCTTAATAAAAGAGATTTGTGCGACGGTTGGAAACCAGTGTGACAGTAGGGCATATTATCACGTTAGTAAAGCATTATGTGAAAAATATCCAAACAACACTTTGCTTGTAGAACACTATGTATATTCCTTACAAATAGATGATAATGATTATAGTGAACTAAAAAGAGCATTGAAACGTTTCAGAAGTTATGAAGATTGGAATTTCTATTTGCTGGCATATATGAATTTGCTGCCAAAGGAGGAGTATAAGCGTTTTTTCAACGAGAGTTATGAAAGAATAAAAAAGGACTATGAAAAGGCATATCAAAAGACGAAAATTAACAAATATTTAGATAATATGATACTTTTAGATATAATGCGACACGGGATAAACGGAGAATATGAGGAAGCATTGAAGTTATTTGATTCAATTAAATATAATGAAACAAAGTTAGATAAGGTTTTATTTGCATTTAATAAAGCCGCCTGTCTGAAGCGTTTAGGCAGACAAAAGGAATGTGAAGAGCTGCTTGCCTATGTCGTAAAGGAAGGCAATACTTTGCGGGTGAAATATCGAGCAAAGGAATATCTGAAAGAAATGCATCCGGAAATGCTGGAACAGGATGATAAAATTATTTGATCTACTTATGCTTGTACTTTTTCTTGGCATCTTATCATAACTCGGGAGATGGTATGAAAATAGATAGGAATCACTTCACATAATTCGATTACAAAAAAGCGGTCATAAAAGACTTTTTCTAATCACTTCTTATATTACAGCTAGTTTAAAATCATCTAAAAATGATTGAATAAAAAGGATACAAAATGTATACTTATGATAGTAAGTTTTATAGCTGTAACATTTCCATTTCTAATGGAAATTGTCTTCCTTTATATTTTCGCTCATGCTGGTGAAAATCATTATGCTATGCATAGTCTAAGAGCATATTGGCTGTAAAGGAAAATTAAAACCGAAAGTTATGATGAGGAGGGAACTGTGATAATGAATGCAGAGGAACAGACATTGTATAACGATTTTGTCAAAGATTACCGAACGAGAAACACTATTACTAATATCATAGTTATATTCGGTGTTGTTATTTGCAGTATTTTTACGATCGTCACGAAGAACTTATTTGTTTTATTGGTAATGCTGTTGATTGCCTTAATCTTAATAATCTTCGTCCCTAAATATATGCGTATGATATATGCAGTTACCCTAATAAAAAAGATTTATGCGAAGGCTGAAAACCAGTGCGATAGTAAGACCTATTATCATGTTTGTAAAGCCTTATGTGAAAAATATCCTAAAAATGCTGTGCTTGTAGAACATTATATATATTCTTTACAAATAGATGAAAATGATTACAGTGAATTAAAAGGTGCATTAAAGCGTTTCAACAGCTATCAAAAAGAGGTTTTCTATATTCTGGCTTATATGAAGGTATTGTCGGAAGAGGAACAAAAAAACTTTTTCGAGCAGCATTATGAAAAAATAAAAGACTTTTATGATAGGAGATATCTAAAAACAAAAGAAATAATTTATCCCGTATTGATTGAAATTTTACGGTATAAATTAAATGAAGAATATGAAGAGGAGTTAAAACTATATGCATTAATTAAGGACGAAGAAAGTAAACTATCAAGAGCTATGTACACATATAATGAAGCCATATGCCTGAATCATCTAGGGAATCAAAAGGAATGTGAAGAGCTGCTTGTCTATGTCGTAAGGGAAGGCAACACCTTGCGGGTGAAATATCTGGCAGAGGAATATTTGAAAGAAATGCACCCGGAAATGCTGGAACAGAATGATAAAACCATTTGATCTATCTTGTAGCTGGATTTAATCTTGGAATAATAAAATTGGACTAGGAAACACTTTAACTAAATAAATATCATAATAGTGGAGATAACATGAATATTTTATCAGGCAAGGAGCGGGAAATTATCTTTTACTTAGTTAGCATATTAAATAAAAAAATGAGGATAGGAACATATTTTATAAAAAGTGTTCATATAAGGTTGGGAAACAATCAAACCGCTGAATGACTGTTATTTATGTATAGAATAAAGAACCGAAAATTTTTAATTTTACAGGAGGGATCATTGTTATGAATATTCGCATCAAATCACATTTACTGGCAGAAATCATCACTTTGTTAATTACTGCGTTCATTATGTATCTAATGCTTTATCAGTTGCCAGTGCCTTTTCCCCCTAAAGTGCGATTTCAAATGTATCTTTTTGCTGTAGCTGCCATTCTAGGTTTGTTTAATGTGATCTATTTGTTTGCCCAATTATGCGCACAGCATTGCTTTAAAAAGGCTGGGCAAGTTGTACTATGGCTCGTTTCGTTTCCTCTTCAATGGCAACTGTTTGTTTATATATCCATTCCGCTCATGCTGGTGGAAATCATTATGCTATGCATGAATAAAGAGTATATTGGCAAAGTTAAAAGAAGCATCAAAATGGAAAGTTATGATGAAGAAGAGTTTTCAATCATGAATCCAGAGGAACGGACATTGTATAACGATTTTGTCAAAGGATACCGAATGAGAAATATTATTACTATTTTGCTGCTTCTATTCATTATATTGATCTATTTTTATTTTTCAAACATCATCCAAAATGAATTTATTTTAACGGTTTTGTTAGTGGTCGATTTTATTTTAATAATCTTTGTTCCTGAAATTACACGATCGAAATATGCAACTACCTTAACGAAAAAGCTTTATGCAAAGCTAACAGATGAGTGTGACAGTGAGACGTATTACCGAGTCAGTAAATCCCTATGTGAAGAATACCCCAAAAACCCCGTGCTTGTAAAAAACTATATATATTCTTTACTGGTTAATGATAATGATTACAGTGAATTAAAAAGGGCATTAAAGCGTTTCAGCAATTATCAAAAAGAGGGCTTTTATATATTGGCTTATATGGAGTTATTGCCGAATGAGGAGCAAAAAGTATTTTTTAATCAGCATCATGAAAAAATAAAAGGAGAATATGCTGAGTTGTATCGAAAAACAAAAAAATTGAGTTATCCCATATCGGCTGAAATGCTGCGCTATAGAGTTAATGGCGAATATGAAATAGAATCAAAACTATATGATTTGATTAAGATTGAAGAGGAAGAAAATAAACTATTAAAAGTTTTGTATACCTTTAATAAAGCTGTATGCCTGAAGCGTATAGGCAGACAAAGGGAATGTGAAGAACTGCTTGCCTATGTCGTAATGGAAGGTAACACGTTGCGGGTGAAATATCAGGCGGAGGAATATCTGAAAGAAATGCATCCGGAAATGCTGGAACAATTAGAACAGGAAGATGAAATCATTTAATCTATCTTGTAGCGAAGTATCTTCATTGTACGAGAATCATATGGTATAAAAACGCGCTGAGAATTGGCAGGAATTACAAAAATGGACTAGGAAAACGCTTTCATTTCGTGTATAATTATCATGGTAAAACAAGATAAGGAGGATAAACTGGAATGGCAAAAAAGTATGTTTATTCATTTTCTGAAGGAAATGGAAATATGCGCGAACTGCTTGGCGGCAAAGGTGCCAATTTGGCTGAAATGAGCAAGTTGGGAATGCCGGTGCCAAACGGCTTTACCATCACAACGGAGGCTTGTAACAAGTACTACGACGATGGTGAAAAAATCAGCGAAGATATTCAAAGTGAAATCATGGAATATCTTGGTAAGCTCGAAACAGAAGCAGGAAAGAAATTCGGAGATGCACAAAATCCATTGCTGGTGAGCGTACGATCCGGTGCACGAGCTTCTATGCCGGGAATGATGGACACGATTTTGAACTTAGGAATCAACGATGTGGTGGCTGCCAGCATTGCAGAAAAATCAGGCAACCCGCGTTTTGCTTATGATTCTTATCGTCGTTTCATTCAAATGTTTGCCGATGTGGTAAAAGGGCTTTCCAAAAAACGCTTTGAGGAAATCATCGACGAGGTAAAAGTGCAGAAGGGAATTAAGGACGACTTGGAACTGAGCGCCGATGATATGAAGCTGTTGGTGGAGCGTTTTAAGGATTTTTATCAGGCTGAGCTGCACACTTCATTCCCGACGGAGCCGAAGGTTCAGATGATGGAGGCGATTGAAGCCGTA
>CANDJN010000010.1 GCA_947385085.1 uncultured Erysipelotrichaceae bacterium | reverse complement strand
ATGATACTGGGCTGAAATGAGTTTGCTTATTTTTCGCAAGTGAAAAAGACCCGAGAATCATTTAGATGTAGAAGCATAAAGTCCGCAAGGACTTTTTTTATGATTTCATTTACTTATTTACGCTTTGACTATATCTCATAAAACGATCATGATCCATGAGAAACAAAGCAAGATCAGCCTAGAACGTGATATAATAAAAGCAGTAAGGAACAGGAGGAATATCGTTGCGTATCAACATCGGCAGCGATGGCAATAACGTTATGAAATTACTGGATCAAATCAAATTGATGACATCTTTGACACCGAGTGAACAAAGTCTAAGGGCATACATCATCCAGAATGGCAAAGCGATGATTGAACTGGATGAAGAAGCATTCAAAAAAGCAACGTTTCTTTCTTCCTCAACCATATACCGCTTCTGTCACAAGCTGGGGGTCAAGCGTTACGACGATCTGCGATTACGACTTGCGCAGGAATATATCAAAAGTGAAAAAAGCTATGCGGTCGATTACAATTTTCCTTTCACGGCAACAGATTCTTACATGGATATTAGTAAAAACCTGTTGGCAATTTATACCGAGAGTCTGGAGCTCACCCAGCACGCCATTGATGCACAGGAATTGGATCAAGCCATTCAGATTCTGAAAAAAGCCAAGAAAATATGCTTTTTCACCTCAAATATGAATACCCAAATGGCAGAGAAATTCAATGCGCAATTAAAAGAAATTGGGAAGGATGTAAGAATATCATCTTCACTTTACAAATGGAAACTGGAGGCGATCACCCTGACAAGTGAGGATGCGTTGATTATCAACAGTTATGCCGGCTATTCCTCCAAGCAGTTCATTACGATATTGCCGGAGCTGAAGAAGCGCGGAGTATCAATTATCATGATCACATCGACTCATAATAAATCACTCATGCCCTATGCTACCAGTAAGCTGTTAATGTGTGACAAGGAACATCCCAATGACAAGCTGTATAGCTTTTCTTCCAATATCGCAACGATGTATATTTTGGATTTGCTTTATATCGGGCTTTATCAGGAACATTACGATGAGAATTTTGCCAAGCATCAGTATATTTATTCTAGTTAATATATCTTCCTGTTTTCATAAGCATAGTTTGCTAAAAATGGCATGTTATTGAAATAAATAATTCAGTTAAAAACACGCGGATGCATTTGTATGACATAAGTATTTCAATCAATGAGTCCGCTGTTTTTTTATTTGTGCTTTCGTTTATAATAAAGATAAGAACAAGGAGGAATGTAAGATGTATCCGTTGATGTTAAAACCGATCTATGATCAAACTGTGTGGGGTAGAAACAGAATTCCTGAAATCAGAGGTGATAAGGAGAGCGGCGTAGGAGCGAGCTGGGAGATCAGCGCTCATCCCTATGGCAGTAATGTGATTTTAAACGGCGAGCTGAAAGGAATGAATTTAAGTGAAGCGATCGACGCCCATGAAAGGGAAATTTTGGGTAAGGCTACGAAGCATGATCTGTTGCGTTGTGCGCTGTCCGATGCCAAGGAAGGGCTGTCGATTCAAAATCATCCGACGGATGCATATGCAATCCCGCATGATAATGATCTAGGCAAAACCGAAAGCTGGTATGTGATCGATGCGATGCCCGGTGCGACGTTGATGGCAGGAACCAAGGCGCAAAGCAAGGAAGAAGTGTTAGAGGCAATTAAGAATAAGGACATTGTATATAAGATGGAATATCATCCGGTACGGCCTGGCGATTTTATTCAGATAGAATCCGGAGAGCTTCATGCGCTTGGCGGAGGCATCACCATTCTGGAAATCGCGAACAATAGTAACGTGACGTATCGCTTATATGATTATGAACGAACCGACGCCAATGGCAATCCGCGTGAGCTGCATTTGAAAAAGGGTTTGGATATTTTAAATTTAGACGCTAAATCAAAGGTTCTACATCATCCGACGGAAGAACGCTATGAGCGGGAAACGCTGGTTTCTACCCCTCGTTATACGGTAGAGCTAATGGATATTGAGGGTGAAAAAGCATTGTATAACGAGGAGTGCTTCTCTGTTTTACATGTGGTGCGCGGCAGCGGCAGTTTGATATATCAGGGTGAGGAAATGGAATTGAAGTATTTACAGAGTCTGTTTATTCCTGCGGATTGTAAGGAAATCATTGTCAAAGGCGATATGAGAATCATCCGCGCCTATCCAAATATTGTGAAGGGAGAATAGCGAATGGAGGCGAAGGAAGCGAACCGATTGAAACGATTTTCCGCAAACATTCGTCTGGATGTGTTAAAGATGTTAAAGCATACCGGATATGGGCACCTCGGCGGTTCTTTATCGATTGTAGAGCTCATGAGCGTGCTGTATGGAAAGCAGCTGCGCTATGATGCGAATAATCCTGATTGGCAAGAACGGGATATGGTTGTGCTTAGTAAGGGACATTGCGGTCCGGCATGGTACAGTGCTTTAGCCAATGCGGGCTTCTTTGATAAGGAAGAACTGTATACGTTAAATGAGGGCGGTACAAGATTGCCTTCCCATCCCGATCGCATGAAAACACCGGGCGTGGATATGACCAGTGGTTCACTTGGGCAAGGTACGAGCGTTGCGGCCGGAATTGCGAGTGGCTTTCGCATGGATCATTCCCAGCGGTATGTGTATGTGATCTGCGGCGATGGAGAGCTCAATGAAGGTCAGTGCTGGGAAGCCTTTCAGTATCTAGCACATTATCGCCTCAATCATTGTATCGTTTTGATCGATGAAAATAAGCGACAGCTGGATGGTTACACTAGTGAGATCATGAATCCTTTCAGCATTGCCCAAAAAATGGCGGCATTTGGCTTTCATGTGCAGCGCGTAAAGGGTAATGATGAAGCGGCGATCAGCGATGCGATTGATGTGGCCAAGAAGGTTCAAGATCAGGCGGTGTGCATCGTGTTGGATACGATCAAGGGACAGGGCGTGCCTTATTTTGAAGCGATGAGCAACAATCATTCGGTAAAATTTGACAGTGATGCGACCATTTCTGCCGCTGATGAAGCAATTAAAGCGCTGGAAGAATTCGTGAAAAGAGGTGAAGCTCATGTTTAGGCTTGTGGAGAATCGAAGCGAAAAAGGAAAAGATCAGCGCATGGCGATCGTTGAAACCTTGCAGGAATTGATGAAGCAGGATGATCGCATTGTAGCCTTAGAGGCGGATTTGGGAGCCGCAAGCGGATTTTCAAAGCTTCACAAAACCAATCCTGAGCGCTTCATTCAATGCGGAATCGCGGAAGCAAACATGACAGGAATTGCGGCAGGCTTGTCCTTGTTGGGTTTTAAGCCATGGATTCATTCCTTTGCGCCTTTTGTATCACGGCGTAATTTTGACCAGTTGTATGTATCAGGAGCCTATGCGCATAATACGATCAATATATACGGCTCTGATCCCGGATTTGCGGTTGCCCATAATGGCGGCACGCATACAACGTGGGAGGACGTTGCCTTAATGCGCACGATTCCCGGCTCAGTTGTCGTCGATCCCTGTGATGCGCAGCAATTTGCGTGGGTCGTTAAAGAACTTACACAGCTTGATGGTATCCATTATGTGCGATCCAATCGCAAGGCAGTGCGCAAGGTGTACAGCGAGGATTCCACCTTTATTCTAGGCAAGGGAAATGTATTGAAAAGGGGAAACGATGTTTTGATTGTGTGTGCCGGTGAGCTGGTCAGCGAAGGTCTCGATGCGCTGGAAATGCTGGAAAGAAAAGGATACAGCGTAGGGCTTATTGATATGTTTACCATTAAGCCGTTAGACAAGGAATTGTTGCTTAAGGAAGCGGCAGGGAAAAAGCTGATGATCTCGCTGGAAAATCATTCCATTATCGGAGGGCTTGGCAGCGCGATTGAGGAAGTCATTGCGGAAAATTCTATCAATATCCGTTTCTGTAAAATGGGTGTAGCTGAGCGATTCGGACAAGTAGGTACGGCCGCATTCCTGCAAAAGGAATATCATTTAACAGCGCAGGATCTTGTAGAAAAGGTCGTTGCACAGTTGGGATAAGCCGATGTTTCAATGGGATTGTGGTAATGAAACAAGTCTTCCTAATGCCTACGACTATCAATTTTGTCACATTGGCGGAATACCTTGAGGTTTTCCGCCGTTTCTTTTATAATTATAAATGGTGAAACACATGGAAAAATATGTCATAGCGAAACACGCTGACGGCAGTGAAATATGCGTCAGTGATGTCCATAACGTATTACTCAGTATGATAAAAGATCTCGATGTGATATTGCGCAAGCATAACATTCCCTATTGGCTGGCCGGAGGCAGTGCCTTGGGCGCAGTACGCCATGAGGGCTTTATCCCATGGGATGACGACATGGACATTGCGATGATGCGCAGCGATTATGAACGCTTTTTAAAAGAGGCACTACCCGATCTATCCGATCGCTATGTTTTTCAATGCTACGAAAAGGATCCGAAATTCAATGTCTGTGTGCCGGCTAAGCTGGTGCTGAAGCATACGCATATTAAAGAATACAATACGCTGCTGAAAAGCAAATGTGAATATGGCGATGGTCTGTTCATTGACATTTTTGTCTGTGATGAAGTATCGATGAAACGATCGCACGATTTACCGCCGCGTTTGGCAAATGTGCTGTTAATGGGCGTGATAACTGTATTGGAAAATATCGGTATGAATCCTAGGATATTAAAGAATTTATTTATGAAAAATGCCAGACGTTATGGGGAACGCAACCGGGGCAGCGATACGATTGGCTATGCCCTGACATGGTGCTTTAATTCCCTGTTACACCCGGTACGCTATCCCAAGGACAGCGTCTTCCCGATTCAATACGTAAAATTTGAGGATACGACATTGCCGATACCTCGCAATCCACATATTATGCTCGATGTAGAAGTATCAAAAAATCATATGAGCTATCCGCCGTTAAAGGATCAGCGGCCGAAGCATATCCGCGACGCTGAATTATAAGCAGAAGAGGAGGACTCTCCATGGCATACGTACCACCGAAAAAACAGAAGCATACACGTGAGATTATCATTGGCTGTGTGATACTGGTCATTTTTTTCGGTGTGCTCTGGGGGTATCAAAGTCGCGTTGAGCACAAAGAGAAAAAAGCAGAGCCTTTTACGATCTGCGGCTTGAATGTAGAACAGACAGCGGAAAAATTGCGCTGGAAGGAAAAGGAAGTCTATACGATCAGCGACTATATGTATTACGGAGAGAGCTTAAATTTGTTTGCCCATGACTATGAGGCTGGAAATAAAGATGATGTATATCGTAAAAGTATAACGCTCACGGATTTATGCGGCGAAGAATCAATTACCTATACGATGGAGGATCGCGCTGATCGCCAAATTGATTTACAGGAGCTGGAGCCCGGCTTTTATGCTTTAAGCATCCGTGACGGCACAACGGATAAGCGTCTGGTGTATGATGAAGCGATCACGACGGAATCGTTTTACGGTGTTGCGCGCGGTGGTAAAATCAAGGTAGCTACATTAATGGCCGATGCCTCATTGACAGCTCCGGCATTATCCGAACATGCGTTATTTTTAAAGATTGAAGAAGAAGATGCGAAGAACGATGTTTATGATGTGTTTATTGACCCATACGGCTCTCGCATGATCAATGGTATGGTTCAGGCTGCCGGCAATGCGAATGATCTGGATGAAAGTGTAGAAATGCAATGGGCGGGAGAACAGTTAAAGGCAGAGCTGGAGAAGCATGGGTTAAAGGTCATGCTGGCAAAGGAACACAGTGATGATGTACTCAGCTATTATGGAAAAAACGGATTGATGGAGAAGGCATATCATTCTCATGCAAAGTATTATTTGGAACTGGGAATGAACAGCTCAGCTCAAGTCATAGACAGCGGCACAGAAATATATTATTCCAATTATTCCTCCGCAACGCTGGCCAATACGTTAATGTATGAACTAACGAAGAACACGTCGCTGTCCGGCAGTGATCTTAACGCATGGTTTCAGCGCAATTCCGGGGTCAGCGCAAGCTATACTGCCACGGGTGAGGATGGCAGGGAAATTTATGACATGCTGCCAAGCCTGCGTGAAAGCGGTGGACGAATCAGCGGCGCCGGGCAATTTTCCGCTGCTGCGAAGGAAAATGAGAAGCTGATTCAAGGTTCGCGTACCGGCATGCAGGCGGTATCCATTAATTTTATTTATTTAACCAACAAAGACGATGCGCGCATATGGAAAAAGGATAAGGAAACCATCATAACGGAATTAAGCAATGCGTTTGTGAAGGCAATCCATGTGAGCGAGGACTCGGATTGAGAGGATGATGAAAATGCGCTATCAGATTCATAAGGGCGCAAAGCAATATGGGGCAAACACGATATTTGAAGAAATTCAATTTGAAATTCGTGATTGTGAAAAAATTGCCGTAGTAGGCAGAAACGGGTGTGGAAAAACAACACTGTTAAAAATTATTGCGGGTGAAGAATCACTGGATCGAGGAACGATTCATAAGGATGCCAAAACGACTATCGGCTACCTAGCCCAAACAACCTTTGCCAATGAGGAACATTCGCTAAAAGAAGAATTAGAAAGTGTATTTGGATCACTTAAGGTGATGCAGCAGCGACTTGATGAATTGACTAAGAGAATGAGTGAGAATCACGATGAATCGCTGTTAAATCAATATGCTGATTTGGCACAGGCATTTGAGGAAGCCGGCGGCTATACTTATGAGTCGGAAATACGAACGGTATTGACGAAATTTCATTTTAGCGTTGAAGATTTGAAACGTAAAATTTCTACGTTCAGCGGCGGACAGAAAACGCGATTGGCTTTTGTGAAGTTGTTGTTGTCAAAGCCGGATGTATTATTGTTGGATGAGCCGACAAATCATTTGGACTTGGATACGATTGAATGGCTTGAGGGCTATGTCAAGCGTTATCCGAAGGCAGTCGTTGTCGTATCTCATGATCGGATGTTTTTGGACGATGTAGCGGATGTAATCTATGAATTGGAGTATGGCGTGATGCGCCGCTATCCGGGAAATTATACCCATTATCAACAAGTCAAGGAAACCGATGTGGAGCGAACTAAGAGCGCCTATGCCCGCCAACAAAAAGAGATTCAGCGTCTGGAAGAGCTGATTGAAAAGTTCCGCTATAAGAAAAATAAGGCGGCGTTTGCCCAGTCAAAAATAAAGTATTTGGATCGGATGGAGCGCATTGAGAATCCCAATGTGGATGATCGCACCTTTCATGCACACTTTGTGCCAAGAGTAAAGGGTGGGAAACGAGTACTAGAGATACGTGATCTTGTAATCGGCTATGATCATCCGCTTTGCATGGTCAATCTGGAGATCATGCATGGACAAAAAATTGCGATTTTAGGACCCAACGGCAAGGGTAAATCCACATTGGTGAAAACCTTGATGGATCAAGTTGCACCATTATCCGGCAGTTTCTTATTCGGTCATCAAATTGAGGTAGGCTATTTCGATCAGGAATTGGCACAATTCAATTCCGGCAAAACGGTTTTGGAGGAAGTGTGGGACAGCTATGATACGATGACGCGCAGTGAGGTAAGAACAATTCTCGGAAATTTCTTGTTTCATGGCGAGGACGTATTCAAAACGGTAGATTGTTTATCCGGCGGTGAAAAGGTGCGATTGGCGTTAGTCAAGCTCATTTTAGCGCAGCCGAATTTCCTGCTTTTGGATGAGGTTACTAACCATCTGGATATTCTTGGCAAAGAGGCGCTTGAGGAATCGTTGAACGGCTATGAGGGTACGATGTTATTTGTATCGCATGATCGTTATTTCATATCTAAAATTGCGACAGCTATTTTGGTTATAGATGAGGGAAAGGCAACGTATTATCCCTTAACGTATGCAGAGTATATGCAAAAGCGCGCAGAAAAGACAAACACAACACAAGTGGTAAGGACACAAAAAGCCGAGAAAAAACAGCCCGTAAAAACCATTCACTATCAAAAGGAAGTGGATAAATTAGAGAAACAGATAGCCAAGAAAGAAGAATTGCTTGAGGAATTGCGCGAGCGGCGCTATGATCCGGAATATTATCATGATTATCGCAAGATGAATGAACTGGATGAACAAATTGACGATGTGCATAATGAAATTGAGCATTTAATGGAGTTATGGGAGGAATACAGCTCTGCCATAGCAGAAGGATTGAATTACTCGAAATGAGTCGATGATTCGACTCATATATAATGATCCATAAAAGATCAATAATGCAGGCGCCTTGATTACGGATCACAATCATTTTAAAGGAATTGATATTGTATGCTTTGGGGACAGTATTGATGAAATCGCTGGCCTCATCACGCTTGTCTTAATAAGTGAAATGTTAAATGACTATTATGTTTCATATGGATAAAAATAAGAAATTAATCATATTTTCTCAATAGAGAAAGAATATGATAGTAAAAAGAAAAGGAGATCCTCACTATGGTAACGATGTTGGACTGTATTTATCGAACTCCTGCTAAAATGGAGCGTATCATCGCAAATCGCAAAGCGAATTTTGCGGCATTGTTAAAGGCGATGAATGAGAAAATGGATGCGTATGATGAGATTGTATTCATAGGATCAGGCACAAGCAATAACGGCTCCGTAACGGCGCATCAATTTGTGGAGAAGGTCAGCGGCTTAAGCACAAATACGATGTTGCCAAATGAGTTTTTGGATAAGACGGTTTACAATAAGCAAGCTTTATATGTCTTTATATCACAAACAGGCACCTCACATTGTACGAAACTGGCGATGAAAAAGGTACAAGAAATGGGCTGTTTATGCGTTGCGATGACGGAAAGCGAAAACACACCGTTAGCTATGGCAAGTGATGTTCATGTGGATATGGGCAGTGGCTTTGAAGAATATGGAATGAGGACAATCGGATATTGCGCTACCGTTCTTACTGAGATGTTAATGGGAATGGAAATCGGATTGGCAAGAGGAAGTTTGACACAGGCAGAATATGATGCTTATATTCAGGATGCCTTGAAAGTGCCAAGTCGCCATAAACAGGCTTGTGCAAAAACGCTGAAATGGTTTGATGAAAACGAGTCTTTGTTAGTGAATGCGGAAAGCTTTATAATATATGGCTCCAAGGCGCTATGGGGTGTCGCTTTGGAGGGCGCATTAAAAATTCTGGAAACCGCACGGCGTTATCTATGCGTGGGATATGAACTGGACGATGGCTTACATGGACCGGATTTGGCTTTTTCCAACCGCTTTGTTGTTTTGATCCTCAATGATGGCAAGAATAATGATGAACTGGCAGTCAGTGCGGCCAAATTCGCCAAGGCAGAAGCTAAGCATGGCTTTATCATCGGTAAGCATACACTGGACGATACGGATTTGTCTTTAGAGCTTGATGGAAATGATTTTCAATGTCTTGTGTTTGCGCCGATTATGGAAATTCTGGCTTATCAATTAGGTATAAAAAATGGTGTGGACATTGTGCCGTTAAAGGATATGGAAATGAAATCCGCAAAATATTTTACTACCCATGATGAATGAATAGAGGGAACCTCTTTCTATGTCTTATTAAGTGAATCATCATAATTAAGAATACGTCTGATTTGACATGAATGGGCATATTTTTTTTATCGGAAATGAGACGGAAACAATACGGATGGCAATTAGCAGTCATAGCACTAAGGTATTTTCACAACATCCTTTCTGTATAATTCATGATTGTCGACACAACCTAATATTGGTGATCAATGTGATGAATTATGAGGAATTGATTCAAAGTTTAGACCGCGAATTGCGTGTCGCAGATAATTTTGATATTATCAAGCGTGATTTGCTTGTTCAGAATAAGAAATTGTCATTCTATTGTGTGGATGGCTTTGTAAAAGATGAAGTGTTGGAAAAAATGATGGAATTCATGCTGAAGGCAGACTTGAAATCTATGAGTGATGCAGATGATTTCCAAAGTTTAACGCAACAGCTGATTTCCTATGTGGAAGTGGAGATGGAACCTGATGTTGCCTCCATGGTGACAGCGGTGTTGTCAGGTACAATATTGCTGGTTATCGAAGGATATGGCAAAGGAATTTTAATTGATGCACGGACTTATCCAACCCGAGGAATGGAAGAGCCGGAAGATGATCGCGTATTGCGCGGCAGCCGTGATGGTTTTGTGGAAACATTGGTATTCAATACGGCGTTAATTCGGCGGCGGATTCGCGATCATAGATTAAGAATGGAATATACCAATGTAGGAATGTCATCAAAAACTGATCTTGTATTGTGTTATATGGAGAATAAAGTGGATCAGAAAATGTTGGAGCGAATTCGCGGCATCATTGCCGATATTCAAGTGGAGGCATTAACCATGGCACAGGAATCATTGGCGGAAGCATTGATTCCGGGCAAGTGGTATACACCGTTTCCAAAGGTTCGCTACACGGAGCGTCCGGATACAGCGGCCAGCAATATTTTAGAAGGAAAGATCATTTTGATTATTGACAACAGCCCTTCGGTTTTAATTTTACCTACATATTTTTTTGATTTTGTGCAGGAAGCACAGGACTATTATTTGCCTCCGATCACCGGGACTTATTTGCGATGTATTCGCATCGCCGTCTTTTTTGCGACGCTGTTGATTACACCGATTTGGTATTATTTGAATTGTAATCCTTCGCTTGCGCCGTCTTGGTTACAATTTGCGATTATTCCGGATAATGGTAATTTACCGTTTATCGCACAGCTATTATTGTTGGAATTCGGCATTGATGCGTTAAAGCTTGCTTCGCTGAATACACCAAGTTCGCTGAACAACTCTTTCAGTATTATCGGTGCGTTGATTCTCGGTGATTATGCGGTCAATGCCGGATGGTTTAATCCAGAGATTATTTTGTATATGGCTTTTGTAGCGCTGGCTAATTTTACTCAGCCAAGCTATGAATTGGGGTATGGCGTTAAGTTCATGCGGGTAATGTTATTGATATTAACGGCTTTCATGCCGCGCTATGGTTTTTGGATTGGCATTGTACTTATGATCATTTTACTGTATAATGCAAAGACTGTGTCTAAACAAAGCTATTTATATCCGCTGATTCCCTTTAACTGGTCTGACTTCAAAATGATATTCACGCGGAAAAAGCTGCGGGATAAGTCGTAATTTGTCACTGTTTGCCCGGTGTTTTTCAATATGATATAATGATAAAAGGGGAAAGGCAGGGATGTAAATGAAACATTTGTTAATACATGCGGAATATATATGCATTATAAATTTAATCGCACTACCGTTTATTGTCATGTTAGATCATCGCGACTCTATGATGTTGTGGGCGCTGCTGGTCTTTCTGGATACCGTACCGCTATTATTAAAAATTGATGTGGGAGAAGTTGGTTATGCGTTGCGTGATGATGAATTAAGAGCGGAAACAACGCGAATTAAGATATATCTATGTGCGATTCTCGCTTTTTATATCAGCACTCCTTTTGTGGCAAGCTGGAAGCTATTGTTTATTTTGCTTGGCAATGATGTGGTCACGTTCATTCTTATATGGTTGTTTCATCGATTTGTTTATGAGGATGAAGATTATGATGGTGGAAATTAATGAGCGATATATGATTGATTATGGTATCGGTCGTTTGATGATCAATGCGGTTTTTGAATCTTTATTCAATCGTAAAATGAACGAGAAAGAATAGTAAAGATGGTAAACAAAAGGGCAGACAATCCAAAAGGATGCCTGCCCTTTAAAAAATTACTGCTTGTCTTTTTGATAAATGCTTCCACAAGATTTACAGGTGATTTTCAGTTCATATTTCGCTACCTTTTTATCTAATATGGTAATGAGCGGGTCGTGATCCTTTGGACAACATAATCTGTTTTTTACAATCACTAATTCATCATGACAATCCTCACCTATTTTACTATCGTCAAAATCTAATAATAAGCTGCCCGTACTTCCGCAGTTACATTGATATTGCATTTCCAGGCGATCATATGTTGAATAACATAAATAACCGATATTCTCATTACACTGTTCACAATACATCCATCCGCCGTAATTGGCGGCTAATCTTGTATTAACCAATTCTTTGTTTTTTAATACTCTTGCCATAGTCTGGATTCCTTTCTCATTTCCGTTGTCAATCATCTCTGACGTTATCAAGATGACATTTTAAGATTGTTTATCATACTCTCATTTAAAAGCTTATATACATGATGCATAATAGAAACGCTTTATTTTTTACTCCATTGGCCTTGATTGATCCGCTTCTTTCTTACAGGCCTTGTAAGCATCGCACCACGTCATATGATCGTTGATGATGCCGATGGCTTCTAAATAAGAATAAATGATCGTGGTACCGACAAAGCGAAAGCCGCGTTTTTTCATATCCTTACTGATGCGATCGCTTAATTCTGAATGCGTGGGCACTTCACTTTGGGTCGTGTAGACATTCACGATTGGCTTCCCTTCGACAAAGCCCCAAAGATAAGCGTCCAGTGATCCAAATTCTGCCTGAATGCGCTGTACTGCCTGGGCGTTGGTAATCGCACTTTGAATTTTTAAACGATTTCTGATGATGCCGCTGTTTTGTAACAGCTGCGCTTGTTTTGTTTCGTCGTAGCTTGCCACCTTCGCAATGTCGAAATGATCGAATGCCGCTTGAAAGGCAGGACGCTTTTTTAGGATCGTTACCCATGACAGCCCTGCCTGCATTCCTTCCAATACTAACAGTTCAAACAGCTTTTGATCATCGTGACAGGGACGACCCCATTCCCGATCATGATAGACTTCATTATAAGGGCCTTTGGCCCAATCACAACGTTTCATTTTCGTTCTCCTTTATGATGTCATAGCCTTTGATCTTGACTTGATTTTTGATAAAAACAATGGTGGAGTCAAGTCCGTTATCGGCACAGTGACGCAATAGTAATTCCAATAAATCCTTGGTATCCTGATGAATGATGACATTGTCATAATTTCGCAGAAAGTAGTTTAAGGCGCTTTGGTCGGTATAGCGTTCTTTTTCATATACCATCGTAGCCGCAACGCGATCGCACCACATCTCAATGACATAGCGCACCGGCATTTTGATCGGAACACACTGTCCTTTCGTTAATTCCGTCCAATATTCCCAATGATGGCGATTGCGCCCTTTATGGTGAAGCCATGCGGCGGAGTAGCCGTTGCATTCGCGATCCTTTGCGTTGGGACTGCGATCACCCTGATAATAGCGCACTCCGGTAAAAAATTCAACCGGCGCATATTTGGAAAGATCATGAACGAGTCCCTGACGATAATAGCCGCAGCGAAAGCACAGCTTCATCACAAGCCATTTGTGATGATTGATCGTGTGTAAATGAGCGAACAGCTTATGCATGAGTCTTGCTCCTTGTCGCTTTCTGCTTGGATACGAGAATGGCTTTGTGCAGGCGCAGCGAATAGAGATACGTTTGAATTGCTTTTTCGGGATACAGCCTGCTCATGGCTTTTTCATAGGCCAGCAGCTGATCCTGATATAAGGAAATCAGCTGTGCTTCCGATTCGATCGCATCGCTCTTGAAATCAATGAGGATCACATCCTCGCCGATAGCCGCAAAGTCAATATAGCCGTGAAGAATCTGATGTTGATCCTGAACCATAAAGGGCAGTTCATGAACCACCTGCGGATACGTATTCGCATAGCGATAGAGCTCATTTTCATTTAAATGCTGGAGCGCTGTGATTTCATTGGCGGATGGCTTTGGTTGTAAGGTTTCATAATCCGCTTGCGTCCATATTCGCGGCGGCAGTGTTTCAATATATTTGTGCATTCTTGTGCCATATTGCATCCCGGCCTGGGCACGGAGAGAGAACACCGGAGCGGCTTTCATCGTGCTTGGCGTTGCGATTTGCCAGATGGGATCGCTTTGTTCATAGACGGGCAGGGTTTGAAACGCTGCTTGTGCATAGGGCTGGATTTCCGTCTCCCACATTCGCTTGACCGTTTTCATGCGGAATAATGCATGGTTTTCACGGGCAACGCGACTGTGAAGGATCCAGGCGGTATAACCGCCGCGTTCATAAATGAGTGGGGCAGAAAGCGAAGCGCTGAAGTCCGTGCCATCGGGAATACAGTCAACGATATGGAGCTGTTCCTGCGGCCGTGTGGTGGCGACATATAAAATGCGCATTTCTTCTTCCAGCTCTTCCGCTTCTTTTTTATGTTCCAGGGCAAAGCGGTGAACGCTTTTACGCACAAAGCGTTTGTTCTCATCCATATGGGAAAGCGCAATCCCCAGATCACTGTCGCATAACGACAAATCGTGGAATTCTACGGCGCTTTGGTGGGAATTCGACCATAGGAATACGATCGGAAATTGTAAGCCCTTGGATTGGTGGATGCTCATGACCCGCACGACATCGTCCTCACTGCCGATCGGCATGGCTTCGCCGCTTTCCTGATCCTTCATTTGATGAATGTGGCGCAAAAATCCGATCAGGCCTTTGCCTTCCTCCTGTTCAAAATTCACCGCCTGTTCAAACAATAAATCGAGGTTTGTGCGTTCCTGATTATCGGTGTATTCCTCATAAAAATGATTATGCGCAAATAAGCAATTCAGTGCTTCACTTGGCTGAGTGCGGCGGATTTGTTTGCGCAGCTGTTCAAAGGCAAGCCATGCGGGATGCTGGAGCTTTTTCAAATGGCTGTAGTAGCTGTCTTTGCCTTTGTTCAAACGAAGCTCTGCCAGTTCGCTGATGGAAACCTGAAACAGCGGTGACGTCAGTGCGGCCACGAAGTGGATCTCATCGCCGGGATCATGTAAGGCTGTCAGGGCGGAAAGAATGATGACAACGGCCTCCGATTGATAGAATCCGCTGTTCATATTGATAAAACATGGAATATTCCATTCATCGAATATTCTTTTACATTCCTGCTTGCGGGCATTGTTGCGAACCAAGACCGCGAAGTCCTTCCATTGGCGATTCTGACTGTTTTTGATTTGGACAATCTGTGATGCGATATAGGAAGCCTTGGCATCGTTGGTGGAGATGAGCTGATCGCTGTCATCACGAATGGCCGCAAGATCCAGCGCATGGAAAACAATCGGCGCGTTGTTTTCACGCTGGGCAGCGATGCCGGTTTCCACGTTATCCTCTTCACGATAGCGCCCCGTAAAGCCGGAGAGATTCATCAATTCCCCGAACAGTTCATTATTGAAATCCACAATCATCTGTTTGGAGCGGTAATTGTTTGATAAGTAAATGATTTCATCATCCCCACTCGCGTGCTCGATCAAGTCGCGCATGAATTGCGGCTTGGCATGGCGAAAGCCGTAAATGGACTGCTTGATGTCACCGACACGAAATACATTTTGTTTACGGCAGATGAGCGATACAAGCTGATTCTGCACATCGTTGGAATCCTGAAATTCATCCACCATAATCACATCGAATAAATCGCGGTAATGCTTGGCAACCTGATGATTGTTGGCGCATAAAATACGCAGGGCAAAATGCTCCATATCATCAAAGTCAATACATTCCTGTTCCATCTTGATTTGGGCATATGCCTGACGATAATCGCGGCTCATTTCAATGAGCTTGGCGATTGGTGTTTTGAGCTCGTGAAGATCCTTGAGGAACGTGCGTTCTTCATATAAGCTTTCCAATAAGGAATCTTCCAATGCGATCAGCTTTTTGCGCAGCTGAGGATATAGGGTGTCTTCCTTATCGGGCGCAGTCGGCGCTACCAGATGGCACTGAGCGATAAAGCGCTCTCGTAAACCAACATAATCATAACGAACAATCGCTGCTTGGATTTCCTCCCATGCCGCACATTTCTGGGCGAGCAGCTCCGCTTTTTTTGCGGTGAGGGATTCAGAGCGTTCATAACGCTGGCGCAGCTTCATACAAGTATCGTGATGCTGCTCACAGCGAATGGCAAAGGATGCGAAAAAATGATCGCGGATTTCTAAGGGCAGCTCATCAAGGGAAGTGATGTTTTGATAACGATCCAAACATCCATCCAGCCAGCGATCGGGATCGCTTTGGGCATTCGCCATGGTGACGATGGACAGGATTGCGGCTTTCAGATTTTCTTCTTCATTGCCGCGAAACATCACGGTTAATTGATAAAAGGCATCCTCGCTTTTCGCATATTGACGTTTGAAAACCTGATCCATCGCTTCTTTGGAGGCGCTTTTCGCATCGGCGTCATTCATGATCCGCGATGCCATCTTCGCACTGATCCCGATCGTATAATAATACTCCTGAATGATGGACAAGCAGAAGGAATGTATTGTCGAAATATGAGCATTTCCCAGTGCGGACAGCTGTTCACTGATGTATTGGCGCGTATTCGCATCATCGCTGTTTTGATGAAGCTTATGCAGTTCAAAAGCCAGCCGTTTTTTCATTTCATTGGCGGCGGCCTCGGTAAAGGTCATGGCGAGAATTTTGGTGATGGGAATGCGATCCTGAATCACCAGCTCCACCAGTCGGGCAATGAGCACCGTTGTTTTACCGGCTCCGGCCGAGGCGGAAACGAGGATGTTTTTATGTTTGGTATGGATGGCTTTGGCTTGCTGCTCATTCCATTGGGGCATCGTTATTCACCTCACTGTTCATGTCGATGATCTCCGTGACGGCACGGGGATAGCCATGGAAACGACAAATATCTTGATAATGGCAAAACTGACAGGCGTCCTCGGTAGGCTCACAGCGAACATCACCGGAAAGGATTCGTTCCACGATCGTATGATACAATTCCATCGTCCATTCGCGCAGCTGTTCGATGGGATAAAGCTTGCGGGCGGTTACCTGACCGTCTTTATTGACGCGGCTGCCTTGGATAAAGCTGCCTTCATCGTCAATGAGCGCAATGTCCGGATGCATAAACCAGCCCTGTAATCGCTGTTCTTTGCGGCGCATCGCTTCCCAATCGCTTTTATCATAAGGAACATACATGACGGGACGGCGTTTCATTTTCCCGGCCGGTGCCGCAATGTTTTCCGGTTTTAATGAGTAGTAGAATGCCCCCAGCATTGTTTTTTGCCAATGGTCTTTGGCATACAGCGCATAGGTAATGAGCTGGAGCTGTAAGCCGGCCGCAAAGCTTTTGGGCGACATCGTTTTTTTGGAGCTTTTATAATCAATGATGCGCATGGCGCGATCATTGGCATCAATGCGGTCGATAAAGCCGTGAAGCCGGCAGTGGATGTCGTTCTTCCACTCCCATTCCCAATAAAATTCCGCTTCACAGGCAAAGGGCGATAATTGTGAGTGCTGTTCCATCTCATGAAGATCCTGTATTTGGGCATACAGGCGATCACTTAGCCGGCGCTGAAAGAGCGGCAGCTGTGCTTTTAAGAGCGGATACACATCGCATAGTTTGGTTAGTTCTTCATGAAGCAGCGATTCGATTTCTGCTCGTGATACTTGAGTATACGCCTTGCCGTCGCGCTGTACCAAGGTTTCTAAAAGATAGTGAGCCAGCGTACCGATGCGGTTTTGAGAAAAACGATAATCAATCGGCACGGCAATTTTCAAGCCGTAGTTTAAAAAGTAAGCGAAGGGACATTTCATATAACGCTCAAAGGAAGAAACGGAGCCATGCAGGGTATTCTGTTTCAAGTAGAGCTGATGCGCCATCGCTGTGGAAATATGATCTTCTTTCGGATACGACTTGACGATCTGGCGCGGTTCTAAAAGCTTTGGCTTTTCCTGAATCATCGTTTCGATTTCCAAAGAGCTTTCATTGGCTTTTCCTTCATAATTGCCGAGCGGATAAGCTACGATGAGCTCTTCATAAGCCATCAACAGCGTTTCCAGCTGTTTCATATATTGATTGTGGCGATCATTCAAGGTTGGGTAGCCGGGTATTTCTGCGACATAGGTTTCATCGAATATTCCCCGCTGTGCCGGGAAAGCCGGGAAATGATTTTGCGTACATCCCAGCACCAACGCGATATGATCCGGATGCAGGGGGCGATGCAGCGAGGCAATCTGCGCTCCGCACAGCACATTGCTTTTTTCCTTGTCATGAATCTGCGCTAAGCATTCGATCAGAAACGGCAGGTCACTGCGTTCATGAACATAGGGGAGAGCACTTTGCATGACCTGTTGAATGGCGTGCAGGGCATGGGCGCCGTGATGATCGTGCGCACTGATGCTTTCCTGCAATAAGCGGCCGATGGCGGTAAACAGCTCCATGGCATCATTCCATGACGTTAACGGTTTCAAGATGCTATTGAGGGCGTTTTTACATTCCTGCGCCCGTTCTTCTAAAACAAGCAGCCGTGCGATTTCCGCATCCTGGATTAACTGCGAGGGCTGCGCATGGTTTTTGATATGATCGAAGGAATCTTCCCAATTTTTTCCGAATAGCTTTATGTAGTCAATCATTTCTTTGCCATAGGGCACATCCAGGGCGTCCGCTTCTACCAACGCGATGAGGTTCTTTTGATTCGGCGCTGCGGCATAGGTCAGTAATGCCTGCGTCTTGATCGACAACAGGCTGATATTGGATTGATCGGGCATGGTAATGGGAATATGATAACGATCAAACACTTGTTTTATCAACGGCGGATAGGAAGGATCACACGCGATGATGTGAATATCACTTGCGCGATCACCCCGCTCAATGATCATTTGCGCCGCCGCCTCAACTTCCTTGCGTTTGTTTACCGCATGGTAATAGGTAACGGAAGGGTGGACACACGGCAGTGTCATCCTCTCAGCACCGGCTGCGCATAAATATTCGATGCGTTTTTGATCGGCCGCAGAATACACACTGTCGATAATGACAACGTTGGCACAAGCTCCATCGTCCCATGCGGCCATTGCCTGATTTTCCAAGTCCTGACGGGTGGTGATCGGAAAAAGCCGGGTGATGATTTGTTTCAGCTCTTTCTGCGCATCATTCTGGACGGGCAAATCCTTTGGTTCAATATGATATAATTTCATATCTTCGATAAAGCGGTTGACTTGCACAATAAAGTCAAGCGAACGAAAAATATTGCGATAAGTATTCGCTGTGAAATTGCTCAGTGCTTCCCGATATTGATAATACAATGTATTTTGATCTATGGTTTCACTCATGAAGCGCTGTAGATATGTCGTGAGTGATAATATGGTGATATGTGCAAAATGTGTTGAATGTGTCAGTAAACGGCGACGCAGATCATTGTGAAGCTGCGATGGTGCGATGATGATGCGATCAAAGCCGATGTCCTCCAGATGTTTTACCATAAGCGATTGCCCTTTCTGTTTTTTTCGTATCTCTATTATAACGTTTTTTGAACGAAGTTACGAATAAAATCACCGCAGAAACACTAGAAATATTTGGATGCGGCTATGAGGAGGGGACCGTGATGTTGTGATGTCAATTTCGATTGAATAAAACCAAGAAAATCATGTTGGACTAAACGAATGATACGAAAAGAAAAAAGATGCCCTATAGAAGGACACCCATAAGCTGCTCTTTATGGTTTATCGTCGAATACCAAGCATCCGGCGGTTAGTCATTGCTGGGATAAATCATCCATTCTTCGTTTTGGCTCTTTCTTTCAGCATAATAGCCGCAGGGCATATCGGATAATAATCCGATTGTGTTATCGTGTTCAAAAACGAATGCTAACGATACGATCCTTGCTTCTTCTGTATCATGTGCTGCACCACATAGAAATTGCCACATCCCATCCTCTTCATCATGGGATGCGTATAAAATAGGTTTTTCCCCATCCAACACATGAACACAAGTAAGTGTTGCGGTATTAGGGGCATTGTGAAAAGGAAAATTCATAGCCGGTCTCCTTGTTAATTTATGATTCATGGGGGAAATGGCATCCCTCTTGTTATATATATTATATACGAATTTTATGATAAATTCATTAACGATTCACTTTAAAAAGTATTGTGAAAGCGATCTTATGATTTTCAATTCAAATTATTTTTGATGAACGCTTCCTTCGTCGAATTCCATGTTTTTGCGAGCTGGCAGCTAATGCAAGGGATGACTTCTTTATGATGAAACAAAGTGCTTTCCTAAACGCTCATTTCTGTTGCGAAATGAATGGAATCGGCTGAAGTTATTCGATTTCCGATTTTATTTGTTCAAGAAATTTCTTTGCGGCCTTTGGGAACACCTGATATTTCTTCCAGACGAAATTCATACTGAGAGTCAAGGCCGGCTCCAATGGCTTGAAGATAAGATTACGATGCCCGCTGGTATTGATAATGTTATCCAAACACAAAGCGTATCCGAGATTTTCTTCAACCATCAACGAACCGTTAAATAGAAGATTATAGGTCGCGACAATATTAAGCTCGGAAAAATCTTTTTGAAGCCAAAGCGAAAGCTCACTGCCTGCTTTCTGTTGGCGTGAGAAAATGAGCGGCTTATCCCATAAATCGTCAGGCTGAATGCTGTTTTTTCTTGCGAGCGGTGAATCACGGCGCATCAATACACCCCATTTGTCTTTTTTCGGTATGCGGATATGATGGTAGCTCGATAAATCAATCGGATCAAATAGAATGCCGAAATCGAGCAATCCTTTGTCCAGCCGTTCCAGCACATCCTGAGAATCCCCGCTGAAAATATGATAATGAAGCAGCGGATGCCTCGCTTGTAATGCAGCGGCGGCACGCACAATTAGTCGGATTGCATCGGTCTCTCCCGCTCCGATGTGAATATCGCCTGCGATGCTTTCATCAAAAACCGTGATTTCATTTTCGGTCTTTTTGACTAAATTCACGATTTCTTCGGCTCTTTTTCTGAGCAGCACGCCTTCTTCTGTCAAGGTGATTTTTCGATTGCCGCGGATAAACAGCGGCTTTCCGAGTTCCATTTCTAAATCTTTTAACTGTCTTGATAATGTAGGCTGAGATAAATGCAATGCTTTTGACGCTTTTAAAATACTTTGTTCTCTGGCAACGGCCAAAAAATAATGCAATACTCTTAACTCCATATACGATACTCCTTTTGCCATCATTATACTTTTTCTTGTTATGTCTGTAAAGCATATCAAAGCATTGAATATAGGTATTTGTTTTCTGATGAGGATTCCATTACAATGTAGCTGAACATAACAAGGGAGGATTGTATGAATTGTAAAGAATTTATATCTTATATGAATCAGGGCTTGCCCGCCCCGCTCGGCACCGAGGTCAGAAATATGATGTCCAAGCTCAGCGATGAAGCAAGAAAAATTACCGCTGAGCTGAATGGTTCTTATCACGATCAAGCGGAAATTCGCCGCTTATTTTCTGAATTGATCGGAGTGGAGGTTGATGAAACCTTCGTTCTGTTTCCGCCGTTTTATACCGATTGCGGAAAGAACATTCATATCGGAAAAAATGTATTTATCAATACCGGATGTCACTTTCAGGATCAAGGCGGAATTACGATTGGCGACGGCGCACAGATCGGTCATAATGTTGTACTGGCAACGTTGAATCATGACTTGGTTCCCGAAAAGCGCAAAACGGTGATTCCTGCGCCGATTATCATCGGCAAAAATGTATGGATCGGTGCGAATACCACCATTGTTTCCGGTGTTACCATCGGCGACCATTCGGTGATTGCGGCAGGAGCAGTGGTTACGAAAGATGTACCCGCCAATGTTGTCGTCGGCGGTGTTCCGGCAAAAATCATAAAGAGTATTTATGAAACGGAGGATCATAATGAGTAAAAAGGTACTGGTAATTTCATCAAGTCTGCGGACGAACAGTAATTCGGAAGCGCTCGCAGACGCATTTCTGAAAGGCGCAAGGGAAGCAGGACACGATGTTGATAAATGCTCGCTGGCGGGAAAAACGATAAACTTTTGTCACGGCTGTCTTGTATGCAATCAAACGCTGAAATGCGTGATCGATGATGACAGCAGAGTAATTACGGATAAAATGCGCTGTGCTGATGTTATCGTATTTGCGACCCCTGTTTATTATTACAGCATCAGCGGTCAGTTAAAGACATTGCTAGATCGTGCCAATCCGCTTTACGCATCGGATTATCAATTCCGCGCTGTATATCTGCTTGCCTCCGCTGCCGAAAGTGATCCTGAAACGGTAAAAGGAGCAGAGACAGCGATTCGCGGCTGGGTGGATTGCTTTGAAAAAGCAGAGCTGAAAAAGACAATATTCGCCGGAGGTGTCAACGGCACAGGCGAAATCAACGCTCATATTGCATTAACTGAAGCGTATGAAGCGGGAAAACAATGTTAAGGAGAAAACAACAATGAACGATTTTATTTTTCATAATCCCGATAAGGTATATTTTGGGAAGCATCAACTGGAACACTTGCCCAAAGAGCTTTTGAAGCTCGGTAAAAGGGTACTGCTTGTTTACGGCGGCGGTTCGATTAAAAAGAGCGGACTGTATGATACGGTTATGGACTTGTTACAGGCAAACAATTTGACAGTGTTTGAGCTTGGGGGCGTAGAGCCAAACCCGCGCCATACCACGGTGAATCGCGGCGCTGAAATGTGTAAAAAAGAAAATATCAATGTCGTATTAGCGGTAGGCGGCGGTTCTACCATTGACTGCGCAAAGGGGATTGCGGCGGCAGCTTGCAGTAACAGCGGGGATGTTTGGCCGCTTGTGGCTGACGGTGTTTGGGTGAGCGAGGCTTTACCGATCGCAGCCATCCTCACCAATGCGGCAACGGGCTCTGAAATGGATGCGTGGGCAGTCATTTCGAATATGGATACCAATGAAAAAATCGGACTCGGCGGCGATGCGCTGATTCCGAAAGTCGCTTTTGAAAACCCCGAACTGAGCTTTTCACTTCCGACCTATCAGACAGCTTGCGGAGCGTTTGACATTTTTAACCACGTTTTAGACAACTACTATCTTGCGGGCGATGCCACCTTCGACATGATTTTGGAATTTCAAGAGGCTGTGATGCGTGCGGTTGTCAAATGGGCACCGATTGCGATGAAAGAACCGGATCACTATGAAGCAAGGGCGAATCTTATGTGGGCATCTTCAATGGCGCTGAACGGCGTTCTTGATGCGGGAACGGTTCACGGCTGCGCCTGCCATGCGATGGAGCATGAGCTGTCCGCATACTATGATATTACCCACGGACATGGCCTTGCGATCATTACACCGCGTTGGCTTAGCTATATTTTAAACGAAACAACCGCTCCTGCGATTTATCGTCTCGGGATCAAAGTGTTTGGATTACCAGAAAATCTTGCCGCTGTGGACGGTGCGAAAGAAACGGTGGAAGCCGTTGCGGATTTCTGCTTTCACACGCTTGGGTTAACAGCGAATCTTTCCGATTTAGGAATTGATAAAAAGCACTTTAAGGCCATGGCAAAGCACGCCTGCCTTAACGGTGATATTACAGGACCGAAAACGCTTACCAGTGCCGACGTAGAAGCGATTTATGAAATGTGCTTATGATGAAGTCATTCTGTTTACCGTTGTGGATCTTCGCTATTATGATCTTAACCGGCTGTTCGTCAAATGCATCGGCAGATGATAAAACGCAAGCGGAGCATTCATCAATCACCCAACAAAGGGAAGAGAGTGAAATGAGTATGGGAAGTGATCGAACCATGGAACAAAAGCTATATATTAAAATCGGGAATTCCGTTTTAGAAGCGGATCTTGCCGATAATTCCAGCGCTAGAGCGCTTTTAGAATTGCTTGAAAAAAGTGATCTTACGATTTCTATGAGCGATTATGGGAATTTCGAAAAGGTGGGCGAGCTTGAAACTTCGCTTGTGACAAATGATGAACGCATCACAACCACAGCCGGCGATCTTATTCTGTATCAGGGCAATCAATTTGTAATTTACTACGATACGAATACTTGGACTTTTACAAGGCTGGGCAAGATCAAGAATGTTTCACAAGCACAGCTTCAATCAATATTAGGGGACGGCGATATAACGGTGACACTGACAATTCACAGGCAGTAACAAGGCGCAAAAAAGGCCGTTTCTGCCTTTCACGAGTTTATTTTCTCGCCTGCATTGCGACCTTTGTATTTCATTATTGAAAAAGATGACGGGCGACATGAACGCCGCTGGCGCTGGCGTGTGACAGCGAATGGGTGACGCCGCTGCAATCGCCGATGACAAACAGGTTTTTGCATTTGGTTTCCAGATTTTCATCCACATCCACATCCAAATTGTAAAATTTTACCTCAACGCCGTATAACAGGGTAGAGTCATTTGCCGTTCCGGGAGCGACTTTATCCAAGGCGTAGATCATTTCAATGATGCCATCAAGCTGTCGTTTGGGAATCACCAGGCTCAGATCACCGGGAGTTGCGCTTAACGTCGGCAATACGAAATTATCTGCCATGCGGGAAGGGGTTGAACGCTGGCCGCGGATCAAATCGCCGAAACGCTGCACAATAACACCGCCGCCCAACATATTGGATAAGCGGGCAATGCTTTCGCCATAAGAATTGGAATCGTTAAACGGCTCGGAGAAATGATTGGACACCAACAACGCAAAATTGGTGTTTTCCGTATAGCGATGCGGATCATCATAGCTGTGTCCGTTCACGGTAATGATGCCGTTGGTATTTTCGCTTACCACAACACCGCGGGGATTCATGCAGAAGGTTCGCACCTTATCCTGAAATTTCTTGGTTTTATAAACGATTTTCGATTCGTATAATTCATCGGTCAAATGAGAGAAAACCGCTGCCGGCAATTCCACGCGAACGCCGATATCCACCCGATTGGAATGCGTTTGAATGCCCAATCCTTCACAGATTTCCCCCATCCATTTTGAACCGCTGCGGCCGGTGGAAATGATACAAACATCACCGTCATAGGCCTCATCTTTAGCGTAGATGCGATAGGCACTGCCTTGTTGCTCCACCTTGTCAATATGCGTGTGAAAATGAAAATCCACGCCTTGCTTTTGAAGATGCTCAAACATATTTTTCAGTACGATATAGTTGATATCCGTGCCGAGATGACGCACCTGTGCATCTAACAAATGCAGATCATTTTGAAGGCATAGCTTCTTTAATTGTGAATTGCTGGTGGAATAGAGCTTGGTTCCTTCGCCGCCGAAGTGCAAATTGATTTGATCGACATATTCCATCAGCTCAATGGCGCGTTCTCTGCCGATATGTTCATAGAGCGTACCGCCAAATTGATTGGTAATGTTATATTTTCCATCCGAAAAAGCACCGGCACCGCCAAAGCCATTCATAATGGCACACGATGGACAGTGAATACAGGAGCGAATGGTTTTGCCGTCAATCGGACATTTTCGCTGTTCCAGTGGATTGCCTGCTTCAAAGACACCGATTTTCAATTCGGAATTGCATTTCAATGCTTCATAAGCAGAAAAAATTCCTCCGGGACCGGCCCCGATAATCAATACATCATATTTCATATTCATTCCTCATTTCCGGCTTGCACATGTAATTCTGAGAGCCTAGAGTATTTTATCATATAAAAATAAGAAATCCAGAAAAATTTAATGAAAGTGTTTTCATAGTGTATAAGAGAACTTTATCCGTTCATACTTTAGCCAGATGAGGTGATGAAATGCGTTGGAAATGTTATTTGGTGGCAGCGTCGTTTTGGCTGGTGATGGTAAGCTCAGCGGTCATTAGTAAAACCACTGTCCCAACTTATACGTTACAGCTGGGGAGTGATACGCAAAACAGCGTAGAATTGAAACAGGAATTACTTGATCGTTATCGTGAATTGGTGCGCGGTGTTCATGAGGAAAGTACGGATGTACTGCTTGTTCACAATCTGGACTATTTTATGTGGGAAAATACAATGCGCGCCAGCTGGGAAAACGGAGAGCTGTACATCGTTGTCGGAGATGGAAAAGGCGCGACTATCCACGGTGATCTGGATCCTGAGGAACAATGTATTCCCGAGGTAAAAACGAAATCGCTATTCTGGGAGTGGCTGAACGGAGAATGAGTACGATGTACTGATTCTTTTTTTTATTGGGATGGGCACATCCGTTTATCGCCGTGTTATGGTATAATGAGAATGGTGAGAAGGATGAAACAGGAAACGTTACGGAAAATTCAAAGCGCATTGCCGAAGGAGGTCACGCTGATTGCGGTCAGTAAAAAGCACAGTAAGGCCGAAATTGATGAAGCATATCGCTGTGGCTGCCGCATTTTTGGGGAAAGCAGAGTACAGGAATTAAAAACAAAATACGATCCGGCTTATGAATGGCATTTCATCGGTCATCTACAGCGCAATAAGGTGAAGGATGTCGTTGGCTTGGTAACCATGATTCAGAGCTTGGATTCTTATCCTTTGGCATTGGAAATCGAAAAGCAGTGTGCCAAATGTGAGATCATCATGCCGGTGCTGGTCGAGGTGAATATTGCCGAGGAAGCCACCAAAAGCGGATTATCACAAACAGACGCAGTGAAGCTGATTGCGGACTGTGCGTCACTGCCCCATCTGGATGTGCAGGGCTTGATGTGCATCGGCCCTCATGACAGTGATCCACAGCGAATCAGGGAGTGCTTTCAAAAGATGCACGAATTCTATCTCGATATGCAGCAACGCTTCGGTGCGGATCAGCTTCGCATTCTTTCCATGGGCATGAGCGATGATTATCCGATTGCCTTGGAATGCGGCAGTAATATGATCCGATTGGGAAGAATCATTATGGGAGAGCGTGAAAACTAAAAAAGGACACGTTGTCCTTTTTATTATCTTTCTATTAGCGGCAGCCTTGTCTCTACAATCATAAAGTGGGGAAACCATCTGTGCTCCAAAAAATGAAATGGCTTTTTATTCATGATAAATTCCATAATGGAACATACGGTATCCACGATATTGACAATCCAGGCTTCACGACAAGTCGGAGGAATGATGGTTAACGGCCACATATGCTTGCGGATGATATCTTGTTCACACTTGTTTAAGGTAAAATCACAGCTCGCATTGCGAAGCGCCGTATTGGGGTGACGAAAGCCATGCCAGCGATGCCAATCAGCTGCTTCATGCCAATCATAAAGATAATAATCATGTAACAGCGCCCCGCGTATTAAAGCCGATTCATCACAGCGAATACGCAGTTTGCGAATTATCAGAAAGGAATAATAGGCAACGGCGATTGAGTGCTGGTAACAGCTGATCGAGCCATGCTGGATATATTGTTTCATTTCCGCAATGCGTTTTTGTTTTAACAGCGGAGCGATTTTAGTATGGAATTCTTCTTGAATGGGGTTCATGAAATCACCGCCTCTATTGTAAAATCATTACTGGAAAAATGCAAACGAATATTGATGAAAATACTTTTGTTCACGAAGAAAGTGTATTGTGATGATAAAGGATTCCTTATTCATTGTTAAAACAAATATTAACAGAAAAAAGATGATGGAAAAAGCAAGAAATTCATAAAAAGTTATTGAAACTCCTCAAGGGATATGATATTATAAATGAGCACTTAAGCAAAGATGCCTCAATAGCTCAGTCGGTAGAGCATCCGGCTGTTAACCGGCAGGTCACAAGTTCGAGTCTTGTTTGAGGCGCCATTTTTTTAAAAAGTGCGATATGCGGCTTAACGGTCGCATATTTTTCATTTGTAACGAACTTTTTTCAACAGTTCGACTCATAAAAAACTGCTACTTCAGAGGAAGGAGATGTTTTAGATGAATATCGGATGGATCGGCACTGGTATTATGGGTGGTGCAATGATGTGTCACCTGCTTCAAGAAGGGCATCGTGTATATGCATATAATCGCACGAAGGAAAAAGCCCTTGCTTATGAAAAGGATGGCGCCGTTATCTGTGATACGATCAAAGACTGTGTTGAGCATGCAGAGGTTATCTTTACAATGGTGGCATATCCCAAGGATGTGGAAGAAGTATTTCAGATGATTTTTGCCAATGCGAAGGCAGGCAGTATTGCGGTTGACATGACCACATCATCACCAACGCTTGCTAAGCATTTATATGAACAAGGAAAAGAAAAACATATCCACGTATTGGATGCGCCGGTATCGGGCGGTGACAGTGGCGCGAAAGCCGGAACGCTATCCATCATGATCGGTGGAGATCCTGATGCTTTTAAACAAGTTTCTCAGTTGCTTGAGGTAATGGGAACACCGCATTATATGGGAAGGGCAGGAGCCGGTCAGCACACCAAAGCCTGTAATCAGATATGCGTCGCAGGTGCAGTTTCCGCATTGAGCGAAGCAATTCATTATGCCAGAGTTAATCGACTGGATGAAAAAAAGATGCTGGAAGCGATCGCAAAAGGAGCAGCCGGCAGCTGGCAGATCGATCATACCGCCCCACGGATATTGACTAAAGACTTTAAACCGGGTTTCTTCATTAAGCATTTTATCAAAGATATGCATATTATTCAGGAAGTAATGAATGATCACGCAGAACATTTACAAATGTTAGACAGCGTATGTGGCATATATGAGGAATTAGCAAAGCAGGGATATGAAAATGACGGAACGCAAAGCCTGATCCGCTATTATGAAGATCAAAAGAAATAATTTACATGAATACAAACATAAATTTCTAAAGAAAAGATTTGTTTCTATGTCAGACCTACTTTCATGAATAATCTGTTATATCCAATAGCCTAGTCGGGCAAGCCTTCCATAATATGGATCGCTTCAGCCACCGAATCGACCAGATAATTACTAAGCTGTTGAATTTGCGCCGGTGAATGATGAAAGGTAAACGAAATATCCGCCTGCTTTAACATCGGTTCGTCGTTATAGGAATCCCCAATACCCCCTAAAAATGATATTTGTGAATGCTGCTTTAAAATGTCCATTGCCGCTCCCTTGGAACATCCTTTACTCACAATATCAACGTAATGTAGATTTTGGAAAGCCTCAATATCATCAGGAAATCGCTGTTGCAGCTGCTGACAAACCAACCGGGCTTGCTCATCACTGTTGCACATTATGGAAATACCGTAAATATGTATGCTATTCAATTCATCAAAAGAGGCTAAAATCTTTTGCTTTGTTGGCATATCATTACTTTTTTGAAAAGAATATACTTTATTATCTCCCTGGATGACAACGCTAAATTGATTCTGATAAAGGACAAAAATCGCTTCTGTTACTGCTGGTGTCAAGCATTTTTGAAAAAGAATATTTTTTTCTCGATCTAAAACAACGGCGCCGCTGCTGAGAATATAAAAATCATAGGAAATACGATCCAGTGTAACATCCAATATCGCATGTAATGGTCTTCCGGTACATACGCCAAAAAGATTTCCGTTTTGTTGAAACCTTTGAATGGCTGTTAAATCACAGCTGAGAAACACATCATTCTGCTTGCCGTGAAATAACGTGCCGTCAAAATCACTTGCTAGTCCGATCATATTCATCCGCCTTTCTCCTATTAATTTAACAATTTATCCTTTCATTATCATATCATAAAGTCCTATTATGGGTCTATTTTTACAAAATAAAATCAGCGTTTTTTATCGCTTATTAGCTCTTTTAATGATAATAGTCATTATAAATGAACAGAAATGATTATAATAAGTAACTTTATGATTTATTTATTATAAGAATATTTATCTTAAGAAAAGGATGCATCTTTCCATTTAGCTTCCATTTATATGCTTTGGCTTTGATAATTAAAAAAACGGATTAAAAAATCCGTCTATATTGTCTTATAAAAACATAATTGTGACAAATACCATTGAAAGATATAAAAAGTGCGACAGGCACCAGAAATTGGGGAATATTCACACCGAAGTCTTCGGGTGGGGGAAGATTGACTTCAGCGGATGTTGCCCGCCGCGATTATATTGTAATCTTTTCATCACATATTGTCAACAAAAAGTATACAAATTGAAAATAATAATTCACAATAATAATTTTACTTGATGTCAGCCCATGGCAGAATCATGCGGCATCTTTATCATTAGCGATAGAATTCCTAATAAATTAGCTTTTAATGATCAAAGAGCCGCGATGTTAACGTAAACAGATGGGTATAAAAGGGATCATCACTATCATAACGATAATAAGTCAAACGAATTTTCAAAATTCTACATACCCGCAAAAAAGTATCTGCCTCGGGAATGGCTCGTCCGACACACGAGCGATGAATATAAAATCATACATTACTATGGTTTAGACTTGTATCTGAATAGAAAAACATGATATGATGATGACCGGAAGTGATGGACATGGAAGAAATGATTGAGGAATTGGCGGAATATTATGAAATGCTGGCATATCCTATGTACAGCAGAGCCGAGTTAGAAACAATGAGCGAAAAAGAAGTTCTTGCTTTATACGAAATGACATTTCCCGATCGTTAACGCCATAGTGAAAAACACTGTCTTAAAATAGGGAAACATGGTAGAATATTGACGGAGGAAACTATGGAGACAATTCGTTGGCAACACTTTGATATTGAGCCGGCTGCGAAACTGTTAAAGCGTGGCGGTGTGTTGGCTTTTCCCACTGATACCGTATACGGATTGGGAGTTTGTTACGATCAGGAAAAAGCGCTGAATGCATTAAAACAGGCAAAGGGCAGACCGGATCATAAACCGATTCCTGTCATGATTGCGTCATTGGAACAGGCAGAACAGATCGCGTATATAAGCGAACAAGCACGGCGAATCATGGAAACGTTTATGCCCGGCGCATTGAGTGTTGTATTGAGGAAAAAGCAGGATGTGCCTGCCTATGTAACCAATGGCATGGATACAATTGCCCTGCGCATGCCGAATGATCAAGCGGTTCTTTCCTTGATCGAACAATGCGGTTGTCCATTGTTGGTAAGCAGTGCGAATCGCTCCGGACAGGACACGGCATTGAATGGCGAAACCGTGCTGAGTCAGTTGGATGGCGCGATCGATGCGATCATAATGGGAAAGGCACAGGGGACCTTGGCCAGTACGATTGTGGATTGTACCGGGGATAACCTTGTTGTTTTGCGGGAAGGGCCGATCCAAGCCCAAGTACTGTATCAAGTATGGGATGGGGAACGGACAGAAAAGAGGACAAGATAGATGAAAATCGGAATTGCCTGTGATCATGGCGGAATAGAATACAAAGAAATCATTAAAAAAATGCTGGCAGAACAAGGACATGAAGTGATTGATTATGGGTGTCACAGCAGTGAATCATGCGATTATCCTGATTTTGCCTATCAATGCGCAAAATCTGTTAGTATGGGAATCAATGAGCGAGGCATTGTCGTGTGCGGCTCGGGTATCGGAGTCAGCATTGTAGCCAATAAAGTAAAAGGCATTCGCTGTGCGTTATGTAGTGAAACAACCAGCGCTGTATTAAGCCGTTCCCATAATAACGCCAATATGTTAGCTATGGGACAGCGAATAATCGGTGAACAAATGATGAAGGATATTGTAAATGCATGGATGAACACCCCGTTTTCACAGGAAGAGCGCCATCAACAACGCATTAAAAAAATAGCTGCACTTGAAGAATAATGACACCGCATTCATAAAGGATGAGAAACAATCCAATATGAATGCTTTTTATTGCGGGAATTTTTTCAGCAACGGGTAAAAAAGGCTTTCAATAGCGTGATCTATCGACAAAAATCGCGCTTTTTTCTTTTTCATCATCGTACGTTCACCTAATTTTCATTTTTCCGCCATAGGCTTTCCATATTGTCATTGTACTATATTCACAAACAAGAGGTGAGTATATGAAACCAACCAAAATGACGATTCAGCGGGTGGAAAAGAAATATTTATTAACAAAAGCGCAGCGAGATGCATTTTATGAACAGGCTCAATCCTATTTAACCATGGATCCCTATGGTCCCGCTACGATCGGTAATATCTATTTCGACACGGATGAAGATCGACTTATTAACACTTCCCTGCAAAAGCCCCTCTATAAAGAAAAATTACGCTTACGCAGCTATGGTGTGCCGAATGATGATTCCATCGTTTATCTGGAAATCAAAAAGAAATGTAAAGGCGTCGTCAATAAACGGCGTATTGCGTTGACCTTGAATGAGGCTCGGGCTTATATTCATAATCAAAGGACATTACCCCAGTCATCACAAATTGCGGCGGAAATCGACTACTTTATGTCTTTTTATCAGCCAAAACCCAAGGTTTTCATTGCTTATGACCGCGTTCCGCTCATCGGCCGCGAACAGAATGATCTGAGATTGACCTTTGACGAAAAGATCCGCCGCCGCTATGATCACTTGGATTTGAGCTATGGGGCAGAAGGAGCGCTGTTATTGGCAGAAGGTACGACCCTTTTGGAAATCAAAGTACAGAATGCGTATCCATTATGGTTATCCCATTTGTTGACGGAATTGAAAATCTATCCGATTTCTTTTTCAAAATACGGTACTGTGTATAGGCAGGATGTGTTAAGATAACAGCGGAAATTGGCTGATCGTCAAACCGAATGTATTCATGAAGTCCCGATTCAAGGGGCAAATCAGAAAGGAGAATTTCTATGTTTACCGGTATATTAAACGAAAGTGCAGCGAATTTAACCTTTATCGAAGGAGGTATTTGTACCCTCGCATCTTTAATGTTAGGACTTTGGATATCCGTTGTTTATAGCGTTCAGGGAAATGCGACCAAGAATTTTAAAATCGCTTTGGTATTGTTGCCGGCCTTGGTTCAGCTGGTGATTATGATGGTGAATGGCAACCTTGGGGCCGGTGTTGCCGTCATGGGAACTTTTTCATTGGTAAGGTTTCGCTCCGTTCCGGGCGGTTCACGAGAAATCATCTTTATTTTCTTTGCGATGGCAATCGGCCTGGCAACCGGGATGGGCTTTTTAACCTTTGCCTGCTTTATTTCCTTTGTGATAGGCTTTACATTCTTATTATTAAGTAAGCTGCCCTTTCACAATGGCTCTGACACGAAAAAGGATCTGCATATTACGATTCCTGAAAATTTGGACTATACGGAAATATTTGATGATATTTTCGCGCAATATTTAAAACAGGTGGAATTGATCAAGGTGAAAACCGTTCAGCTCGGTTCGATGTTTGAAGTGTATTATCAGATCACATTAAAGAAACCCACGCAAGAAAAAGCATTGATTGATGCGATTCGCACACGCAATGGCAATCTCAGTGTGATAGTAGCTAAACGACAGGTGAATAGTGATGAATTATAGGCGGAAGCGAAGACTATTTGCGTTGGGAATGAGCTTAAGTGTGTTATGGGGATGCTCTGATGAAAACAGCGTAGATGCTTCAAATAATGAAACTACAGCGAACGTAGTGTCCTATGACGATGATGACTGGTATCAGGATTACAACGAACAGGATTGTGAAGTAATCAATTTGAACGATCAAACCGGCAAGGTGACAATTTCCCGAGCCGGAACCTATTTGTTAAAAGGAACATTAAAGGGACAGGTAGAAATTGCGGTCAGTCAAAAGGATTCGGTTCGGCTTATCTTAGATCAAGTAAACATAACATCAGAATCCGGTTCAGCGATCATTTGTACCCAGTGCAAGAAACTGATTCTATCGTTACCGGAAGGGACTAAAAATACCGTGATCGACGGAAGCACCTATCAGGATCAAAGTGAGGATGCGCCGGATGCGGCCATTTATTCACAGGATGATTTAACAATCAATGGGACAGGAGAACTTATTATCAATGCGAATTATCAGGATGGCATAAAAACCAAGGATACCTTAAAGCTAATGGAAGGTAGTGTTTCGATTAAAGCGGTGGATGATGGTATCCTCGGTAAGGACTTTGTGTATGTCCATGAGGGAACATACACAGTTGATGCCGGTGGTGATGGCATGAAAACGACCTATGACAAGGATAATGAAAAAGGGGATATGATCATTGAAAACGGTACGTTTACGATTACTGCCGGCAACGATGGCGTACAAAGTGAACATCGTCTGGCAATTTATGATGGTACGTTTACGATCAATTCCGGCGGGGGCAGTGTCAACGCTGCGACAGCGACCAATGCCTTTGAACCGGGTGGCTCTGGACGATGGAATCAACCGGTATCGGAATCATCACAAACAACGACCGCCAGTGCCAAGGGTATTAAGGCAGGAAGTGAATTAACCATTTATGGCGGCCTCTATCAGATGGATACAAGTGACGACGCATTTCATTCCAACGATGAGCTGATGGTTGAAAATGGCCATTTTACGATTGCCAGCGGCGATGATGGCTTACATGCTGATGGAACGCTTACGATTCAAAGCGGATCAATCAATATCACCAAAAGCTATGAAGGCATCGAGGGCAGCGAACTAATCATCAACGGCGGCGATCTGCTTGTGACATCAAGCGATGATGGACTGAATGCGGCAGGCGGCAGTGATGAAGACAATGAAACGCAGCCATCGCCGGATCAATTCAAAGACAAAGACCATAAGATCGTGATCCATGGCGGCTCTTTACAAATTGATGCCCAAGGCGATGGTATCGACTCCAATGGTTCGATTCTAATGGATGGGGGAACGATGGTAATATGGGGAGCGGAAGACGGTGCCAATGGCGCACTGGATTATGACACATCATGTGATGTCAACGGCGGCACCTTAATCGCCGTGGGTAGTTCACAAATGGCGATGGCTCCTTCCGCAAGTTCAACGCAAAATGCCGTGATGATCAATTTACCA
The DNA here is from genome assembly GCA_947385085.1 of uncultured Erysipelotrichaceae bacterium. Taxonomy (GTDB): domain Bacteria; phylum Bacillota_I; class Bacilli_A; order Erysipelotrichales; family Erysipelotrichaceae; genus C-19. The sequence goes on along the minus strand of CANDJN010000010.1, from coordinate 27,322 downwards.
ACCCAAAGCGCACAATCACTTTCTTATTTGAGTGATAACAGCGGCAATATGATACTTGGCTTTACTTCTCCACGCGCCTACTCTAATGTGGTCATCAGCTCACCCAAATTAAAAAGTGATGAAACCTATCAGCTTTATATCGGAGGTAGTGGCGGCAGTGTGAATGACTATGGTTATATTGAAAGTGGTATTGGAAGTGGAACAGCGGCAGCGACACTTACGTTAAATGATCGCATCAGCGTTTATGGAAATGCCGGTAATGGCTTTGGCGCACCGCAAGGAAATTCCGGCGGTAAGCCAAATAATATTCCCGATCAGCCGATGCCGCCAGATGATAACAGAAAGGAAAATAACGATCCTGGAAAAAGACCGTAAATCAACATATCAAAAGGCAGGATTTCAAGTCCTGCTTTTTGAATGCTTGGCAAACACATATAGCTGTTGGGAATGAAGCTTAGTGAGCTGTTATAGTGAATGATCTTAAGGTTGAGATGGAAAAAACAGACGTGAGGCGCTATTTTTCCAGCCATGATCAAAATAGGCTTTTAATCCCTCTGTACTTTGATGTTGATAGACATCGTCACAGAAAAACATTCCGGCAATATCAGGAAAACGATCCCACAATTCTACGTGATCAAGTGTCGATAAAATACGGAGAAGCTGTGATGACTCACTCATTATGGACTGATATAAGAGTTGAAAGGATCTTTGCTTGATGTTTTCATAGGCTGAAGTGTGAAACACATAGGATGTTACGGATTCATTCCATGCCAGATAAAGCAAAAAACCCTCACAGAAAAAGCGATGATTTAACTGTGACAACGGCTTTTCAGGTTTAGGAAAGGTCTTTTGAAACAAATAACGCAACAGGTGAATATGACAAAGATTATGCAGAATATAGCACATTTCCTTGACACTATGTGTATAATCCGCAATGTTAAGCAAGTCTATAATGAAAAACGGCTGTTGTTCATGGGAGATCAACGCGGCATCAAAAGAGGGATGAGCGCCGACGATAGGCAGAAACACAATATCATCCAGCCATTCATCAGCCTGCGGAAAAAGTGCATTGATGATCTCACGATTCCACAGGGGAAAGTCATGATACATTTGGCATTCTTTCAGTAATCGCGCACATACTTCCTGCCGTGTTGTCGCAATTGAAGCTGATTGATTTGTATAAGAGTAAAACCATGCATCGGGACTTGGTATATCACCGTTTATATATGCTTTTATTACATCGATACGAATCTTCATAGGAAACCTCCCGCAATGTATCTATATTATATCATGCATGTATGTTTTCAGGGCATTATATTTAATAGTTCATCTGTCGATCATCCTGGATATAATTGTTATATATAAATATATAGTTTGTTTAATGATATAAAATTGCATTATATTAATTTTATATCAGTTTTATAATAAATAATAATTGATTTATTATAAATAATTGTATATAATATAATCTATAAAAAGATAGTATAAATTTATATTGAATGGAAAGGTATGATGATTATGCAATATGAAACAATAATATTAGAACTACTATCGCGAATTAAAAAGCTGGAAGATGATGTGAGTCTGTTAAAACAGACACAGGAGCAAATGCTTACTGTCATATCCTCCACACAAGGCGATACAAATATCAATGATAAGCAAAATAGTACCGCTGTTTCTTATACTAAAGTATCCGATGAAATGATTCATATGTGTTATCAATACGGTAAAAATATTCAAAATGGTGAAATTGTTCTAGAGCTGGCAGATAAGATATGTCAGAAAACAAGCATGAATCATAGTTCTGCCGTTATATATCTTTATGCCGTAAACGCGATGATGGAAGGCAAAGTGTATAAGCGTGCGATCAGTGGAAAAGCCATACGTCGTTATTTTGATATGATAATGAATGAATATGGCAGTAACGGTTTGAAAAAAGCAATTAAAGCCGTGCGGCTGCATGTGGACTATCGAAGATCCTTCGGGCAAATTGTGGATTCTATTGAAACCGTATGCGATGAATACGAAGCTAAGATTTAATTTCCATGAGCATTGTGTTAAAGCCGCTTTCCATATTATTTAAATGCAAATGCTCAGTAATTCTTTTATAGATATAAAAGATCTATTGCGGACACTGATCGGGAAATGGATGATTGTATGAGAAGATGATCCAGCGAATGGGCTGCCGGTGCAGGTTGTGTATCATCACACCTTAGGAACTGAAATGGTAAACATCGCAATGCATTTCAAATTCTCATATAATACCAGTTGAAACAGAGAACTCATATATACTGAAATTAATTGGAGGAATGATGAAAAATATAAAGATAGCTTTTTTTGATATCGATGGCACATTAGTAGATATGGACACAAAAGAGATGACGCAGGCAACGCAAGAAACGTTGTTTCAGTTAAAGGAGAGGGGCATTATTCTGTGTATTGCCACGGGAAGGATGCCAAACAATATCCCAACGTTTCCTAATGTAACATTTGATGCGTTTTTGAGTTTTAATGGATCCTATTGCTTTAGCGAAGAGGAAGTCATTTTTAAAAATCCGATTCCGGCAGAGGATGTTCAAAAGATTATCGAGAACGGAAGGAAGATCAAACGTCCTGTTATGCTTGCGAATCTTACGAGTGAAGGTGCGAATGGCACTGATAAAGATTTAATGGAGTATATGGCAATCTCTAATAATCAGGTTAAAGTGATAGAGGATTTCGATAATTTTGCGAAAGGCGAAATCTACCAGATTATGATGGGCGGTCGAAAAGAAGAATACGCGGCACTTTTAGATGGTGTTCATGGCGCGAAAATAACGGCATGGTGGGATAGGGCAGTGGATATTATTCCGGCAGACGGAGGAAAGGGACTGGGAGTAGAAAAAATTCTTGCCTACTATCATTTGACGAAAGAAAATGCGATTGCGTTTGGAGATGGCTCCAATGATGTTGCGATGCTAAAGACGGCTGGTATGGGAATTGCCATGGGAAATGCCACGGAGGATGTGAAAGCGATTGCGGATGATATTTGCGGAAGTGTGAAAGAAGATGGGATATACCATTATTGTAAAAAACATGGATTGATATAAGCATGCGTCTTTCCCTCGTTATTTAATTGTTTCATGAACTGCGATTTTAAGTATTAGAATGAATTTCTCGTTCTTGGATATGCGTGGATAACAAAAATTATTTCATGCATAGAGTAAGGAGAAAGGAGGCAGTTTATGTTAATACCGCAGGTTAATATTAATGCATATCGTCGCCAATATGAAACGGTCAACAGCGCTGCGATGATGGAAACGCTGCTATTTTGCGAAGGTGGTCATGCATTGAGAACTATGGGTACTCAGTATGCCTTAATCAGCGGTTTAGCCATTGATTCACCGTTCCGTGGTTATGGCGCTTATCGATCCAATGCGCAACAGAGTTCCAATAATATATACTGTCCGCAATACTACAACCAGAAGAATCATGCGCAAGGCGGAACAGGATGGTTTTACTAAGCGCTTCTTAAAGGTTGCGGCGGGTGTTGATTTTCTGTTACCCACAATAGGAAAGGGTTTTTGCCTACCCTCATAAAGCCGCGTCATCATAGGATGAATGGTAGAGAGGGGCGATCATATGGTGGATATGATCCTGCTCATATTGGCTACGTGCTGTGATAGCTTTTTTATGAGCGTTGCCTATGGGATTGAGCGCATTCGCATTCCATGGAAGTCGGTATGTATCATCGCTTTTTGCGGAACATCACTATTGGGAATATCGGTAGGACTGGCCGGTACATTGACGAGTTTTTTTACACCGAATGTTGGAAGATGGGTGAGCTTTGCCATGTTATGTGGGCTGGGAGTATCTCATTTGTTTCAGGCACAGGTAAAGCGATATGTGAATCGAAACAAACAAAAACCGCTCATTATACGCTGGAAAGGAATTTCGATTGTGGTCGATATTTTTCTGGATGAAACAAAGGCAGATCGCGATCATTCCAAGGAGCTCAGCGGTAAAGAAGCTGCTTATCTGGGGGTGGCTTTGTCACTGGATTCTTTGGCAAGTGGTCTTGCTTATGGCATCGGCGTGATTGATGTTCCTGTGTTGTTGAGTCTATCATTTGTGATCGGTGTAATGGCGATTGTAAGCGGCTGCTGGCTGGGAGGGCGGTGGCTATGTCATTGGCATGGTGATGTTTCATGGATCAGCGGTTGCCTGTTGTTAATACTGGCACTGCTGCGACTGCGCTCTTAAGCAAATGCTTTGTATTCATCACGGTTGATGAAGGAAGTGGTATGAGAATAAATGAAAAGCCGTTAACAGGCGGCTTTTTTGCCTTTTTATTCCATCTTTTATCGGCACGCTAACATCATTGAAAAAATTTTCATTTTACCTTGATTTTTCATGCCGGAATCCTTATAATAAATAAAACTATCATCATAGTATAAGGGGTAAAAAGAAAAGAGGAGTGAAGTGAATATGGCGTTTATTTTTGATGAACCATCCCGGACTTTCAGTGAGTATTTGTTGGTGCCGGGCTATTCTTCTGCGGAAGCAACACCGCAAAACGTTTCCTTACATACACCGTTGGTAAAATATCGCAAGGGCGAAGAAGAATGTCCGCTGACCTTGCATATACCGATGGTATCCGCAATCATGCAGTCAGTATCTGGAGAAAAGATGGCTTGTGCATTGGCACGGGAAGGCGGTCTTTCCTTCATATATGGCTCGCAAAGCGTGGAGAATGAAGCGGCAATGGTACGGCGTGTTAAGGCGACTAAGGCCGGTTTTGTGTTCAGCGATTCCAATGTGAAGCCGGATGCGACACTGGCAGATGTTTTGGCAATCAGAGAAAAAAGCGGTCATGCGACAATGGCGGTTACCGAGGACGGTAGCCCTAACGGCAAGCTGATCGGAATTGTGACGAGTCGTGATTATCGCGTATCCCGCATGGATCCAAAGACCAAGGTAGCCGATTTCATGACACCGTTCGATAAAATGATCTGCGGTAAAGAGGGCATGAGTTTGAGCGAATGCAACGACTTGATCTGGGATCATAAATTAAATCAGCTTCCGATAGTGGATAAGAATCAGCATCTGGTCGCATTTGTATTCCGTAAGGATTACGATTCTCATAAGGAAAATCCCGATGAACTGCTGGATGCACAGAAGCGCTATCTTGTCGGCGCCGGTATCAATACGCGCGATTATGAAGAACGCGTTCCGGCATTGGTGGAGGCAGGAGCGGATGTTTTATGTATCGACTCCAGCGAGGGCTTCAGTGAATGGCAGCGTCTAACATTGAAGTGGATTCGCGATCATTACGGTGATCGGGTGAAGGTCGGCGCCGGTAATGTTGTGGATGCGGCAGGCTTTCGTTTCTTGGCAGAAGCCGGTGCGGATTTTATCAAGATCGGTATCGGCGGCGGCTCTATCTGTATCACGCGTGAACAAAAAGGCATCGGACGCGGACAGGCAACGGCAACCATAGATGTAGCGAAGGCGCGTGATGAATATTATCGTGAAACAGGCATTTATATTCCGATTTGTTCGGATGGCGGTATCGTGCATGATTACCATATTACATTGGCATTGGCAATGGGCGCGGATTTTGTCATGCTAGGACGCTATTTCTCCCGTTTTGATGAGTCACCGACGCAAAAGGTCACAATCAACGGTACCTATATGAAGGAGTATTGGGGCGAAGGCAGCGCCAGAGCCCGTAACTGGCAGCGCTATGATATGGGTGGTGCCAATAAGCTCTCCTTTGTGGAAGGTGTGGATTCCTATGTGCCCTATGCCGGCTCCTTAAAGGACAACGTACAGATGACATTAAGCAAGGTGAAGCATACGATGTGCAACTGCGGATGCTTAACCATCGCTGAATTACAGAAAAATGCCAAACTAACCTTGGTTTCTTCCACCAGCATTGTCGAAGGCGGAGCGCATGACGTCGTAGTGAAGGACGATACATTGGACGCGAAGGTAAAATAAAACACTAACTGGATAAACAATATTCATCGTTATAAGGCAGTAATTTCAAATAGGCGGTATTGCTCAAATGACAAGAGCAGTACCGCTTTTTCGCTATAAATTCTTCATATCATTTTTTCATCATTAATAACGGCAGGTTAAAAAATAAAGCGATTGTTTCACTCATGGTTTTATAGTGTTTTAGATGTGAACCCAACATGTATCAATTGGGAATCTGTCACAAAAAATAAGGTTAGAAAATGTCTTAACAGTCCTGTTGCAAACGGACCTTAAACACTATATAATCTATCAGACTGATATGATATAGAAGCCTGATGGAGGTCATTATAAGAAGACAATATAAAGAGAAGAAATGAAAGAAGCTTAATCATACGAAAAACAATGATAAGGTCTTTTTGATTAGCTTATTGTCCTGCTAAGGCGCTGTACTTCATACGCTCTCTCATAAAAACAGTGCTTTATGCTGTTTCTATTTGACGCAGTATCACATCCATATTACAATCATGTTTAGAAAAGGAAGGGATGCTTATGATCACCTTTATCGCACCGACAAAAAATATGAAGCCGCGCCGTACCTCACTGCCAATGAGTTTGCCCTCATTTTGTGTAGAGGCAGAGGAGCTATGGGAAATATTAAAGACTTATAATGATGAGCAGATTATGAATGTGATGAATGTCAATGCCAAAACGGCTTTGCAGGTACAGGAGAAATTTGCGGATATGCGCTTTGATTGTGAAGGCACACATGCGCTGTTAACGTACAGCGGCTTGGCGTTTCATGCGATGAATGTCATGGATTGGAGTGCAGCGGATTTAAACTTTGCTCAAAATCATCTGCGTATCCTTTCCGGATTTTATGGCATAGTAAAGCCGCTTGACAGCATTTATCCCTATCGCTTGGAGATGCAGGCAAGGAATTTATCGCAGCGAATTGATAATCTATATTCTTATTGGAGTGATTCCCTGATGCGGGAAATGCGCAAGGATTGTGAAGATGGCATCTATGTTAATTTATCCAGCGTTGAATATGCACAGGCAGTTTTACAAAATTTAAAGGCAGAGGAACATTGCGTGAATGTTGAGTTTCGCACGATAAAGAATCAAACGACTAAAATCATAGCGACCCATGCGAAAATAGCGCGAGGAAAAATGGTCAGAATGATTATGAAACATAAAATAGATGATCCCAATCAGCTGAAGAACTTTCATGAGGACGGATGGCAATTTCATGAAGCAAGCTCTGATGATCATCGCTATGTATTCTTACGACATGATGAAAAGCCTTTAAAATAAGCATATGTAAAGTGCTGGTTGACAACATTTGACAAAATGCACGTTGTAATTGGTAGTGCACCCATACCTGCTTTGATAGAATGGAGGCGGAAAGAACAGGTGATAAAAATGAAATTTGAAGAAAATTTACGGGAGCTGCGAAAATCGCGCGGGATGTCTCAGGAGGAAATGGCGGAGCATTTACAAGTATCGCGGCAGTCCGTCAGTAAATGGGAAAACGGCAGCGCGATGCCGGAGCTGGATAAGCTGTTACAGCTGTGTGAGTTATTCCACTGCACGCTCGATGATTTAATCAAAGGGGAAGTCAAGGAGGAAGTGCTTACTACCAAGGATGAGTATATAAAGCAATCTCGCCTGGAAGCGATATTAACGACCTTTGGGGTGGGGATGATCCTGTTGGGATTAACGCTGTATAACTTTTTTGACAACGGCTTGTTGGCGCTGGAAGAAACGCTGCTGGATGCAATGTTTTTAAGCTTTGTTTTGATAGGAGTCATAAGCTTTGTATTTATGGGTATGCAAAAGAGCACCTTTGAACGCCGTCATCCGCAGCATCCTCAAGGGATATATGGAGAGAAAGAAATTCAAGTCTTTGAGCGGAATTTTACGATCGCGATGTGTTTGGGGGTCGGCTTGCTTTTGATCGGTGTAATTGCCCAGCAGCTGTTGGAAGCATATTATAATGAAGCCTTTGCCAATGGAATATTCATGTCGTTTGTGACCATTGCGGTTAGTATATTTGTTTACTTTGGAATGCGCAAAGATAAAATAGCTCAGACAATGCCGCAATCAGCGAAGATGAGACAACAGAAGCAACAGGATGAGCTATATGGTCTATATGCCGGTATGATCATGTTGGTCGCTACCGCCGGCTATTTGATCTTTTCCTGCCTGTTTGATGCATGGGGAAAGGCATGGGTGGTTTTTCCGATCGGCGGAATCCTGTGCGGTATTCTCTATCTGTTTATGGCAAGTCGTCATCATTTTGACGAGGAGTAAAGGTAAGATGAAAAAGGCAATGGACGAGAAAGTAAGCGAATCTCAATCATTGCCTGTTTTTTATTTAAGATAACGTCTCATTAACGTTTTGTTTGTTTATCAAAGCGAGCTTTTTAATACAGGCAAACCTTTGAAAAAACAAGATTATTTGCTTGACAATTTCACTGATTTATAAGATAGTATAGGTGTAAAGAAACAGTTGATCAGGAGATGTGATACCCATGGTAACGATAGGAGTGAAGATTCATATTGTAAAGTAGAAAGAGGTAGCTTTCTTCATACAAGTATTAGTTAAAAAAAGATTGGTTAATGATTGTATTTTGTTTATTTGTTATGCCGGTAAAGCATGGGAAAATCATAAGGAGTGAAGTATATATGACTGAAAAACAAAGCAAAATAATCGAAAAACTGAATCAAGATAATAAGAGCTTGTCGGATGCGCATAAATCATGGGTTGAGTACTCAAAAGGAAGAATTATACTAGGTATTGGCTGTGCCATTGTATTAATGATCGGCATTTTATTAACAATTTAAATTAAAGAAAAGGAACTGTTAGAATAAGATAGTCTAAATAGAAAAGCATTTATCTCATAATGAGAAGATGCTTTTTTTGATATCAATCCATCTTTGACAGTTGATATGTGAAAAGTAGTGTATAAACTGATGAATCAAAGGCTTTTTCTGCGATAATGGTCTTGTTCAATTGGGGATATCTGTTTAATAAAGAAGAACAGCTCGCTTTTTATAAATCAAAAGGTACAAATGGCTGGGTTGCCGATTCAAAGGGAACGAATACGGCTGGTTGGGGATTATCCCTTACAAATATGGATATGGCTAAATTAGGTCAATTATGTTTGAATGGGGGATATTGGAATAGCAGACAGATTATAACCAAAAAATGGATTGACGAGAAGACACGTTTTTCAAGAAAGCTAACTATATGAGAGAGGGCATTAAGAAGGAAGAAATAATGAGGTATCGTGATAATGGATGGTTATTGATTTGAGGCTGTTGAAAAAGATATGATTTTTTCTTCATCATTGAGCTTTTCGACTTTGGGGGCATATATTTCCGTTAGTTTTGACCAAAAGAGTACGGCTTTATGATTACCTATGTTATATTTGATTTCCCATTGTCCCGCAAATAAATGGAAAATCAGCTTCACTGCTTCATAGCCATAGCCATGTTTGCGATAGCTTGGAAAGATTGTGAATTCTGCGATCGCATAGTCAATGTCGTTTCCTGTATGAGAATAATTGTTTATTAAGGCAAAGCCAATCAGCGTATTCTCATTCATGATATACACTGCTTTTCGCTTAGCATCTCCTTCAAAATAGCTATTAAAAAATTTAGCAGGATAGTTCCCCTGTTCATCCATCTCGTCATGATAAAACTGTGTCATTTCATATAAATATTTTTGGTAAATATTCCAAAAACGTTTTTTATCTGTAATTGTTTCTAAACAAATCATAAGAAAATCATCCTGCTTTCATCAGTAATTCAAGTCACTGTTTTTTACATTATATCATTTGTTTATGGTTGCCACAATTTACTTATCAAGAGTCAAGGATAAAAAATCATCGTAAAAAGAGTTGGATTCATGGTATAATTTTCCTGACAGAGAGGAAGATGCGCATGGGGATCATTTCCAATGATGCCAATGGAATAGAAGATCCGCAGCTGTATGAAATGCTGCTGATGCAATTCGGCAGTGGTCGATTTGAGCGTAAACTGCGTGAAGAAGCGCTAACAAGCGTTCGTGAATTAACGATTGTGAATACGCAGATTGAGGATTTATCATTCTTACGCTTTTTTCCTCGTCTTGTCCAGCTGGATGTTCATGCCAATGAGCTTGTGTCCTTGTTGGGGTTGGAATATGTGCCGCAACTTAGACGGTTGAAATTAAGCGATAATCCACTGTTGTCGATTTCATCACTGCGCGATTCTCGTAATTTAGAAGTACTGGATATCAGCAACTGTCCGTTATCGGATATATCTCCGATTGCTTATCTGGAAAAGCTGAAGCTGCTTCGTGCCAGTCATTGTGAAATTGAAAACGGCGAACCGATGGCAAATTTATTTAATCTGGAAATTTTGGTAGCGGATCACAATCATATAGATAACTTGAATTTTTTGCGCCATATGGAGAATCTGACAGAAATTGATCTTGGTTTTAATCTCATTGATAATATTTTTCCGTTATTTCAACTGCCCAGCTTGACTCGCATCAATTTGGAATATAATGATATAACGAGTCTTAGGGGAATTCAGACAATGGAGGATTTATGTTATTTAAATGTGCGGGGAAATGATCTTCATGGAGATTTAAACGTCTGGTATGATACGTTGTTTTATATTGAACAGCTGATTTTGACCGATGATGATTACCATTATTTAAATGATGAGGATTACGAAAGCTCCCTTTATGTTTATGATCGGGGCAGTAATGATGAAGATGAGGATGAGGAAGAATGAAGTATTTGGTTAGCGCATGTCTTCTGGGAGTTAACTGTAAATACAGCGGTGGGAATAATGAATGTCGCAAGCTGATCGACTTTTTGGCAAATCAAGAATATGTGAGCGTATGTCCCGAGGTGCTGGGTGGATTGCCGACACCGCGTGCCTGTGCGGAAATCAAAGGTGGTCGCGTTATCACTTTTGATAATGTCGACGTGAGTGAAGCATTTTATCAGGGGGCAAAGGCAGCGCTAGAGGTCGCACAAAAGGAACATATTGATTTGGCGATTTTACAATCACGTAGTCCTTCCTGCGGCAAAGGACAACGCTACAGCGGTAATTTTGACGGTATCTTGATCAAGGGGAATGGCATCTTTGTTCAAATGCTGGAACAGGATGGGATCGCGGTAATGGATGTTGAGGAATTTTTGGCGCAGCTATAATGCTGATTTCCTATTGAAAGCGCTGTGATTCAGCGGCCAAAATATGAAAAACTTAGAAAAAAAGTCAATAAAGCATTGTAAGTGTTCACAAAATGGTTTAAAATAGAAGACGTAGAACTAAGTAAAACAGGAGGAATATAGAAATGAAGCAAATTACAGTTTCCGTTATTGACCCGGTTGGATTGCATGCACGTCCGGCTACTGTTGCCGTAAACGCTGCCAGCAAATTCAAATGCGAAGTCAATGTGGCTTTTAAAGGTCGTGAAGTAAACATGAAATCCATTATGGGTGTTATGTCCTTGGGTATCCCAACGAATTCTGAAATCACCATTACTTGTAACGGTGACGACGAGGATGCTGCGATTGCCGCAATCGAAGAAGTATTGCGCGCACAGAAAATTATCGGCTAATACGGAAAAGATGGCTTATGCCATCTTTTTTTTCGCCGGTGCAGCATTGCGAAAGCGCTAACAAAATAGTATAATGATGGTAAAGTTAGAGGAGGACTATGAAATGATTCAAGCTGCATATGAACGATGGTTAAACCATCCGAATTTGGATCCGTCTTATAAGGAACCATTAGTGAACATGGATGAAAAAGAAAAGCAGGACAGCTTTTATACGACGATTGCTTTCGGTACAGCAGGAATGCGCGGTATCTTGGGACCGGGAACCAATCGCATTAATCTGCATACGATTCGCAAGGCAAATGTCGGTTTTGCACAATACATCAGCGAACATGGTGAAGATGCTAAACAGCGCGGTGTGGCGATTGGCTATGATAATCGTCATATGTCACAGGAGTTTGCGATGGACAGTGCAAGGGTGTTAGCGACGTTTGGAATTCGCTCTTATGTGTTTGAGTCGCTGCGTCCGACGCCGGAATTATCGTTTGCGGTACGCCATTTCCATTGCTTCGGCGGCATTATGATTACCGCAAGTCATAATCCCAGAGAATACAACGGCTATAAGTTGTATGATGAAAAGGGATGCCAGTTAGTTCCTGCACTTGCCCAGCAGGTGATTGATCACGTCAATGCGATTGAGGATGAGTTGGCGATTACCGCAAATCCATCAAAGGAACAGGAAGCGCTCATTACGATGATCGGCAAGGATGTAGATGAAGAATACTATAAGAATGTTTTAAGCATTCAATTAAATCCGGAAGTGAATAAAGCAAATGTGAAGATCGTATTCTCCCCGGAGCATGGTACGGCAAACATTCCGGTAAAGGAAATTTATACTCGTTTAGGTTATCAGTTTGTGGCAGTCGAGGAACAGTGTACTCCTGATCCGGATTTTTCCAACACGCCGACTCCGAATCCTGAAGAAAAGGGCGCTTATGAGCTGGCATTAAAATACGCAGAGCGTGAACATGCGGACATCATTCTCGTTTGTGATCCCGATGCCGATCGTATGGGTGTAGGCGTATTGCATGATGGCGAATATAAAGTGCTGACCGGCAACCAAAGCGGATCCGTATTAATCGAATACATTTTATCTCAGCTACAGGCAAAAGGCATGATGCCGCCGCATCCGGTGATGTTTAATACTGTCGTAACAAGTGATCTGGGTGAAAAGATCGCAGCGAAATACGGCGTTGAGACGGAAAAGACGTTAACCGGCTTTAAGTTTATCGGTGAAAAAGTAGCGAAGTATGAAGTGAGCGGTGAAAAGCAGTACGTATTCGGCTATGAGGAAAGCTACGGTTCCTTGATCAAACCGTTTGTCCGTGACAAGGATGCGCCGCAAGCCTGCTTAATGCTGGCAGAGGCCGCATGTTTCTATAAGGAACAGGGCAAGACCTTAGTCGATGTTCTTCATGGCTTATATGAGGAATTTGGCGCTTATGAGGAAAGCCAGACGTCCTTGACCTTGGCCGGTCAGGAAGGTGCCGCCCGCATTCAGGAAATTCTCTCCACTCTGCGCAGTGCCCAGCCGGAAACGATTGCGAATGAGAAAGTGATCCGTTTTGAAGACTATAAGGAATGCCGAATTGTTGAGGATGGCAAAGAAAGCGAGCTTTGCGGCTTTACTAAATCGGATGTGTTGAAATATTATTTGGCCGATGGAAGCTGGATTGCCATTCGTCCCAGCGGCACCGAACCGAAATGCAAGTTCTATTATTGCGTTAAGGGTAAGAACGTTGCCGATGCGCATGAAAAAACCAAGGCATATCAAAATGCCATGAGTGAATGGACAAAATAAATAAATTGCATTTTACGATAAAGCTCGTTGTGATGACAATCACACGAGTTTTTTGTCGCTGTTTAAGTGTCCTTTCAGCGCAGTATGCGGATCATAATTCAAATCACGTCATGATTTCATAATCCATCCTATAAAAATGATGAAATTCTTGGATAAACCTTTTCAAAGCGAAGAAAATGCAGTAAAATAGACTTATCAAAGAACAAGGAGGAATGAAATTTATGGCATTAGTATCTGCAACTGAAATGATCAACAAGGCACATGAAGGGCATTATGCTGTCGGTGCGTTCAACATCAACAACATGGAGTGGACCAAAGCAATCCTGCTGGCTGCCGAGGAAGCAAAATCTCCGGTAATGTTAGGCGTATCCGAAGGCGCAGGAAAGTATATGTGCGGCTTTAAGACCGTCGTTGCAATGGTTCGTGAAATTCATGATTTCTTAGGCATCACCGTTCCGGTGGCACTGCATTTGGATCATGGCACTTATGAAGGAGCAAAGGCTTGTATTGAGGCAGGCTTTACTTCTGTTATGTTTGATGGTTCTCATTATCCGTTTGAAGAAAACTTGGCAAAATCCAAGGAAATGATCGCATTGGCTCACAGCAAAGGCTGCTCTATTGAATGTGAAGTCGGCGGCATCGGCGGTGAGGAAGACGGCGTAGCTTCCATGGGTGAACTGGCAGATCCGAAAGAATGCGAGACCATCGCTAACTTAGGCGTTGATTTCTTGGCTGCCGGTATCGGTAACATCCACGGTAAATATCCGGCTGATTGGGCAGGATTGAATTTCGATCGGCTGGGTGAAATCCAGAGCGTAACCAATGGTAAACCGCTGGTATTGCATGGCGGATCCGGAATCCCTGCAGATCAAGTCGCTAAGGCAATCACTTTGGGTGTTTCCAAAATCAATGTCAATACCGAATTACAGCTGGAATTCGCGGCCGCAACTCGCAAGTACATTGAAGCTGGCAAGGATCAGGAAGGCAAAGGCTATGACCCGCGTAAACTGTTAAAACCGGGTGCTGATGCAATGCAGGCAAAGGTTGTTGCGATGATGAAACAATTCGGTTCTGCCGGAAAAGCATAAGATCGTCGACGATTAAGATTGTAAAAGATCGCTAAAATGAAATGCATCGAATTTCTTGAGTTTAAGAGACTAGATGCATTTTTTTATTTGCTCATCTTTTGCGTATGTAAAAAGGGAGAGGAGAGGCTGATAGCGCCTCTATTTATATAAGCTTATCATTTTCTATATGCATAAACTTAAAAAAATTATGATTTGTTTAAATAAAAATTGACAAATAATAAAACAGTATATAAAATTTGTGAGCCTTTATGTATATAAAAAATAGAGATTCAATTTGCACAAGTAAACGTTCGCAGATTTGTTTTATCTTGCATATAATATTAGTGCAGGGATTAGGCAGTAACACCAAAGGAAAAACGAGGATTGCCGTCCTCGCCTTTTTAGTACCACCGCTAAGAAGCAGTTAGACAACTTCTTTAACAATAGATTCACTTTTCTTACATAAAAATTTGTTGTTAGTCTTCTTGAGACTGTGTCTAATACAAGTGTGTAGATGTAGTAGTGGTACATCAGGATGGCATCGTTCATAACGAATACCTCCAAGGCCATTCTAACAAATAAGATCATAGGATTAACAAAAAATTAGGCTGGATGACATTCATCGCATATCTTTTTTATGCGGCTGCGAAGGTAAAATTTTTATTTATTATTGCATTTCCTATCGCTTTGTGTTTAAATATAAATAGCCTTTTTATCAAGAGTTGGGTTAGAGAGTCAGCTCGCTTGATCCCACACCAACCTGTCATAAGGACAAGGTGGTACTGCTGACAACGATAAGAGATGGATTTATAAATACAAGCCTTCTCTTGAAAGAGGGCTTTTTTATGGAGGTATGAATATGAATAAGCATTTATTTACATCAGAAAGTATTACGGAAGGTCATCCGGATAAGATCTGCGATCAGATTGCGGACAGTATTCTGGATGCGGCATTGGCACAGGATCCAAGCAGCAAGATGGCGGTAGAATGTACCATCAAAGATGATTTTGTATTGATCTATGGAGAAGCGGGTACCGAGGCGGTCATTGATTATGAAAAGATTGCATTAGATACGATTCGTGAGATAGGTTATGAAGAAGATTATCATGTTATGGTAAAGGTCAATCGCCAATCTAATGAAATTCATCAAGCAGTGGTTCATAACAATGAGGAAATGGGCGCAGGAGATCAGGGCTTGATGTTTGGCTATGCCTGTGATGATACGGAGAATTTAATGCCGGCGGCGATTGATTATGCGCATCGCTTGGCAAAGCAGTTGAGTGATGTACGTAGAGCGCATCCGATTTTAAAGCCGGATGGAAAAACGCAGGTGACGGTGGAGTATGAAAACGATCATGTAAAACGCATTGATACGATTGTCGTTTCCACTCAGCATGCACAAGGGGTAACACAGGAAGAAATAAAAGAGCTCGTCATGAAAGAGGTTGTTGAAAAGGTGATTGACCCATCTTTAGTCGATGAAAATACTAAGTATTTTATTAATCCCAGCGGCAGCTTTGTATTGGGAGGAAGTTTTGGCGATAGTGGTACGACCGGAAGAAAAATTGTAGTGGATACCTATGGCGGAATGGGGCGTATCGGCGGCGGCTGCTTCTCCAGCAAGGATCCCAGCAAGGTTGATCGCAGTGCGGCATACTATTGTCGTTACGTCGCAAAAAGTATTGTCGCAGCGAAACTGGCACGGAAATGTGAAGTTCAGGTTGCTTATGCGATCGGTAAAGCAAAACCGGTATCCGTCATGGTGGAAACATTCGGTACCGGTGTAAAATCTGATGAAGAATTGCTTGAAATCATCGAAAAGAATTTCAATTTTGAAGTTGCGAATATTATCAAAGAATTGGATTTGTGCCGCCCGATTTACAAAAAAACAGCTTGCTACGGACATTTTGGACGCAAGGAATTCAGTTGGGAACAGGTAAAACCATTAACGGTTGACTAACAAATTTCAAATCAAATAGAAAATAAGCAAAGAAAAAACGGATGTCTCTGGGTGAGCGTTCCGTTTTTTTTGTGGTTGAAAATGGATCCCTTGTGATTAATCATGTTCAAGGAAATATGTTGCTTCCATATCAGCAGTACTCAAGGCAAAGGCGAGAGGATAATGCTCAAAGGTGTAGCCGATATTGCCGGGATTATCATTATTTGAAAATCCCATATGATAGCGAATCGCAAAGGCCTCTTCTCGTGTTAAACGCATGAATCCGCTGATGATATAGACGCTTTTCTCACCGTGGCCATAGGGAAGCTCATCTTGATATTCAAAGACTTCCACTTGTTTCCATACACCGTCAATCTTTTTGTTGCGAATGCCGATTTTGTAACAGTTGATTTTACAAATATCATGTAATAAGGCTACAATGGCAATCGTTTCATCGCTGTAATTCATATGATACAGCTTTTGTGCGCGTTCTCTTGTAAGATAATCGCATAAGCAATGATATACGTTTAAGGAATGTTCGACCAATCCACCGCTATAGGAGCTATGAAATCTTGTACTGGCAGGAGCACTGAAAAAATCTGATTGTGCACCGCATAAATATTCTAGCAGTTTATCGGAGCCTTCACGATGAATGTTCTTTTGATATAGTTCAATAAATTCTTCTTTGAATTGGGACATGATAAATCCTCCTGCTCGGTTACTTTCATTTTAACATATTTATGGATGGGATTATAGGAAAATATTTTTTACAAGAATCTATATGATGGATTTGATGCTTTTTTGCTTGCTTAATATCCGTGTGAAATATCATAGTGAGGATATTGAATAGCACGGAGTAATAATGGGTAGTGCCGAGCTACAATGAGGTTGAAACCACCAAGGGGAAAGTGCTGTTTTTCGTTTACTAAAAGGGCTAAAGGTGTTATAATGAAAGCGTTATTAAAGGAGGATTTTTATTATGGCAAAAAGAACTGTAAAAGATTTAGATGTTGCCGGAAAACGGGTCATTGTACGCTGTGACTTCAATGTTCCTCGTAAAGATGGCAAAATCACAAACGACAACCGTATCATTCAAGCTTTGCCGACTATTAAGTACTTGGTTGAGAATCATGCCAAGGTTATTTTAATGTCACACTTAGGCAAAGTAAAAACGGAAGAAGACAAGGCAAAAAACGACTTGCGCTGTGTTGCGGATCGTTTGAGTGAATTGGTCGATACGAAAGTAACCTTTGTACCGGTAACCCGCGGTGAAGAATTGGAAAATGCTGTTGCGGCATTACAGGATGGCGAAATCGTGTTAATGCAGAATACTCGTTATGAGAAGGGCGAAAGCAAAAATGATCCGGAATTGGCTAAATACTGGGCGTCTTTGGGCGATCTGTTCGTAGAGGACGCGTTTGGATCGGTTCATCGTGCTCATGCATCTACTGCTGGTATTCCTTCCATTTTGCCGAATGCGCTGGGTTTCCTGGTAGAAAAAGAAGTGAAGATGCTGGGGGCTGCAGTGGATACACCCCAACGTCCGTTTGTGGCAATTATCGGAGGTGCTAAAGTATCCGATAAAATTGCTGTTGTCGATAATTTGTTGAAAAAAGCCGACAAGGTTTTGATCGGTGGCGGTATGGCTTATACCTTCTTGAAGGCGCAGGGCGCGAATATCGGTCAGTCCTTGTTAGAGGAAGACAAAATTGATTTGGCTAAGGAATATTTGGAAAAAGCCAATGGCAAGCTGGTTTTGCCGGTTGATAATATGTGCGCAGATAAGTTTGCGGAGGATGCTAATACGATGGTAGCGGACAGCTATCACATTCCTGATGATTACATGGGATTGGATATCGGACCGAAATCCATTGAATTGTATCGCAAGGAACTGGAAGGCGCAAAAACCGTAGTATGGAATGGACCAATGGGTGTATTCGAAATGAAACCGTTCGCAACCGGAACGCTGGAAGTATGCAAGGCGATCTCGGAATTGCCTGATGCCACTACTGTAATCGGCGGCGGTGATTCTGCGGCTGCGGCAATTCAGCTGGGATTCGCTGAGAAATTCTCGCACATTTCTACCGGCGGCGGTGCATCACTGGAATACATGGAAGGTAAAGAATTACCGGGTATCGCGGTAATCTCAGATAAATAGGAGAAAACATATGAGAAAACCAATTATTGTCGGAAACTGGAAAATGAATAAGACGATCGCAGAAGCGACGGCATTTATTAAAGAAGTAGATCCTGTTTGCCATGATGGAGCTACTTACGGTGTCGGTACATCCTTCTTGGCACTTCAGGATGCGATCAAAAATGCAAAGAATTTAATCATTGCGGCAGAGAACTGCCATTTCGAGGACAGCGGTGCGTTTACCGGCGAGGTCAGCGTTCCAATGTTAGAGGAAATCGGTGTAAAATACTGCATCATCGGTCACTCAGAACGTCGTCAGATGTTCGGCGATACGGACGAAACCGTAAATAAAAAAGCAAAGCGCTTGATCAAAGCCGGTATCACTCCGATCGTATGTATCGGTGAAACCGAAGCACAATATGACGCAAAAGAAACGGAAAGCGTAATCCGTGCGCAGCTGAGCGGAAGCTTGGCAGATTTGTGTCCGGAATGCGTAAAGGGTATTGTCATTGCCTATGAACCGATTTGGGCAATCGGTACCGGTAAATCCGCAACAAAAGAAGATGCACAGAAGTGCTGCCATATCGTTCGTGATCAGATCGAAAAAATGTATGGCAAAGAAGCTGCTGATGCAGTAAGAATCCAATATGGCGGTTCTGTAAAGCCGGAAAACATCGTAGAATATATGGCTTGTGAAGATATTGACGGTGCTTTAATTGGCGGTGCGTCTTTAAAAGCAGACAGCTTTAAAGACATTATTGAAAAAACAAAATAAGCAGTCAGTAAACAAACTTGGAAAAATGAGCAAGGATATGCGTTTTCTTGTTCATTTTTTGTGCGAGTTACTTATAAAATTTGATGATTAAATGAATCAATGTCATTCATTTAAAAGGGATTTTCATTACGTGGAGATAACTTTTCATTGATAAACTACGAATAAAAAAATAAAAAAATTAGCACTCTACACTTGACAGTGCTAATTTTTTGATTATAATAATAACTGTAGTTAGGAAATCATGCCTAACGGAGGAATATTCATGTGCGCTTGATATGGCAAGCGTGAATGTTAAGAAAGAGGCGATGGATATGAAATTCTTCCCACGTACAACTGGATTCTTTGATGATGCATTTGATGATTTTTGGCCATCTTCGATTTTCCGTGGTATTGGTGATTCATCGATGAAAACGGATATTATGGAACGAGATGGAAAATATCTGTTGAATATGGAACTGCCCGGATGTCGTAAAGAAGATATTCGCATGGAATTGAGCAACGGATACTTGACCATTATGGCAACTCGTAAAGCGTTGCATGAAGATAAAGACCGTCAAGGCAATGTGATTCGGCAAGAGCGCGTCAGCGGTAATTTCCAGCGCAGCTTTTATGTTGGTGAAGACGTAAGCGAACAGGAAATTCGAGCCGCTTATAATAACGGTGAATTACGTGTAATTGTTCCAAAAAAAGAAGCAGATAAAAGATATATTCCGATTGAATAATTGACAATGAAGAATCGTACAGGTATGAATACCTTTGCGATTCTTTTTTTTGTACATATTTTATAGGAGTCGAAGCATATCTGCTCAAGAATGTTTCGGTAAGAATTTATCGTTCGCTATGAAAGTAATTATATCTTTGAAATTTTGTTTATGTTTTTTTGAATGGGTGATATAATAATAGGCAGAGAATAAGGCGGTGAATGAATGCAAAAAAGGGAACAGTTGCTTGATGTTCTGCTCATTGTTGCGGGGAATGCAATATTGGCGATTGGGGTCGGGGTATTTGTACTTCCGATTCATTTATTAAGTGGCGGAGTAGCCGGTATTGCGGTCGCATTGGAGCCGTTCATTCATGTGGATCCTAACGTTATGATCAATGTATTAACCGTGGCGCTGTTTCTGGTCGGAGCATTATTGCTGGGAAAGAAATTCGCTTTAAATACGATATTGAGCACAATATTTTATCCGCTGTTTCTCACTTTGGTAACAAGTGTTTTTCATGAACAGGTTACGACGAGTCTTTTGCTTTCTGCCGTCTATGCCGGTGTGTTGTGCGGTATTGGAGTAGGCTTGGTATTTCGCACGGGGGCATCAACAGGCGGTATGGACATCCCGCCGCTAATCATTAACAAATATACCGGTGTATCATTACCAACTTTGGTCATGATTACCGATGGTCTTACCGTTTGTCTGGGAATTGCATCCTATGGTCTAGAGGCAGCATTAATTGGTTTGATTTCCGTTTATTTAACCGGAATTATGGTCGATAAGATGCTGATGATCGGCGGTCGTGATGCCAAAAATGTAATGATTATATCGACACATCATGAGGAAATTATGTCTAAGATATATAGCGATTTAAATCGCGGCGCTACCATCATTCAAGCAACCGGTGGCTATACCAAGGAACAGCGCCCAATGATCATGATCGTTGTTTCTAAAAAGCAATTACCGACATTGAATCGGTTGATCCATCATATTGATCCGGAAGCCTTTGTAGTAGTGACGGATACAACGGAAGTACAGGGACTGGGATTCACTTATCAGGAGGAATTATAGGGATGCGAATAGATTTAAAAAAACTGAGTTTGGAAAAGACAAAGGTGGATCGTGATTCTTTTTTACGTACTGCATTGTCCCCTTATTTGCCCAGTGATCAGGTGGAACGCGCCATTTACAGCGATTGTGTGGCAGAGTGCGTTGGTATGGAAATAATCACCAAAGCGGGAAATGATTGTATGAAAAAGCGCTGCCTTTATGCCGGAGGAATGTCGATGGGAATCTCGCTATACGGCATTAGCAGCACCTTACTTTTACTGCCGGTGGATTTCGCCCAGTTTGCTTATCATTCGGCGAAGTTGTCCCAGGAATTGTATTATCTTTATGGACACCGCGATTCTTTCCGCTATACAAAAAATGAAGATTTGGAAGTATTGTTAGTCATGTTAATCGGAGCGGACTGCGCCATTACATTAACCACGGCTTCCAGCAGTGTGCTCACCCAAATGCTCTATCAGAAGGTATGTCATAAATTGTCATGGAAGGCGCTGGAAACACTGCCCTTGATCGGCGGGGCCCTACATGGCTCACTCAGTGCTTATGCCCTGTATTCTTTGGCTGAGGAATATCGCGATAAATTATTGGAAATGTATGCTTCTCATAACCACAGCGAGTCCCCAAAGACACATAAGGAAATCGGCACCATCATTGATGTGGAATATCATGAAGCAGAGGAAAAGCTGCGTTCCTTCTGTAATTTGGAGAAATTGCGTGATTTGTATGTTTATTTGGAAAACGGCTATATCAATGAAGCGGAGTTTGAACAGCTAAAATTGAATTTGTAATAATAAAATCAAATGAAAAAGAAGTGGAATACGGAATATTTACGGATTAAAGTAAGTATTCCGTATTTTTGTTATGCTTGATAACTGAAATAAGGTGGGAAGAATAATGAATCATATGGTCATATCTGTAATGGGTTGGCTTTTTAAATGCAAGGTTTCTGACTGTGAATATTTTCATTTCACAAAAAACGTTAAAAGATGCCTGTAATTGAGATGCATTAGATTGGTGTTGATAAGATTTATAAAAAAGTTATGGAAATTTTTTGGAATTCTTCAAGCTGGGGTGAATAAATAAGTAGACCATGTTTATCTGATCATCACATAGAAAAACGACAGGTATTCATGGTGAAGGAGGAGCCTTATGATAAATAGCAGCTGATTCGATAGGATATGACAATCTTTTACGGCGTAATTCAATCGGAAAAGGAGGAATGAAATGATCACAAATTTAGCGATAGCGGATGAGATTGAAAAGAAAACATCAGATAAAAACCTTGATCAAAGCTGTAAAAATATTTTAAGTAATATACAAATCCTGGCGCGCATTCTGAAAGCGTGCGTTCTTGAATTCAAGGATATTTCCTTAGAGGAGATACCTGCTTATATTGAATATGAAACGATACGCAATGAAGCGGGGAATGACAAAATCAAAGGGATGAATACAGAGGATCATACCATATCCGGCGCAACAATCCGATACGATGTTCTGTTTACGGTAAAGATACCGGGTACTGATGAAAGTATTGGCTTAATCATTAACGTGGAAGCGCAGAATTACAAACCTAGCTATCCGCTGTTAAGCAGAGCAGTTTATTATTGTGCTAGACTTATAGCGAGACAAAAGAATCAAGCGGAAGGCTTTGATCATTCCGATTTTCAGAATTTGAAGAAGGTATACTCGATTTGGATTGTGATGAATTCAGCGAAAAAGAAGGAAGGTGTATTCAATCAATATACGATCAAGGAAGAATGCTTAAGAAAAACATATCACTTTCCTAAAGAAGACTATGATAAACTGTCCATCATCATGTTATACCCTAACAATGAATATGATAAGAATGAAGAAACGGATAGCTTTATGAATATGTTATATGTTTTATTTAAGGCAGAGATGACGCCGGAGGATAAGAAGTACCAATTAAGTGAAAACTGTGGTATACTAATGACGAAGGAATTAGCGAAGGAGGTTGAAGATATGTGTAATTTAAGTCAAGGTATTAGGAATGAAGCACGTGCCGAAGGTCTTGCGAAAGGACGCGCGGAAGGACTTACAGAGGGTGAAATGAAAGAGAGAATCTTGAATGTTAAAAATTTGATGCTGTCATTATCCATTGATGTAGATAAAGCTTTGGATTTATTAAATATTTCAGAAGATCTCCGTCCGACTGTGAAAGAAAAGCTTTCATAAATATAAAATTAACCAAATTATAATCAATATATATTTCATAAACAGGTAGAAATGAAGCTGTAATCAGGGCAATTTCTATCTTTTTTTGACGATTCAATGATACATAATACAGAAATCAATATACTTTTTAAAACTCTTTTTCTTAAACATCCCCATGGTGAACACTTTTTTTATTTTAGATATTGTATTAAAATGATAAAAAATAGATATCTATAATTAACCAAATTATGGTTATTTGCCTTGTTTTACCTTTATGCACATGTCAAAAACCTTGTTTTTGTAAAAAATCAATTAAAATATGTTGACATTAAATTAAATGTCACATATGATTACTATAAGGAGTTGAGCGATGATGATAAAAAAAGATCAGGGATTTGCGGATGAATATTATGTTAAGCAAGCCCAAAACGGAGATCAGGATGCTTTAGAGTATTTGTTTAAAAAATATCATAATTTAGCATTTTACATTGCCTTGAAAATCTGTCATTGTGATGCGGATGCGGAGGATATTGTTCAGGAAAGCTTTATCGAAATTCATCGTTCGATTCATAAGCTGAAGGAGCCGAAGTTCTTTAAGGCATGGCTGAATAAAGTTGTGTTTTCAAAGAGTACGAAGCTGTTTCGGCAGAATAAGGATATTACTTTGTCAGATCAAGATTATCTTATGATGTCGCAGAGCAAAGAAGATCGCCGCTATTTATTGCCGATGGAAGAAATGAAGTTTAAAACCGATCGTGAAGTGCTGCTTCATTTTTTAGATCAGCTGCCTGATAAGCTACGTGTTTCCCTGTATCTGATGTATTTTGAACAGATGAGTGTAAAGGAAATCGCCTTTATTTTGGATATTCCGGAAGGGACGGTCAAAAGCCGTGTCAGTACGGCAAAGAGTGAGTTAAAAACGATGATTAGCAGTTATGAACATGATGAAAATATTAAACTAGATTTTCACGCGCATTCATTGGAAGCCGCATTGGGGGCTGCTTTTCTGAGTGAATTTCATCGTGCTTTTCCCCAAAGCATTTCTTTTCATCACGCTTATAAATCTTTTCCAATTCACCCTGCGGTTTTGGCACTGTTGACTGCGTGTGCGGTAGGCGGGGGGATTTTTGCCTATGATGCGTTGTCTCACCCCAACAGTTCAACTACACATGAGGAAACAGAGCTCATTACCAATCAGGCATTACATACATTTGACCCGGTCATGTTTCAGGGAGAAACGATTTCTACTGCACGGGAGGCATATGAATCGTTGGTCACCACGGCACATTGCCATATCGAGATAAAAGAACTGGATGAAGATGTGCAAAATGAGATGAAAAATGTATACCGTTCATTAAAAAAGACCGGTGGTATTTATTATGAAATATTAGCACATCGCCATTATGCGGATATGTTTGAATAAAATTTTTAATATTTTTTGAACCGATTACTGTTTATATGATTCTCAGAGCATAGCGAAGTACACTAGACCATTTTTCAATAAAAAAATGGATTAGTAGATATGCTCTTTTTATCAACCATTTTTGAAAAGGATCAGGTGAGAACGATGTGGAAGAATTGTTAACAGTAGGCGGAAACTGAATCAGTTTATTACCCAGGTAATAATTACGTTAAAAGTCAAAGCGTGATGGGAAAAGGAACAGAATAGGGAGAGGCAGCCCTCTAAAAATGGTGTTTCATAAAAAGTACAAGAGATAGCAGAATTGCATTTTAGTATATGTCATAAAAGGCACAAGGAATTTAAGCGGTCGTTAGTAAGTGAAAGGAATGCGTGATATGAAAAAAATAATAGCGTTATTAATGATATTGATTATAGGAATTGTTTCAAGTGTTTACATCAGTGCGACTAATTCCTATTTATATGCAGGTTCATCTGACTTTCCCCAGGTCAGTATTCAAGAGTATTCTAAATTGCAATTGGATACAAATGAGACATATACGGCATTAAATACATCAGATAAATTTCTATCTGATAAAAACATCACCTCTGATGCTGTTTTGTTTCAGACAACAGTTACACCCATTCAGGATACTAGAAATAAATCTTTTATTAAAAATACTGCTATTCCTGCATTATCTGATATACAAGCAAATGTAGTATCGAATCAGTTAAATTCAAGTATTCCTAGTACCGATCGCTGGTGGCTTAATACTACGCAAACGTTGTTTTCAACGCAATCTGCGAATGTTGTGAATAGTAAAAATAAGCTGGATGATGAAGAATATCGGGCAAACTATGATTACTTTACTTGGAAAGGATCGCTTCCCATTGAAAATAAAAAAGGTAGCTGAATATAGAGTAGGATCTGTTCTTAGCTATAATAATTCAGATGCGAATGCACCTTTTAATCAATTTAGCGGAACCATGTCCATGTATAATGAAGGAACAACTTTTTCTGTTCAGGTATGCCCCTTAAAAATGGTCGATACGAATATTATACCATGCGGCACCAAAGACACGCCGATTACCACATATACTTGGACAACTAGATCCCATATTATGGGAAAAATTACTTTTGGTAATGGAGCATTATCGGTGACTCCAATAGGAAACACAGGATTAAATCCCGGAGATATATTATTTATCGGTGAGTTAGCCTTAACTACAATTGGTGGTCCACACGGCTTTAGTATTATGCAAGTGCCATCTAATCAAGCACCAATAAAAGTAATAGATAGACCATTTGTAGGAATTTATGATGCAGCAGAGTGGGGAAGCGGTACTGGTGCTGGGGATTTGGGAGACTATTATTTACCTTTAGATGCAGAAGCACAAAAAGCACATATCAGACCAATGATACAAATAACGCCGTCTCAATTAAAATATGTAAGTGAACAAGGTCAAAATGTATCCACCACTTCATTTCAACCTGTTACAAATTCTATGCAAAATGGAAATGTGTATATCCCACACGTATTAGATAACAATTTAAATATTACAGCACTGAGAGAGGGCGAAAGCGGCATTGTTAAAGTAGACAATTCAAGCAAGAAAATTAAAGTTCCGCAAGGGGTAAATAGTATTGTGTTACCTGTAAATACATCGAATCTTAATCCCGGCTATGAAAGATATATAAGTGTAATGGCAGAGAATAAATCAAATCAGACTGTGTTTGGGAAGCTGAGTCAAGTAGGAAGCGATCAAGCAACGTTAACTTTCCCATTATCTACATTTATGGATACAAGTACCACAGGAAACAAGAAAACCATTCAATTGTATGCGGAAGATATATCATCGGACAGCACGAGTTATATTTCCAACTCTTTCGATATAGAAATAGAAATTGTAGATCCATTTTCTATCGATGTAGAGCCAAAAACAGATTTAATATATTCTGAAAATGTAAATCAAGGCGATGTTGTAGCGACCTATGAAGGGAAAAATGCATTGTTTACCATGACATACTCCATTGTAAGTGATACCAGTGTTTCGGGGCATGAGAATGATTATAAACTTTTTGATATATCGAATGGAAATATCACGGTAAATAACCAGAATGGATTAAATGCAGGAGATTATTACTTTAAAGTGAGTGCAATAAATTCTAATGGTGATAAAGATAGTCGCGTAAACACATCAACGATACACGTTGTGGTTGCAAAAAAGGATTTAACGGTTGCCTTTAATGATACGAATCTAACCAAGAAAAGCATATCAGAGGCAACCAAAGGTTGGAGTGAAACCGCAACGGCGACTCCAAACAGTGGGGTAAAGATAACATATGCGCAAAGCGGGGGAGTCGTGGGTTTGATTGATTATGATAAAGACAGCGGAGCGATTTCTTATAAAGGTGGTACCGGATTTGGTAAAATAATCTTAAAGGCTACTGCGGAGGATGATCCTAGTACCAAAAATGATAATTACAATTCAGCCAGTACGACAAAAGAAATTGTGATTTATCGTGAAGTTGACGGCAGTGTAACACCGTCTTCTCCAACCTTTCAAACAAGCGATGCGAATGTGAAACCGGGTGGAGAAATCGGAACGATCACCGGAAAGCTGGGAACACCGGATGATGCATCGACAACCGGAAAAACGACATACACA
>CANDJN010000009.1 GCA_947385085.1 uncultured Erysipelotrichaceae bacterium | reverse complement strand
AGCCCCTAGTGGGCGATTACGTAAAAACCACCAGCTACGCTGGTGGATGTTTATTATGTGTCATGATCTTAAATGGCGATTTTTTTTAATCCTAAAAAGAATAAATTTAATAGATTGTTCAGCTTTGTTCATAAATTACTGCAGTTTTGTTCATCCTAAACATATACTTATATTTTAAATCATATGAATTATTCGCAGTATGCAAAATAGCAATTCTGGAATTTTTACAAGAATTAGCACTAAAGTGTTGACAGTGCTAATAAAAAGGAATATACTATTAGCAGACATGGAACAAGAGTGCTAGAAAGAGGTGTTAAGGATGCTGACAAATCGTCAAATCGTCATCTTCAAAACGATCGTTGATGAATTTACCCGTACAGCGGAACCGGTTGGCTCTAAAACACTCATGTCATTGCTGGATTTTCCATGTTCCTCAGCGACTATTCGCAATGAGATGGCAGTGCTGGAAGCAGAAGGCTTGCTGGAAAAGACCCATACATCTTCCGGACGCATTCCCTCCTCAGCCGGCTATCGCTACTATGTCGAGAATTTAATGGAAAAGAAGTTGGATGAGGGCGTGAAGAATTCTTTACAAAAAGTATTCAAAGAGCGACATTATTCTTTAGAAGAAATTGTAAAGAAAAGCTGTGATATTTTATCTGATATGACCAATTTGACTTCGGTCGTATTGGGCCCTGATTCCAAATGTCAGCGACTTCAGCACGTCCAGTTGATTCCGATTACGGAGCGCAGTGCCGTAGCGATTTTCGTTACCGATCACGGTCATACGGAAAATAAAACATTTCAGTTTGATGAGGAAGTCAGTCTTGAAGATATTCAAAACTGTTGTACTATTCTCAATGAGAAACTGAGCGGTACTCCGATTGTGAATGTTGTCGAGCGGATGCAGGAAATACAGCCTTTGCTGGAAGCGCACATCACCCGTCATGAAATGCTGTTTCAGGCATTTGTGAATGCCTTTGTACGCTTCGCATCGGATAATGTATACTACAGTGGGCAAAGCAATATGCTGTATCAGCCGGAATTTGCCGATATTGAGAAATTAAAACAGCTGATGAGAATGCTGGAGGATTCCAGCGTATGGAGGCAGTTAGCCAATCATGAAGGCGATCTGATGGTTCGTATCGGTGATGAAGGGGATAATAAGGTGATGCACATGAATAATGTAGCTGTCATCGCCAGCAAATTCAGACTGAATGAAAGTGAAGAAGGACAGCTGATGATTGTTGGTCCGACTCGGATGCAATATAATCGTGTGGTTGCCCTGATGGAATACATGAGCAAGGTCATCGAAGAAATGTATCAAGATGAATTCGGTGATAAATAGGAGGTACTTATGCAGGATAATGAAACCAATAACGTAACCGAGGAAATAAAGCAGCCGGAAGTCATGGCGGAAGAAAAAGAGCCGCCAAAGACAAAGGAAGAAAAAAAGGCACAGAAAACAACAGAGAAAGCTGAGAAAAAAGAGGCCAAGGAAGAGAAAACCAAGACGGGGAAAAAGAAGCGGATTCAGGATCTGGAGAATGAGATTATTCAGCTTAAGGAAGAATTGGCAGCCAGTAAAAATGCCTATTTCAAAGCTTATGCGGATGCGGATAACATGAAAAAGCGTCTGCAGAGCGAAGCGGATAATGTCCGCAAATATCGAATTCAAAGCTTTGCACAAGAAGTACTGCCTGTTTTGGATTCCTTGGAGCGTGCTTTGGATGTAAAGGTGGAAGATCAAAACATCAAAAACTATGTCAAGGGGTTTGAGATGATTTATACCCAATTAAAAGCCGTGCTGGAAAAAGAAGGCGTAAAAGAAATTGAAGCCTTAAATCAACCGTTTGATCCAAATTTCCACAATGCACTGATGCAGGAAAAAATGGAGGGCGTTGAATCAGGCATGGTCATTCAAGTATTACAGAAGGGTTATATGTTAAAAGATCGTGTGTTGCGTGCAACATTAGTAAAAGTAAGCGAGTAAGCTAAAGGAGGAAATCAGTATGAGTAAAATTATCGGAATAGACTTAGGAACAACAAATTCCTGTGTCAGTGTTATGGAGGGCGGCGACTGTAAGGTCATTACCAATCCGGAAGGAAACCGCACAACGCCGTCTGTAGTGGCATTTAAAAATGGAGAGCGTATTGTCGGTGATGCCGCCAAACGTCAGGTGGTTACCAATAAGAATACCATAAGCTCCATCAAGCGTAAGATCGGTACGAATGAAAAAGTAACGCTGGAAGGCAAGGATTATACGCCACAGGAAGTTTCAGCGATGATTCTGCAATATTTAAAGGGATATGCCGAGGACTATCTTGGTGAAAAGGTAGACAAGGCGGTCATCACCGTCCCTGCATACTTCAATGATGCGCAGCGTCAGGCTACTAAGGATGCCGGTAAGATTGCCGGTTTAGAGGTAGAACGTATTATTAACGAGCCGACTGCGGCAGCGCTGGCTTATGGCTTGGATAAAACCGAGCAGGAACAAAAGGTATTAGTATATGACTTAGGTGGCGGCACCTTCGATGTTTCAATTCTGGAATTGGCAGACGGAACCTTTGAAGTATTGTCAACCAATGGTGATACGCATCTGGGCGGCGACGATTTTGATAACGTGGTCGTAAATTGGATGGTCGATACGTTTAAAAAGGAAAACGGTGTCGATTTAAGCAAAGATACGATGGCGATGCAGCGTTTGAAAGAAGCCGCAGAGAAAGCGAAAAAAGACTTGTCCGGAATGGCACAGACGCAGATTTCACTGCCGTTTATCTCTGCCGGTGCGGATGGCCCGCTGCACTTTGAAGCCAGCTTGACGCGCGCTAAATTTGATGAGATGACCAAGCATTTGGTGGAACGCACCATGGAACCGGTTCGCAATGCTTTGCGCGACGCCGGATTGACGAAGAACGATATTCATCAGGTACTGCTGGTTGGTGGTTCCACGCGTATTCCGGCCGTGCAGGATGCGGTAAAAAATATTTTGGGCAAAGAGCCGAACCGTTCCGTAAACCCCGATGAGGTGGTTGCGATGGGTGCTGCTATTCAAGGCGGCGTCATTGCCGGTGATGTAAAGGATGTGCTGTTGCTGGATGTTACGCCGTTGTCACTCGGTATTGAAACAATGGGCGGCGTTATGACGGTATTGATTCCGCGTAATACCACGATTCCTGCCAGCAAATCACAAATCTTCTCCACGGCTGCCGATAATCAGCCGGCTGTAGATATCCGCGTTTTACAGGGCGAGCGTCCGATGGCTAACGACAATAAGGAATTGGGTCTGTTTAAATTAGACGGTATTGCGCCGGCACGGCGTGGTGTACCACAGATTGAAGTAAAATTTGATATTGACGTAAACGGTATCGTCCATGTATCCGCAACAGATAAAGGAACAGGAAAACAACAGTCCATTACGATTCAAAATTCCAGCGGCCTTAGCGATGAGGAAATTGATCGCATGGTAAAAGAGGCGGAAGAGCATAAGGCTGAGGATGAGAAACGCAAGGAAGAAATCGATTTGCGCAATCGTGCCGAAGCATTTATCAATCAGATTGATACGACACTTGCGGATGCCGGCGATAAGATTGATGCTAAGCAAAAAGAAGAAACGATGAAGCTTCGCGATGAATTGCAGAAATCATTGGATGAAAACGATATGGAAGCCGTAAAAACAAAATTGGATGCGCTGGAACAAGCAGCGCAGGCGGCGAGTGCAGCGATGTATCAGAACGCACAGGGCGCTGATAATAGCGGCGCGAATGATGATAACGTTGTAGACGCAGAATTTGAAGAAAAGAATTAATGTGATTCAGACGATGCTTGGCGAATACCGAGCCTCGTCTGTTTCGTCTGTATGCCGCACAGTTCAAAATATCCTGACAGTGTGAAAAACAGCGGCTTCATTTGAGAAAGGTGATGAAGATGAGCAAAAAAGATTATTATGAGGTGCTGGGTCTTACCAAGGGAGCCAGTGATGATGAAATCAAAAAAGCCTATCGGAAAATGGCTAAAAAATATCACCCGGATGTCAATAAGGAGCCCGGAGCAGAAGATAAATTCAAAGAAGTAAACGAAGCTTATGAAGTCTTGTCTGATCCCCAGAAGAAGGCCACCTATGATCAGTTCGGTCATGCAGGAATGGAGGGCGCAGGATTTAATCAGGGCGGCTTTGGCGGCTTTGAGGATTTCAGTGATATTTTCGGATCCTTTTTCGGCGGTGGCTTTGGCGGTGGTAGAACCCGGCAAAGCAACGGTCCGCGCAAGGGCAACGATCGCTTTATGCAGATGCGTATTGATTTTATGGATGCGGTTTTCGGAAAAGAGGAAGAGATCACCATTGATGTGGATGAACAATGTACCGCGTGCGGTGGAACCGGCGCGTATTCCAAAAGTGATATTCATACGTGCTCCACGTGCGGCGGCAGCGGTAAAGTAACATCCCAGCAGCGTACTCCCTTTGGCGTATTCCAAAGTCAAAGTGTCTGTCCTGATTGTGGCGGCAGTGGCAAAACAGTCGCAAAAAAATGCGATAAATGTCATGGACGCGGATATGAGCATAAGCGCGTGAAACTGAATATCAAGATTCCGGCCGGCATTCAATCCGGTCAACAGGTTCGTGTGCCCAATAAAGGGGAGCGAGGCATCAATGGAGGAAGCAACGGTGATCTCTACATTGAAATCTTAGTGACAAGACATAAAACCTTTGTGCGTGATGGCAATGATATTCGCATTACCGTACCGATCAGCGCTTTGGATGCGACATTAGGCTGTAAACTTGAAGTGCCGACGGTTTATGGTGATGTGGATTTAACAATTCCCGCAGGTACCCAGCATGGGCAACAGTTCCGGCTACGCGGCAAGGGCGTGAAGACACAGCGCGGTGCTCAAGGCGATCAATTTGTGGAAGTTGTAATAGAAATTCCTACTAAAATCACTAGAGAAGAAAAGGAATTATATGAAACGATCCGCAATAAAAAAGCTCATGAGTCACCGTTTGAGAAATTCAAAAGAGCTTTTAAATAAAACATATGTAATGGCAAACAACGCTTGTATCGATGAATGATCAGGCGTTTTTTGTATGTCGAACACGGTGCCATCAGTGTAAAATCTATACGGCATGTTTTGGTTATTCTATTGACATATAAGTAACTAGTTGCTAAAATATAAGAAACCAGTTACTTATAAGGAGGAAAATATGGAAATCAATGATTTGATTCAACGCTTTTGCGATACACGGGAACATCAGGCCAAGGCAATTTTTAGTTCTTTATTCATGATCGGCAATCGTCTTCAAACACTGTTTGATCAACAAATTCCCCAAATTACGTTAAGGCAGTTTATGTTATTGACAATGGTGAGACAATCCAAGGAACAGCTTACTTTTACACAGTTGGGAAAGCTCTTGGGCTGTTCACGCCAGAATATTAAAAAGCTTGCGGCATTATTGGAAAAGAAAGGGTTTGTCATTATTACTACGGATGATACAGATGGCAGAGCTTCGCATATTCTTGCGACAGAAAAGCTGAATGAATACTTTGAAAATGTATTCTATAGCTATGAGCAGGAATTACATATCCTGTTTGCACATTACACAGATGAGGAAATAAATCAGCTTTTTCAGCTTATAGTGAAACTGTTTGAAGGAGTTGATCATTTGAAAAGTCATGGAGCAGCTCAAAATGAAACAAGGCGCATATTTAGTGAGAATACCAATTATGAAATAGATAAAAAGGGAGAAAATACAAAATGAAAATCGCTGTTATTTATCACTCTGATACGGGATTTACCAAACGCTATGGCCAATGGATTGCTGAAGCAACAAAGGCGGATTTATTTTCTTTATCTGATGCAAAACAAGTCGATTTTAATGTCTACGATGCGATTGTCTTTGGCAGCTGGGCATGTGCCGGAGGGATTCGTAAGCTGAATTGGTTTAAAAATCATTTAAAGCAATGGGAAGGAAAGCGCTTGATTGCATTTTGTGTCGGAGCCAATCCTTATGAAAATCCGGATGTACAGGAAGCGTTAAAACAGAACTTTCCAGTTAAGGATTTTGCGAATGTGAACGTATTTTATTGTCCAGGCGGTTTGAATTATGAAGAAATGCCGCCTACCTCAAAAGTGATGATGAAGATGTTTGTGTCGATGCTAAAGAAAAAGAAGCAGCGTGATGAGGATATGATTCGCTGGCTATCATCCTCATATGATATCACCGATAAAAAATACATTGAGCCAATTTGTAAGCTGCTTAAGGAAGAATGATTGGTATTGGTATAACGAATGATTATGGGCGCCGTCAATCATTATGTGGCGGTATTCTTGTTTGAAAGCATAACAAAGCGATACGCTCAACGTATCGCTTTTAACGATTTATCATACTAACGATATTTTGCCAAGATATCTGGATCGGTCAATGAGGCAGCTGCTTCATCAATAATATAGACGCAGTTAGGATGCATTCTTAAGAAGGATACCGGCCACATCGGATCCAATGTTTCTTCTTCAAATGTCTTTTTGATCAGTTTGGCCTTTTTTTCACCGCTGGCTACGACGAGGAACAAGCGGCTTTTCATGATGTCTTCCATGCCGATGGTAATAGCCTGCTTGGGAACGCGGCTGAGATCACCGTCAAAGAAATGCGCATTATTTTCACGGGTGCTTTCATCAAGGTCAATATAATGTGTTAACGGAATCAACTTATGATCCGGTTCATTAAAGGCAATGTGTCCATCCGCGCCTATGCCGGTAATGGCAAGATCCAAACCGCCCTTGGCAAATATATCGGCGCTGTATTTTTTACACATCGCATCCAGATCTTTAGCCATGCCATCGGGATAAAATACATTCTCTGGCTTTACATCTACATATTGAAGGAAGTGCTTTTGCATGAAATAGGCATAGCTTTGATCATCATCCGGAGTCAGTCCAACATATTCATCCATATCAAAGGTAATCATATCTTGAAAGGATACTTCTTTATTGCGATACATTTCCACCAAATAGCGATACATACCGATCGGTGATGCGCCGGCAGGCAGACAGAAAATCAAGTTCGGTTTTGCGTTTACGGCATCGCGTACAATTTCTGCGGTTTTTTTACTCACTGCTTCATAATCTTTTTCCAAATAAACTTTCATCTTTTGTTCCTCCTTATTTTCATGTTTATTATACTATAAAAATTAGCGAAGTCAATAATAAAATTATTGTAATCAATAAAAAATATTGTTAAAACTATCGGTGTCAATAATAAAACTGTTTCTGATGATAGAAATGAGCCTAAATATATGCGTGTACAATAAAAAATATAACTGGACTCTGTTCGTAATCGGTCATTCCATGGTAAAATAGAAACAAAGGAAGGTTTTGATGATGGAAATAGGAAAAAAAGCACAACAGCGCCATGAGCGAATTCGCTCCATACTCGATGAGCAGGATATGGTCACGGTTCGTGAATTGGTGATTAAGCTTCATGTTTCAGAAGCAACGATCCGCAATGATCTGGCATATCTGGAGCAGCAGCAGTTGATTAAACGCATATTAGGGGGTGCCATATCCAATGAGCACACCTTACAGAACACTTCCTTTCGCTTGCGTAAAGGATTGAGCGTTAAGGAAAAAAATGCCATAGGTGAGCATATCGCAGCGACAATGATCGCTCCACACAGTGTGGTTGCCTTGGATGCCGGAACCACCTGTTTAAGCGTGGCTCAGCATTTGGTACAAAAACAGCTACCCTGTACGATCATTACTTATTCGCTGGCGGTAGCTCTTGCCGTGCATTCCTGTTCTGCGATTGAATTATATTTAGCCGGTGGTCGTTTGGATCAGGAACATGAGAGTTTTCATGATGAAAATACACTGCCAATGCTGGAAACGTTAAAAAGTGATCTTTTTATCCTTTCCTGTAATGGTATTGATAATACCGGAGCGATTACCAGCTCCGCATCTGATGAGAATTTAATCAAAGGGGAATTGTTAAAGAATTCGGCTGCCTGCATTGTGGCTTGTTCTCATGATAAACTAGGCAAACGAACGATCAAGCAGCTGCTTAGGGTAGAGGATGTGACCAAGATTGTCATTGATGAGGATGAAAGCGCAAAGTCATGGATACAAAAACGAGGCTGGAATAACGTAGCGTGGGCTTCCGTTCGTTGATATTTCATAATAGGATACAAAAAGAATCACGGAACGCAATGAATTTGCGTTTCTTTTTTTGTAAAAGAGCCAAAAAATTGTTATAATAGTAGCGTTATTAAGCAGGTGAAGGAATGAACAAACGCGAGATCAGGTGGGTACTCTTATTGATATGTGTGGATCAGCTGACAAAATTTATTGTGAATTTAACGGTGGAACTTGGTGATGAGGTTCCGATCTTAGGTCATTTTTTCTGTCTAAGCGATGCGCAGAATTTTGGGACGGCATGGAATATTGTGGAAGGACATGGCTTATTGGTAATACTGATTACCGTTTTATCATTGATATTGGTATACAGCTATTTTCATCATCTTGATGACGACGATCGAATGAGCCGCTATGGTCTGTTATGGATGATGGGCGGCTTGGGCGGCAATTTGCTGGATCGCTTATTTTTACATTATGTCAGAGATATTTTTCTAATAACGATCGCTGGCGGATCCATGATTCTTAATTTGGCGGATCTGTTTTTATGGGCAGGCTTAATACTTGTTGTGGGGTCCCATTTTAAAGCATGGAAGGCATCACAATCACAATGAAACAGAATACATCAATACGCTCTTGTATACAATGAAAATGATAGTATAATATAGTGGACTATGAAATCAAAGCGAGGTTTTCATGATGAATTATAAGCATGGTAAATACAGAGATGTGATTACTTTGATATGCGTGGTGGTCGCAGCCGCCATCGCAGCCGTAAATTTAAATACATTTGTCAATGCCGGCGGGTTGTTTCCCGGCGGTTTTAACGGTCTGACCGTATTGATTCAGCGTATCGCTTCTACGTATTTCCATATAGAGATTCCATTTTCCCTAGTAAATTATACGTTAAACGCTATTCCTGCCTATATCGGTTTTAAAATGGTCGGAAAGAAGTTTACCTTGTATTCACTCGTTATGATTGTTTTAACCGGATTGTTTGTGGATGTTTTGCCGATCGTAAATATTACTGAAGATATTTTATTAATTGCGATTTTCGGTGGGATTATCAACGGTATTGCCTTGAGCATCGCATTAAAGGGCAATGCCTCAAGCGGTGGTACCGACTTCATTTCCATGTGGATTTCCAAGCGTACCGGACAGTCGGCATGGAACTATGTGATGGGAATGAATGTGGTGATGCTGCTGGTGGCGGGTGCCTTGTTTGGATGGGAAAGCGCCCTGTATTCCATCATTTTTCAATTCTGCTCAACGCAGGTGGTAAATACGATGCATACGCGCTACAAGCGAATGACGATGCTGATCGTTACTTCGCAGCCGGATGTGATCATACCGATCATTCAGCATTCCACACACCATGGGGTAACTCGTTTGGAAGGAATCGGGACATATTCCGGTAAAGAGCGAACATTGCTATACACGGTAGTCAACACAACGGATGTAAAAGCAATCATTCATCGGGTTAAGGAAGTGGATCAGACCGCATTTATTAATGTAACGAAAACAGAGATGGTGGAAGGACGGTTCTATCTGGAGCCGATTCGCTAACCATGATAAGGATGTGAGGGAATGGAGTATTATATTGATGGGGAATTTGATGCCGTATATGGCTATAAGACGCATGCACAATGTCTCGTATCCATCGGAATTGTCGCTTATAAGAATGGCAAGCGCAAAGGCTCTTATTATTCCTTGATTCGGCCGAAGCGATTCCGTAGGCTAACTCATGTCGTTCAAAAAATAACCCATTTAAAAAATGAAGAGATTCGTCAAGCACGCGGCTTTGCGGTGGTGATGGAGGAAGCAGATCAGTTCATCAGTGCCCATGCCGATCAGGAATGTCGCATATACAGCTTTGGTCCAGACGACGCAAGAACGCTTCGCAAGCATGCTGATTACGAAAAGGTGCCGCTACCGGATAACTTTACCTCTATCATTGATTTACAGCGGGAATTATCGCAAAAGATCGTCTGGGAGGGAAAGATCATTTCACCTACCTTATCGCTGGATGATTTGAAATTTGTATATGGTATGAAAGGAGCAGTAATTCATAATGCGCTTAATGATGCCGTAGATTTAATGCGAATTCATGAGGCATCACGTACAAAAAGGCCGCATCCCTCACGCGTAAAAGCTTTATGGGATCAGAAGGAACAGCATCGTCGGGAAGTCAAACAGCGCAATTATGAAAAAATGCTCAAGGTGCTTCATGAACGCTATGGAAAATACGCAGGACTGCAGCGTACGATTATTTTTTATCCCGATGTGATCCGGCAACTGATCTTTTTACAGGACTATTTAAAGGGGATATCGTTTAGTGAAACAGGCATGTATGCGGAAGATTGTTTTTATGCTTATAACATCGTACAAGGATCAATGCGCTGGGAACAACAGGATGCTTTACAGGTGAAACTGCAATTCCAGGTTTATGATCAAAAGATCTGTGTTGCCTGTCCCTTGACCTATCGCACCGGCGGTCATTTTGACAGTATTTGGCATATGATGGATCCCAATCATATAAGTGAATCCGTAATCATGAATGAGTAGATGAGGATTGCCTGTATTTTTTTTTCAAAGATACTTTCAAACGGAAACAAAAAAAGTTTCAACATCCAAATTGAACTTAAAAAAGGTGTCATGAAGCAACGGCATCTTTTTATTGGCATCATAGGAAATTTTTCTTCATTGTCTATCCGCATGAAGCTGTAACAGTGCAATATAGGCTTGTACTCCATGCTTTAATAAGGAATCATCGAAATCAAACGTATCCCCGTGAAGCGGAATATCATTTCCTGTGCCTATATATAGAAACAATGAAGGGACCGCTTTACCATAAAAGGAGAAATCCTCACTGAGCAGACTCGGTTCTTTCAGCACTTGTAAATGAGGCAGCAATGATTGACATCGGGCAAATAAATCAGGATCATTGGAAAGGGGAGGATAGCCATCGGAAATGTCAATGCTGATATGGCACGCTGTTTGTTGCGCAACACGGTTTGCAATTTTCCGGATCCGCTTTTTGATATCTTGATGAACGCCTTCTTCAAAGGAGCGAAGTGTGCCCTGTAAAAGGGTGTAATCACTGATTACATTGCGAGCGCTACCGCTTTTCATATGACCAAAGCTTAATAGATAAGGCGATGGAATTTGAAAACGCATTTGATCACAGAGCTGATACAGCATCATTGCGGCCTTTAGGGCATCCTTCGCATTTTCTGCTTTGGCGATATGGGCTGCTTTGCCATGGATTTCAATGTTGATCTCACTGGATTGTGCCATAAGAGCATTGGGCTTGGAAGCGATCGTCCCTGCGGAAAGTGATGGCCATAGATGAAAACCAAAGATCGCCTTTACATGGTGCTGCATCAAAACACCGGCATCCACAATGGCTTTGGCGCCGCCGCTTGTTTCTTCCGCTGGTTGGAAAATAAGCAGGACATTATGGGAACAGGATGACAGCGTATTCACATATTTTGCGAAGCTTAGCAGGATTGCCATGTGTCCATCGTGTCCGCACGCATGCATACAGCCGCTATGACAAGAGCGATAGGAGACGGAATTGCGCTCGGTGATCGGCAGGGCATCCATATCGCTGCGATATGCCAGAGTATTCCTTTGATCAAAGGAAAAATAGGCGATAATCGAACCGGTTGTGGGTTCACTAAGGGTACAGCGAAGCGGTGTCAAAACGGCTTTGATATAGGCTAGTGTTTTTGGCAAAGTGCGATCCAATTCCGGGATTCTATGGAGATCACGGCGCATCTTTTGTATATCAGTCATAACTTCACCTTTCTTTTTTATATATCAATATAGCATACAAGGTTATATTTTCATCATATTCTGCATAGGGATAGAAAATGACGAAAAGGAGAGCAGAAAATATGGAAATCACTAAGTATCACGGGTGCGGCAATGATTTTCTGATTGCGATGAATCTGCCGCTAAGCGATGCTCAAAAAAAACAGCTGGTCATCGCTTTGTGTAAGCGCCATACCGGAATCGGCGCCGATGGCTTCATTTTCGTATCGCTGAATCCTGTGGAAATGATATATTATAACCGCGATGGCTCCCGTGCTTGGATGTGCGGCAACGGCATTCGCTGTTTTGCTCGCTATTTATTTGATACGGGAAAGCTGCGAAAGGATCAGTATATCGTACGCTGTGGACCTCATGAGGTAATGGTGAAGATTCAAAGTCATGACCCCTTTATCGCAGCGATTGATCTGGGCATCCCCACGCTCTCACCAAGATGGATCCAAAGCATGGATCATCAAAAAATATGGGGAAGAACACTGACGGTAAACGGGCGTGATTATATGGTGGATACGCTTTACATTCAAACGATTCATACAGTGGTACAGGTAGAGAATTTCGATGATGATTGCGAAGAAGTCGGGGCCAAACTGCACTGTCATCCGTTGTTTACTGCCAAAAGCAATGTCAACTTTGCACAACGCATTCACCGCAAAGAAGTGCGAATCCTTACGTATGAGCGCGGTGTCGGTATGACTAATGCTTGTGGAACCGGCTGTGCGGCAGTCGCTTGGGATATGTGGAAGCGAGGGCTTGTGGATCCTGATGTTACAATGATCTGTAAACAGGGCAGTCTGCATATTCACATTGATCCTCGTGATGGCGCCGTGACATTGAGCGGTGGGGCTCAGCCGATTATGAGTGGAACCATCTTTGATGATTGGCTATCTGCTTATCTTAAGGATGATAAAGATATGGCATCATGCGATCATGACGCATATTGCGAGGAAAAAAAAGCATAAGCTATAGAGAAGGCGGCGAGTGCCGCCCACAAGGGAGGAAGCGAATCGAACAATGATTCATACGGTACTATGCGGTTATGGTCATATGGGGAAGCTCATCGCACAGGCGATCGACAGCAGCGATGATATGATGATTTGCGGGATCCTCAACCATCAAAGTGAGATGACACTTTTAAAACAACATGTCGATTTATTGTTTGACTTTTCACACCCCGATAATTTTGAATTGGTGGAACGCCTTGTTCATCGAAGCAACTGTGCACTGTTAATGGGAACGACGGGCTTTAACGATATTAAATATCAGCGTTTATGTGATTTGGGTGAAACGCATCGCGTCATGGCTTCGGCGAATTACTCGCTTGCGGTGGCTGTGATGGGTAAGTTGGTGAAGCAGGCAGCGCAATTATTGCGCGAGGAATTCGATATGGAAATCGTTGAGCTGCATCATCGTGACAAACAGGATGCGCCAAGCGGTACGGCACGGCAGCTGCTGGAACTGCTTGATCCCGATCAACAATATGCGGCGCTGACCGGGCGTAACGGCATGATCGGCCGCAGGGGAAAAGAAATCGGCATTCATGCGATACGTGGCGGCAACGCAGCCGGTGAACATACGGTTTTATTTTTAGGCGAGGATGAAAAGCTGACCATTTCGCATACCGCAATCAGCCGCAAAATTTTTGTGAATGGAGCGCTCAGGGCAGCACACTGGCTTTTGCATCAGAAAAACGGTTTTTATACAATAGAACAGATGATCGGAGGAAACTAATGAATGCACAGGAACTTGTTAAACTCATCGCACAATCCAAGAAAAAAACACCGGTAAAGGTGTATGTAAAAAGCCGCAAGCCGCTTGCGTTTCCTCATGCGAAGGTCTTTGGCAGCGATGATGTGATTGTGATCGGCGATTATGAAGATATCAAGCCGGTTTTATCTGCTCATCACAAGGATATTATTGATTGTGAAATCGAACAATACTGTCGCAATTCTGCCTTGCCTTTGTTGGATATTAAAGGTCTTAAAGCACGGATTGAACCGGGCGCAATCATTCGCTCGCCGGTAACCATCGGCACGGATGTGATTATTATGATGGGGGCGATCATCAACGTTGGGGCGATCATCAATGATGAAACGATGATTGACATGGGAGCCATCATCGGTGGCCGTGCACTGGTGGGCAAGCGCTGTCACATTGGCGCCGGTGCCGTATTGGCTGGTGTCATTGAGCCACCCAGCGCAAAGCCGGTTATCATTGAAGATGATGTGTTAATCGGAGCCAATGCAGTTGTGATTGAAGGGGTTCATATTGGAGCGGGGGCGGTTGTGGCGGCAGGAGCCGTCGTCATTGAGGATGTGCCATCCAATATGGTAGTTGCGGGAATGCCGGCTAAAATCATCAAAAGGAAGGATGATCAGACCGCGGGCAAGACAATGATGATATCCGCACTGCGTCAAGGAAATAATGGATCATGTTAAGCATGGTCTTTTTTTATGGGAATAGCTAAATGGAAAGGATCAATAAGAAAATATCGTATAACACGACCATGAAACAACGATATTGAATGTTATTTTACATAATAAGTGAGATAAGAGTAATAATGTGTGCTTTTTTGTCATATGCGAAACGCTTTATAGGCATATTACAAAATGATGTAGAATGAGATAAGAATTTGTGAAATAAAAAAGTAAAGTTTTTCTATACAAATAACATAGAAAACGTTATAATAGTGGTAGAAAGTAGCACGAAGTGGTGGAAAGTGGAGGTGAAAGTCATGTTCATGGGTGAATACGCACACAATATTGATAAAAAAGGGCGTATCATCATACCGGCAAAATTCCGTGAGGAATTGGGTTCGGTAGTCATCGTCACCCGTGGTCTTGATGGTTGCCTTAACGCTTATACCAAAAGTCAGTGGGAAATTATTTACGACCAGCTTTTGAAGCTTCCCTCCACCAAAAAGGATGCCCGGATGTTTGTCCGCATGATGACAAGCAAAGCGGCAGAGTGTGAAATCGACAATCAAGGCAGAGTATTGTTGCCAAGCTCTCTGATTGCGTTGGCAGCGATCACAAAGGAATGCCGCATTATCGGGGCTGCCAATCATATTGAGATTTGGGCGAAGGAAAAATGGGAATCGGTGGATATGGAGGGCAATGACAGCTTTGAAGATATTGCCGAAAACCTGACGGACTTCATGTTATGAGCCATACGAGTGTATTGTTAAGAGAAAGCATTGATGCTTTAAAGATTAAGTCAAATGGCATTTATGTCGATGGTACATTGGGACGCGGTGGTCACAGTGCAGCGATTTTAGCACAGCTTGACGGCGGCCATCTGTATGCGTTTGATCGTGATCAGGAAGCCATTGAAGCATCCAACGATCGCTTACAAAGGATCAGTGATGCGTTTACGCTGATTCATGCGAATTTTTCTCAGATGAAGGAAAAGCTGGAAGCGTACCATGTGAATGAAGTTGATGGCATCTTATTGGATTTGGGTGTATCCTCGCCGCAGTTTGACGAGGCACAGCGCGGCTTTTCCTACCGCTATGATGCCCGCTTGGATATGAGGATGGATCAAGGCCAGCCGTTAAGCGCATGGGAAGTCGTGAATGAGTGGGATTACACAGCGCTCAGCGATATATTTTATCGCTATGGCGATGAAAAATTTGCTCGTGTGATTGCACGAGCCATTGAACGACAGCGAATACAGGCGTCAATCAACACAACATGGGAATTGGTCGAGGTGATTAAAAGCGCATTACCCCAGCGTGAGCTAAGAAAAAAGGGGCATCCGGCAAAGCGGGTATTTCAAGCGATACGAATCGCTGTCAATGATGAAATGGGTGAACTCACAAAGGTGCTGGAGGATGGTATTCACTTATTGAAACCCGGCGGTCGCATGTGTGTGATTTCCTTTCATTCCTTAGAGGATCGCATTGTCAAGCACGCCTTTGTCGGCGCAAGCAGTACGCCGCAAATCGATAAACGCATTCCGATATTGGCAAAGGACTTACCGCAGGCCCCCTATCGGATTATTACCAAAAAGGCCATCGTGGCAAATGAAACGGAACAAAATGAAAATCACCGCGCGCATTCAGCGAAGCTGCGGGTTTTGGAAAGGATATGATATTATGGCAAAAACAGTAAAAAAGCAAGGCAAAAGAAAAATTAATGTGCAGGCAGTAGCCACACTATGCTGCTTTTTTTCCTTTATGATTTATCTTGGCTCCATGACCTTTGTCAAGGCATACAATTATATTCTTTCAACGCAAGTGGCAGCGATCGAGGCTGATCGTAATGATCTTCAGGCTCAGGTTTCCACCTTAGAGACCGTGGTCAAGGAAATGTCAAATTATGATTATATTGCCAGCATTGCGGAAAAGGACGGCATTAAAGCCAACCAATCAAATGTGAAAATATTATCCGCAAATAAATAAGGTGATGAAATCATACAAAAGTAAGGAAACAAATGTTTCCTTTTTTCGATTCCATAGTTTTATGTTATAATGTAATGCGAGGTGAATGCTCACAATGAA
Organism: uncultured Erysipelotrichaceae bacterium; assembly: GCA_947385085.1. Taxonomy (GTDB): domain Bacteria; phylum Bacillota_I; class Bacilli_A; order Erysipelotrichales; family Erysipelotrichaceae; genus C-19. The sequence goes on along the minus strand of CANDJN010000009.1, from coordinate 46,367 downwards.
TCCAAAGCGAGCCAATCGGACGTTAACGACGATCATGATGATTTGCGTCATCATCACTTGCTTGGTGCTGATGAATGTTTTATATACAATGATTACCAAAACGCATTTGCGCAGCGGCATAGTGGTTACGGATTACAGCAGCTCGGCAGAAAAAATGAAATTGATCACTGCCAGTCGCGGGATGATTTATGACCGCAATAAGGAGATTGTTGCGCAGGATGTGGACACTTATACCATTTATGCTATTTTGGATCCTTCGCATACGGGAATCGGCGATGTGCCGGAATATGTGAGCGATCCCAAGCTTACATCGGAAAAACTGGCACCGATGGTCAATATGAGCGTTGATGAAATGATGCAATATTTTGAAATTGCCCAAGCCAATAATATGTATCAGACGGAATTTGGTTTAAAGGGTAAAAATTTAAGCACGGCGCAGAAAGAAGCGATTGATGCCTTGGAGCTGCCGGGGATTGAGTTTACCAAATCAAGTAAGCGCTTTTATCCTAACGGCAAGTTCGCTTCATATTTAATCGGTTATGCGCAATATGATGAGGAAGAACAGCGCGTAGTGGGGAAAATGGGTGTGGAAAACATGCTGGATGAATATTTAAAGGGGCAGGATGGCGAGGAACGCTATAATGCCAGTGCCAATGGCACGGTGCTGCCCGGTTCTAAATATGTGACGGCGCAAGCAGTCAATGGCAATGACGTTTATTTGACCCTGGATAAAAATGTACAGGTGGCTTTGGAGAAATGTCTGGAGACGACGATGAAGGATTTCCATGCGCAGCGGGCGTGGGCAATCGTAATGGAAGTGGAAACCGGGCGCATTCTTGGTTATGCGGCTTATCCGACCTTTGATCTCAATGAACGTGATATCAAAGAATATCGCAATTTTCCCTGTGATTCGGAATACGAACCGGGATCCATTATGAAGGCGATCACTTATGCGGCGGCCATTGATTCCGGCCATTATCCGGAAGGCAAGACGTATCAGAGCGGTCAGTTCTATATGGGAATCGACAGTAACGGTCAAGCTTACCGCGCCGCTTCTAAGGCAGAATCCGAGGAAGTCATCTACGATGCAATGGGGCGTGATTACGGTACGATTTCCTTTGAGGAAGGCTTTGCGCGCTCCAGTAATGTGGGGATCAGCGAAATGTTGACAAAGTATTTGCCGACGAATATTTTCGAAGAATACCTGGAGCGTTTTCACTTCTTTCAGCGGGTCAACATGGTCGGTGTAAGCAATGAAGCCGCCGGCGTTAAGAATTTTACCTATCCGATTGAAAAATTAACGACCGGTTTCGGTCAGGGCTCCAGTGTAACAGCGATGCAGATTGTTCAGGCCTATTCGGCTTTATTAAATGACGGCAAGATGATGAAACCGTACTTTATTGATCGCATCGTCAATAGCTATAACGGAGAAGTGATTGAAGAATACAGTCCGGAGGTAGTGGGAACACCGATTTCCAAAGAAACAGCGGATAAGATGAGAGATTTGATGGATCAGGTCGTCAATGATCCCAAGGGCGGTGCTTATGCCCGTTATCATATGGATGATGTAAGAGTCATCGGCAAAACCGGTACGAGTGAAATCGCCAGCAATGGTCAGTATACAAGCGATATGTATGTCAATTCCTTTCTGGGCGCTGCGCCATATGATGATCCCAAGGTATTGATGTATTATGTGTTTGAAAGCCCCGATTATCTGACTTATAGCGGTACACCCTATCAAAGTGCCTTCCGTCAGGCATTGATTGCGACAGGTGTCAGCGGGGCTGTGGCAGAAGGAAACGGCGACAGCGCTACGGTAAACTGGCAGGAATATGAAATGCCTGCCTTGGTCAATCATTCTTTGGATTATGCCAATGAAAAGCTCAAGCCCTACAGTGTGAATAAGGTTGTGATCGGAGATGGGTCAGGAATTGTGAAACAGTATCCGGAGGCACAAAGTATGTTTGCGACCAAGCAAAATGTTTTCCTGTTAACCGATGGCGCAAATGTGACGATGCCGGATATGCGGGGATGGGTTTTAAAGGATGTTCAGCAGTTTGCGGCCATCAGCGGCTTTACGATACAAACAAGCGGCAGCGGCAGTGTGAAGTCGCAAAGTGTGGCAGCGGGTCAAGTCATCAATCAAAAAACTGAAATCAAAGTAACACTTCAATAGGCTCAAAAGGCAAGAAGCAATACAAGTAAAAAAAGCAGTGGCGATCACTGCTTTTTATGCATACGTTTGTCAATATCCTGACTGATGAAATCCGATTAAACTATAATTGCGTGTTATTTGATAAATAATAATACAAGCACTGATACGATAAGCGGTGCTTCTAAAACAAGCATTTCTTTCCATAGAATAGGATCGCTTTTCATTTTCTGCTTGTTTTCAAGAAGGATACCATGATCCATGTTTCTGGGGACAAAAAAGATATTACTACAGAAAAGAAATACAATGGCAATCAAGATCACATTCGCAGCTGTGATGATGCTTTTATCTACTGTTTCTGTCATGCCTAAGATGCACGCCCCTAATATGAATATTAGATAAAAAACATATGCAATTTTCATTTTCATATCACTACCTCCGATCTTTTGTATTGAAAATGGTTATATTATTCATAAGATCAAGTAAATACGTTTTTCATGCGTTGTTTTCATTTACATTATAGCATATAGGTGAACCCTGTGGAAACAATTATCAGTTCATCAATGTTAGAGCCATTGTTTTTCATTAGTAAAGCGTTTAGGATTGTGTACAATAGGAAAAGTTGTCGAAAAGCAAAGAAAAAGTTGGAAAAAGCATACACATTGTCGGAAGGTAAGTGTTATAATATTGGTACAGACGGCAATCATGATATAAAAGATAAAGGAGAGCGCCATGGTAAAGAAGATAGGAATTGATCTGGGCACGACCAATTTATTAATATGCGTGGATAATGAAGGAGTTATTGTTAATGAACCAAGTGTCATTACGGTGGATAAAGAATCACATAAATGTATCGCAGCCGGTGCGCAGGCCAAGGCGATGGTTGGAAAAACGCCGGGCAATTTACAGACTATTTATCCACTGAAGGATGGTGTCGTTGCGGATTATGAAGCAACGGATATGATGCTGGCACATTTTTTCAAAAAGTGCGATTTGAAGAAGATGTTCAGCCGCAATGAGATTTTAATCTGTTGTCCCACCAATATTACCGGTGTGGAACGCAATGCGATTCGCGATTGTGCGTATCATGCGGGTGCTAAGAAGGTATACATTGAGGAAGAACCGAAGGTGGCAGCGGTAGGTGCGGATTTGGATATCGGTCAGCCGCTCGCTAGCTTTGTGCTGGATATCGGCGGAGGAACGACTGATGTAGCAGTGATTTCCCTGGGTGATATTGTATGCTCGGCTTCGATTAAGGTAGCTGGCAACCGCCTAAATAAAAACATCACGGATTTTATGCGTCTGGAAAAGAAACTATCGATCGGCGAAATGACTGCTGAGAAAATTAAAATGGAAATCGGTTGTGCTATGGTTGATCCTGAGGATTCCAAGACGATGAATGTCAGCGGTCGCGACTTAACCACCGGCTTACCTGTATCAATTACCATCAGTGATGCGGAAATCGCGGAATGCATTCACGCCAGCTTGATGGAAATCGTAAAAGCATGCAAAACCGTATTGGATGTATCTCCTCCGGAGCTGGCAGCCGATATTATGACGCGCGGCTTGGTGATGACCGGCGGTGGTGCGCTGCTGCGCAATTTTGACGCACTGTTAAAGCAGGAACTGAAAATACCGGTATATGTGGCGGAGAATCCACTCAACTGTGTCGTGGATGGTTGTATGAAAATGTTAAAAAATCTATAATGTCAAAAGGTTGCTTTTGACATTTTTTAAGGAAAGGATAAACTATGAAAATTCAATGTATTGCGATGGATATGGATGGAACGCTGCTGCGCGATGATCAAACGGTGGATCCGGTTACGCTGAAAAGCTTATTACGTGCACAAGAACAGGGCATTATGATCATCCTGGCAACGGGGAGAGATAAGGGCGGTGTGGATTTTGTCAGTGAAGCACTGCACTTGGAGGAAGGAAATCATTATATCGCAGGCGTCAATGGACAGATTGTCTACAGCTTTGCCAAAAAGGAGTATTGGGTTGATGAGGTATTGGGCGCTAAGGATGCGAAGCTTATTTTGCGTACAGCAAAAAAATACGGCTGCGAAGCGCTTTGTTTTTGCGGCTATGATATTTATGACTTCATTCCTTTGAAGATGAAGCTGATCAAAAAAGCCAGCTTTTTGTTTGAGGGGATAGCGCGGGATTATGGCCTGAAACAAGGTAAGCGTCATTATATCCGTATTCGCGATGTCAATTATGAGATTCCTCAGGATATTAACAAGTGCATTTACATTCAGCGAATTCCGTTTTTTCAGCGTCATTTGGCGCAAATGCGCGCTGAATTATCGGATTATGAATTGGTATGTGTAGGCTCGACATGGATTGAAATCATGCCCAAGGGTGTTAGTAAAGGCAATGCGATTTTGCACATTGCGGCAGAAAACAACATCCCGAAGGAAAATATCTTATGCTTTGGCGATGCCGAGAATGATATATCAATGATGGAGATGATTCCCCACAGCATTGCGATGGGTAATGCGATGGATACGGTCAAGGCAAAGGCTTGGCAGGTAACCGACACCAATATGGATAACGGGATTGCCAAGGCGCTTGATCGCTATGTGTTTCAAAGCGAATCATGATTTGAGGTAAAGACAATATCGGCGCTTTGTGCTTTAATAAATGCCATCATGGCATGAGGATTCGCTTCTAATTGAACACCGATTTTTCCTCCGCTGATAAATATTGTTTCATAACGCAAAGCAGATTCATGAATGATCGTAGGATACTGCTTTTTCATACCGATAATCGAACAGCCGCCGCGAACATAGCCGCTGAGGGCAAAGATCGATTTAACCGGAACAAGGGCAAGACTTTTTACCTGTACGGCTCTTGCGGCTTTTTTTAAATCCAGCTCACAATTCACCGGCAGTGCGAACACAAAAACATGATGATCATTTGTTTCTGTAATGAGTGTTTTAAATACACGATTGGGATCCTCATTTAACATTGCGGCTATGGAAAGACCATAGTCACGATCGGGCTGATCTTGTTCATAGCACTGTATGTGATAAGGGATTTTGGCTTGATCAAGAATGCGCATGGCATTGGTTTTGGCTAGCTTTTTCATGTCAGTAAGTATAACATGAACCAAAAAGGGTGTTCAAGTCTTTTTCTTTTGGGTATTTTCTTGTATAATCTAACAAGTACAAAGGGAGGTAAGCTATGACGGTAAAACTCATCGTAACAGATATGGATGGTACCTTATTGCGAAGTGATAATACGATATCTCAATATACGATAGATGTATTAACGCAAGCGCAAAAGCAGGGGATGAGGCTAGTGCTTGCCAGCGGTCGCAATTATCGCAAGCTGTTGCCGTATGCCAAGCAATTACAGATGGAACGCTATGGCGGGTATTTGATTGAGGTGAACGGTATGGCTGTTTATGAATGCTGTAACGATCATCGCACGCGCTATTATGAAATGAAGGGACAGGAAGTCAAAAAGATTTTTACCAAATTATTGCCCTATGAAGTAGAGATGCAGGCCATGGGAGATGATTTCATTTACGACTACATTCCCGAGTCTATGATGGCAGAAAAAATCCGTTATCGCAAAGAGCATCACATACCGGATGACTGGCCATGGACGGGCGGCGCTTTTACCTTTATCATGGATAATCGCATCGGTTATCCTCACCAGGTAACAATACATTGCGCCGATGAACTGCCGCCCACGATGAATAAATTGGCCGTTTCCCATTTACCTGAACGTATGCATAAGCTGTTGCCGGCGATTCGTAAAGAACTGGAGAACGATTACTGGATCGGTTTAACAAGTCCGGGATGGCTGGAGGTGATGCCCAAGGGTGTTACCAAGGGAGCTGCACTACAACGGCTATGTGCTTCATTAAACATAGATGCGGACTCGGTTGTGGCATTTGGCGATGGTGACAACGATCTGGAGATGCTCGAGTGGGCAGGACATGGCGTTGCGATGGCGAATGGCTTGGATTCTGTGTTCGCTATTGCGAATGAAATCTGTCCAAGCAATGAAGCGGATGGCGTTGCCCAGACGATAGCACAATACGTGGATTGGGCAAAGTAGCTGCTTTTTTTCAATAATGTGGTATACTATCATTGAAAAAATAATCAAGGAGGGTTTTTATGGAAATCATTAACAGCAAGGAATTTGACGCTTTGATCGGAAGCAAACCGCTGGTGCTGGTGGATTTCTTTGCGACTTGGTGCGGACCATGTAAAATGTTAGCGCCAGTGTTAGAGGCAAGCGCAGCAAAATGGGGCGATAAGGTACATATCGTAAAGGTCGATGTAGATCAAAGCAATGATTTGGCAATGCGCTTTTCGATCATGTCGGTGCCGACGATGATTTTGTTTCAAAACGGTAAAGCGGTTAAGCAGATTCAAGGCTATCAGCCACAAGCGGCATTAGAAGCGGCATTACAGCCATATTGGGAAAAATAAGCAAACAAAAAGAACGATGCATCCATAGGATCCATCGTTCTTTTTATGATTAAAGAAAGGGAAAAATAATGAAATAATAAGGGAAGGAAATGATAGGTAAGATATTTTTCTTACCACCTATAGTATATCGTTTGTCTATCGTTTAAATTTCAATTTTTTATGGAGAATTGTGTGATGAAAATGCTATTATAAGTCATTCTATAAGTGAAGCAAAAAATGATTGAAAAATTAGCACTCATGTATTGACAGTGCTAAAAAGTGTGATATACTATGATTAGCAGTCGAGTATAAAGAGTGCTAAAGGAGGAATTGCGATGAACTTTGAAAGAATGTCAGAAAAACTACAGGCAATCATCATGAGCGCAGTTGAAATCTGTCGCAGCGCTCATCATTCCACTGTGGATTCTATTCATTTATTGAAGGCAATCTTTGCGGATGATGTGCTGGATGGCTTATTTTTGCGGCTTCATATTGATAAAGAGAAGGCTGTGCAAATCATTGATGCGGAAATGAAGCGCATCGCTGTTTGTGAAAATGTCAACCCACAGCTATCCAATGCGGTTGGTGAATGCTTTACTAAGGCAGAGACGTGGAGTGATGAGATCAACGAAGCCTATATCAGTGTGGCGTCGGTATGGATTGCCTTGATGTTTCATAAGTCTTATATAGCCAAACAGCTCGTACGCACGTTTTCATTAACGGAGAGTGCTTGTAAGGAAGCGGAATTAAAACGGCGCGGCGGGATGAAAATGGACAGTCCTAATGCGGAAACGAATATTGAGGCGCTCTCTAAATATGGTCGTGATTTGGTTGAAGAAGTAAAGAATGGTCATATTGATCCGATTATCGGCCGTGATGAGGAAATCCGACGAGTGATGCAGATTCTATCGCGAAAGACCAAAAACAATCCTGTTTTAATCGGTGAACCAGGTGTTGGTAAAACGGCGGTAGTGGAGGGGATCGCATGGCGGATTATGAAGGGGGATGTGCCGCAGTCATTAAAGGATAAGAAACTGATGGAGCTGGATATGGGCGCACTGATTGCCGGTGCGAAGTATCGCGGTGAGTTTGAGGAACGCTTAAAGGCGATTTTAAATGAAGTAAAGCAGGCGAATGGCGGTATCATCCTGTTTATTGATGAGCTGCATAATCTGGTCGGCGCCGGCAAGAGCGAAGGCTCCATGGATGCCGCCAACTTATTGAAGCCGATGCTGGCACGCGGTGAGTTGCGCTGTATCGGCGCTACGACGTTTGATGAATATCGCCAGTATATCGAAAAGGATGCGGCTCTGGAACGGCGCTTTCAGCGAGTAATGGTACAAGAGCCGACGGTTGAGGATACGATTTCGATTCTGCGTGGGTTAAAGGATCGCTTCGAATCGTATCACGGTGTGAAGATTTTGGACGAGGCAATCTTGGCGGCGGCAACGCTTTCCCAGCGCTATATCACCGATCGCTTTTTACCGGACAAGGCGATTGATTTGATTGATGAAGCATGCGCAACCTTACGGGTGGAAATGGAATCTATGCCGCAGGAACTGGACGCGCTTCAGCGTAAAATCATGCAGCTTCAAATTGAAGAGACCGCATTGAAACAAGAGGAAGACAAGAAAGCTGCTGAGCGTAGGGAAGCGATTCATCAAGAGCTTGCGGAACTTCAGGAGGAAAAATCTAAACTGTTTACCCAATGGGAAGATGAGAAGGTAAAGCTGGAAGAAAATAAGAATGCTAAAATCCGTTTAGAAAAGGCGCGCTTGGATTTGGAACAGGCGCAGAACGAAGCACGCTATGAGGAAGCGGCCCGCTTACAGTATGAAACTATACCACAGCTGGAAAAACGGATTGCTCAACAGCGCACCGAGGTGAAGGCTGATGCCTTGATTCAGGAGATTGTCAACGAGGAGCTGATTGCTCGAATTGTATCCAAGTGGACCGGCATTGAGGTGACGCGGCTTGTCGAGAGTGAACGAAAGAAGCTGTTACAGCTGAAAGAGGCGTTAGAACAACGCGTAGTAGGACAGCCGCAGGCTTTGACGCTGGTGAGTGATGCTATTCTTCGCTCCAAGGCGCAGATTCAGGATGCCAATCGTCCGATCGGAAGCTTCCTGTTTCTTGGTCCCACCGGCGTCGGCAAGACCGAGGTCGCAAAGGCACTGGCAGAGCAGTTGTTTGACAGTGAAGCTCATATTATTCGCATCGATATGAGCGAATATATGGAAAAGCACAGCGTTTCCCGCTTGATCGGTGCGCCTCCCGGATATGTTGGATATGAGGAAGGCGGTCAGCTAAGTGAAGCAGTGCGCCGTAATCCATATTCCATCGTATTGTTTGATGAAGTAGAAAAGGCACATCCCGATGTGTTTAACGTGTTACTACAAATTCTCGATGACGGGCGTATTACCGATTCCAAAGGCGTTACCGTGGATTTCAAAAACACGCTGTTAATCATGACGAGCAACCTTGGCGCTCAATATGCTTTTGATGATCCGCAAACCAGGGAAGAGAGCTATAAAAATGAGGTTAAGCATTTCTTTAAGCCGGAGTTTGTGAATCGAATTGATGAAATTATCGTTTTCAACGCATTGGATGATACGATGTTTGAAAAAATTGCGCATAAATTCATCAAAGAACTTCAGGAGCGATTGGCACGCCGTGATATGAAATTAACCGTAGAACCGGATGTTTATGCGGCGATTGCGGCACAGGGTGTAGATCCCCTGTACGGAGCCCGTCCGATGAAGCGCTATATTCAACGTAATATTGAAACGCTGATTGCGAAAAAAATATTGGAAGATGGCGCAGACAGGCAGGATGAAATCATCGTGCGCTATCAAAACGGAGCCTATCAGGCAGCGGTGGTAAAAGGCAGCGCAGAATAAGCTTTTAAGCACTTTGAACTTTCATCGTCATTGTGCTATCATAGTACCATTAGGAATGGAGATGTTATGGGATGAAACAATGGCTTCAAAAAATGCTTTACGGACGTTATGGGGCAGATCAGCTCGGTACTTTCCTCATGATTATCTTTGTCTGTTTAGCGATACTCAATCTATGGCTGGGCTGGCCGCATATGTGGGTGATTTATGCGCTGCTGCTTGTGTGCTGTTACTATCGAATTTTGAGCCGCAACATTTATAAGCGCAGAGCCGAAAACCAAGCGTTTATGAAGCTATATGCGCCGGTACGAAACTGGTTTAAGGATAAGCAAGAACGCTTTCGCGATCGCAAGACCCATAAATACTTCAAATGTCCCAAGTGTTCACAGCGTTTACGGGTACCAAAGGGCAAGGGAGACATTGTGATAACATGCGCCAAGTGTCATAACCGATTTGATGCGCATACGTAAAGAAACAACGGATTATCGATATCGATAATCCGCTGTTTTTTACTATGTCGGACATGGTACAGGGATTGGTGCTTCCCTTTAGTTATGCCGATATTTTTACTATGTTTATGCAGCTTTAATTCACAATAAATCTACAAATTGAGATATAACAAGTCATCATGGAAAAGAAGATCGTGAATATGACGGCAAGGCTCTTGACAGAACTTTTTCTTAACTGTTTTGGGGTAATCAAGAGAAATAAAGGGGTGATGTATTTTTCAAAAATGAACACTTTTTAACTTCTGATTTTTAATAACATGCATCTATTGAAATCATTTTTAATTTCCCATATCATGTAGTTATGGAGGTGATATTGTGCAAGTAAAAAAAGAAGAAATAAGACAAACTATCATAGACGTAGCGACAAATGAATTTATGAGAAAGGGGTATGAAAATGTATCTATGAGAGTGATTGCATATAAGGCAAACACTACGATTGGGAACATATATCACTACTTTAAAAACAAGGAAGTTTTATTGCAGACAATTCTTATACCCGTTTTTGACAACATCGAGAATTTGATGAAACAGCATTTTGAAAATGAAATAAAACGTCCTCTGACACAAAAGGAAGCTTTATACTATGCAGAACACTTAGAAGAATTTTTTGATAAAAGTGAATTTATAGGTTTTCTTGATAAACGTATCGTCATCATATTGAAATTAGAAAGTTCATCTTTACTAGAACGAAAAGAAAAATTCATAGAAGAATTACAGGAGCATTTACAGCAACATATTTACATGAAAGAGAACGCTCACTATTCTAAAATCGTAATTGATGTACTGGCAGACTGTTTAAAACACGTCTTAATCGAACATGACAATATCAATGACGCTAAAGCAGAGTTTATAAAGTTGTTCCGCTTATTCTGTACTGGCTTCATTGGTCAAATGAAATAAAAACGCTTGCATAATTTCTGTTCTTTTATGTACGTGTTTTTCTTATGCTCTTTTTTTAGAAAGGAATGAAATTTATGGCTATGATACTTGCAAAAAACGTATCTAAAATATATGAAAATGGTGCTAAAAAAATATACGCATTAAATCATGTGAATTTCGAAATTAACAAAGGAGAATTTGTTGTAATACTAGGACAATCTGGTGCTGGTAAAAGTACCTTGCTTAATATTTTAGGTGGTATTGATACCTTAAGTTCTGGTGAAATCACAGTCAATGACACAAATTTATCCGCAATGAATGAACGAAATTTAGCTGATTATAGAGCAAATAAGATAGGTTTTATTTTTCAGTTTTATAATCTGATACCTACCTTAACTGTCTATGAGAATGTTGCTTTAATGAAAGATATTAAAGAGGATATTCTTGAACCTACTACCATTTTAAAAAGAGTTGGATTGAAACAACATTTAAAGAAATTTCCAAACCAGTTATCAGGTGGTGAACAACAGAGAGTTTCTATTGCCCGTGCAGTTTCTAAAAATCCTGAAATTCTTCTTTGTGATGAACCTACGGGTGCTTTGGATAGTGAAACGGGCTGTATGGTTTTAGATCTCATACAAAATATATGTAGGGAATATCAAAAGACCGCAATTATAGTTACCCATAATGCCAACATTGCAAAGGCAGCAGACAAAATAATACGTTTGCGAAATGGGGAAATTACTGAAATCATAGAAAATGAAAACCCAATTAGTATAAAGGAAGTGGAATGGTAATGTTAATAAGAAAAATGTTCCGAGATATATGGAAGAATAAAGTCCCTTTTATTGCAATTTTCTTAATGATGCTTGCAGGTAATTTTATTTTTTCAGGTATTACATGTGAATACAATGGAATTAACAAATCTTTTCATTCATTTGTGGATAAGACGAATTTAGCTGACGCATGGATAACAAGCGAAAGATTCGATAAGGCAAAAGTAAATGAATTGGAAAGCAAGTCAAATATTCTCAAAATTGAAAAAAGGTTATATCTTTCATCAACACTTGAACATGATAAAAATAAATCTGTAGATTTCTATGTATTGGATAATCAAAATTCTATTTCTAAAATAGCGGTGGCTGACGGTGAAAAATATGATACAACGAAAAAGGGCATATGGATTGATTTACTTTTTGCACAGGAGAATGACTACGCTCTCCATGACAAAATTGTATTAAATGTAAATGGACAGCTTATAGAGAATGAAATAATCGGATTATGTTATTCTCCTGAATATATTTACAACGTTAATGAGGGAGAAATGTTGCCAAACCACCAAAAGAAGGGCTTTGCTTTTGTTAATAAATCTTCCATTCCAGATGATGTATTATCAGTCCCTTATAATCAACTCTTGATAAACGGAACTGGAAATATAGAAAAGACGATAGAAGACATATTCGGTATGCAAGGAATATCTGTAATCATGCAAGAAGACCATCCTAGTTATTCTATGATATGTGATGAAGTTACACAGCATAAAGAAATAGGTTTGATTTTCGTTGCTGTATTTTTGTTTATTGCAATCCTTATCACCATTACGACTGTTCACCGTTTATTGAATTCACAGCGTATGCAAATTGGTATCTTAAAGGCATTGGGCTTTCATAAAAGTAAGTTATACTTGCATTATGTTTCTCATAGCACATTTGCATGTTTCGTAGGCGCAGTTATTGGGTGGTGCATAGGTTATATCATAATTCCCCAATTGCTGTATCCAACTATGGAAAAAATGTATGTACTCCCTAGATTAGAGCCTGCGGTTATTCAAGGAAGCTGGTGTTTACCGCTGGTATGTGTATTTTTAAGCTTTATTGTTTCTATATTTATATGCAAAAAGTATTTAAGCGATAATGCTTCCAAAATACTTTATTCAAATTTTGGCGAAAAGGCTATGAAAGAAATATCTTTCCATGTCCTGAATAGTTGTCTATCCTTTTACAAGCGTTGGAACATTCGTGATATTTTTCAAAATAGACTTAGAAGTATGATGACAATATTTGGAGTGATCGGCTGTATTTCTTTATTGTTTGCTTCAATGGGATTATTTACATCAATGCAGAATTTAACAGATTGGACATTTGAAAAAGTACAAACATTTGAAACAAAAATCACAGGAACATTTTCTGATAAAAAGTATAAAAATAAGTTGTTAGATTATACATTCGGCGAAGAACTTATGGAAAGCTCTATTGTTTTAAAAACAGAAAATAATGAAAAAACAACATCTTTTACGGGAATCAAAAGTCAGAATTATATTCGCTTATATGGTACAAATGATAAACAGGTGACATTGAAAAATGGTGTTGCCTTATCTAAAAATATCGCAGATGAATTGAGTATTCAGATAGGGGATAGAATTCGGTTCAGGTTTTCTGGTACAGATAAATGGTATATGTCCATTGTGTCAGAAATCATTCATACGCCAATGTCGCAAGGCATTACAATGATGAAGTCTGATATGGATAAGGAAAATATTCCTTTTTATACAACATCTATTATCGGATACAGGCCGACAAATGTCAAAATAGATTCTGATTATGTGAGTAATACCCAAAATAAATCTGATTTAAAATCTGGATTAGATACCATGCTGGACGCTTCCGTTATGCTATGTAGTTTATTTTTATTTATGGCAATTCTTTTAGGAAGTGTTATCTTGTATAATTTGGGAACGTTATCTTATATGGAACGTTATAGAGATATGGCAACTTTAAAAGTATTAGGATTTAACAATAAGCGATTAAAAAAACTCATGATACAACAAAACTTATGGCTTACATTTATTGGTGTAATCATTGGTCTGCCTGTAGGATACAGTTTATTGCTTGTCATGTTAGGCACGGTTCAAGCTTCTATTGATATAAATGTTTATACTCCGTATTACGTGTATCTTGCAAGCTTATTAGGGACATTCTTGCTTTCATGGCTTATCAATAAATTGATAGCGCAGAAAATCAAGAATATAGATATGGTGTCAGCATTAAAAGTAAACGAATAATATAAGTAAATAACACTATTATTCTATTTCTCAATGAATACAAATTAGAGATTATGTTTCTTAATGTTACAAAGGGGCTTGGTGATATGAGATGCTTTAGATATAAGTTTAGAAACTCAAATTAGATTTGAAAATATTTCTTTTTTAGATAAATATTCCAATACATCAACCTGCACAAAATATGAAAAAGCAGTTAAAAAAACTTTTATAACGCATATATCTCCAAAGTATGCTTGCGTCCTTGTTATCATGCAAATGGTACTGTACGTATGCAAGTTGATGAAGAACTAAAGGGAGAAATTCATGTGGAAATGATGAATCTATTTTAAAGTTTGAAATCAGAGTAAAGTAATCATTTAGTAAGAACAAAGGGTATACATAGCTTTTCATGTGCTATCTCCCTTATCGGTTTTATTGTCATATCAAGGCTCATTCAATTGCGGTAATTTCGTGATAAATTGAATATTTTTGCAATTATGCAATTACTTATAGATGTAGTGTTTATGCGGATAAATCAAAAACTCATATAAAATTTAATTAAATTGTTAAGCATTTTTAAAAGGGAATTGCTTAGCACGATGTCTGACTCATCCTATTTTCATGCTCTCAGATATGTGATATAATGGCAAGTAATAAATCGAATTATGGGTGAAAGGATATAACATCTATGGATAAAGCAGAAAATAAAGCATATCATGTCAAAACAGATGGGTTTCATGGTGAACTGTTTTTTCCTGTCGAGGATAAATATTCAGGGAAAGCATTGATTTGTTTCGGTGGCAGCGATGGAAAATTTGAACTGACTCGAATGCTGGCTAGTGTTTTTCAATCTCATGGGCTCACAACTCTGGCTCTGGCCTATGTGATGGAGGAAGGCTTACCCAGGCAATTCTCTTGTATTCCCATTGACTTTTTGGAAACAGCAGCAATTCGGTTACACGATATGGGGTATAAAAAGATAGGATTGTGGGGTATTTCAAAAGGGGCAGAACTGGCGCTGACAGCGGCAAGCTTTCTGCCAGGCCTTGTAAATGCGGTGGTTGCGGTTGCTCCCATAAACACAGTATGTCAAGGATTCACCAAGGAAAAAGGCATCTCTATTGTATCAGGGAGTAGCTGGAGTTTTCATGGAAAAGAGGTTGCTTATACCCCCTATGGGATGGAGAAATTCCCCCTTGGTCGTGTATTTTGGAAAAGTATTCAGGCGAGGGAATTAACCATGTACGACCTTTACCGGCCTCTTGTACTGAATCCCAATCCTGCCGCAGTGATCCAAGTTGAGAAAATTACCGGCCCTGTTCTGCTGATTTCCGCTAAAATGGATACCATGTGGCCATCAGAATTAGCGGCAGAACAGATTATCAACCGATTACAGAATTATAGTTTTCCGTACTTCTACCAGCATTTGAGTTATGATTATGGTGGACATCTGTTTGTTCCAATGGAATCGCATCTGACAAAGTTTTTCAAGGGTGATCGATGGAAAAATAAAGAGAATGGTCGAAAGGCCAGGATGGATTCACTTGTGAAAACATTGGAGTTTATTTCCCGTTGGTGAAATAGTATAAAAGTACGGGAGCGGATTCCATTGCCTTAATATGCAAGAAGACTTATAAAACCTGCTGAAAAGTGGCCAATGCTATGTTGTGTGAGCAATAGCGCACCAAAATTTTTCCCGGCTTTTGGCTGACCTTGCTATCTAAGTGAACAGACCACACGTTGTCCGTTCATTTCAGTATGGACAATTTCCCGCTTTCTTGATACTTTTCGCGGAGAGTGACTGCCCATTTGGTCACGGTGTCCAGAGCTTTGAACTTTTTCCTTGTAAGCCGCCGACAAAGGGTGAGGGGCAGGATCCTTTATATATGCCTTGCCTGCAGTGTTGCTGGCTTACCAGCCTCAAACAAACACTAAAAAAGGACAGAAATGTTTATCCATCCGCTGTCCTTTATCATGAGTTGTCGAACAAGAAACTGATTCGTTTAATGACGACAATTCCCTCTTTTAGCTGTACCCAGCATCAAACCACCGATCATGATCATCGCAATCAGGCTATTGTTAAACGGTTGTGCACCAGTATTGGTAATCGGGCCTCTTTCTGCTTGTTGGCTTTTCTCTGTAACGATCGCATAAAAGGAGTTATGATTTGTTTGAAAGGATATATAATCGCTATCTTTTACACTCTTTATTTCTATTAAGTCACCATCATCGGAGATATAGAATATTTTTAATGGTTTATTTTTTATGTCATCATCTAATTTGATTCTAACTGTAATCGTACCGTCCGGTTGATAAATCACTTCGTCTTTCATTAAATGAATGTCGAATACCTTTTCAAAGTGATATTTATTGGTGAAAGTGACATCATTAATCTTATGCATGACATCTTTCAACGCATCCTCATTCAATACATTGATAATTAGATTCATGTCAATGGGGAATTTACCAAACACGGTTACGCCAGTTTCTTTATTGCTTAAGAAATAAACAAATTCATCCTCTGATGTAGATGGATCGCTTGGATCAGTTGGATCAACCGGATCAACTGGATCAACCGGGTCGACTGGATCTACCGGATCAACCGGATCAACTGGATCAACCGGATCTGTTGGTTCTTCCGGTACGGTACAATCAGCGCACGCATTTGCTTTGATCCATTCATCATTTTCAGCTAATTGCTTCGGCAGCTTTATGCGCAATTCCGCTTCCGGTAATTGATTTTCCTTGAAGCTGGTTCGCTCCGGCTTCAGATTTGTCAATTTGCTCAAATCGGGAAGACTTGTTAGTTTATTATGGGATAAGTCCAATGATTCTAAGGAAACTAAGTCTTTTAATGCGGAAACATCGGTGATTCCATTATGATCAAGCTGCAGCATTTTCAATGCTCCGGAATTCAATTCTGCCAACGGACTGAGATCGTTTAATACCTGCACCTTATCTTCTCCGGAAAGCCACAGATCAACAATATTTTTTAAATATCGGATTCCGGTTAGATTTTGGATTCCTTCTTCTTCCAGATTAGTGGCTTCATCAAATTGATAGATTCCGCTTGCCTCTTTCTTACTTAACAGACCATCTCCATCATCGTCGTTATTTAACAATATTGTTTCATACAAGAACTTGTCAGGAATACCGGTTTCGTCATTACAAATGTAAATCTCTGGATCACATACGCTGTTTTTCTTCACCTCCTCTGCTTTTACATTATGTACATTGGCAATGCTTAAAAGCATTAACAAGCACATACAAAATCTGCATAATTTTTTCATTTCGCTTCCTCCTTTTTTTGATAAACATACAATTCACGTAAAAAGTGTCTCGTTAAGTGTACTTTAATAGACATGTTAGAAGAATGGAGAAAACATGAAAAAATACCTTTAAAGCATATAAAAAAACAGGTATTTCTACCTGTCACAATTGTACACCTTTTGAGACAATTTATACATAATTCCATATATTGCCATGGAAAAAAATGTATTTTATCTGTTTTTATTATATACTCCCTCAGTTGATAAAGCAACCGTTATCTGTGTTTTTTAATTGACTTTATAAAATGTAGGTTCATTGTGATTGGTGAAAAATCATGTAATATGGTATACTGTTAGCTAAGGAAATATCGACAAAGTATTATCCGTTGACAAAATGGAACAGACTTTATTCCTATTTACCTTTATAAGATATGTGAATAGAAAACGCAATGCGATACGTTTATATCTTGTCACAAACAAATAATCAGATATCGCTATCGACAATGTGATCTTAAGCTTTACGTTTTTGGATAAAGCATATCATAGTGAATGAAAGGGAGTATGATGTTTGCGGAAATTTAAATATTTCTTGATGGATTTATGTATCAGCTTCATCATTGCGCTGTTGTTAAACCATGTGATTGTGATGAAGATGAAAACAGATCAACAGCTTGAACAAGATTTACAGATTAAATTATCCGCCCAGCATGTTAATAAAATTACTTCATTGCTACAGGGTGAACATGAAAGCATCAAGAGCTCACAGGTGAAATATCCGGCCCATTGGGAATCGTATGCGATTTTGCGCAATGAGGCGCGGGGGTTTGCCAAAGAAGTGATTTTTGGTGATTCTGATGATATATTAGAAGCTTCCATTGGGCAATATGAAAACAGCGCAATTCCCGGAGAGGGCAGACCGATTCTGCTGGCAGGACATAACGGTACGCATTTTCGGTTGCTGCGGGAGTTTGAAAAAGGGGACCGGATCACAATGGATACCGATTACGGCAGCTTCGTCTATGAGGTTAGTGGTATGGAAGTCATGTCACAGTATGACTTTGACAGCGCCGTTTTAGATCGCCCCGAGGAAATGCTGATCATGTATTGCTGCTATCCTTTTGATTCACTGGATACGGATGATCGCTATTTTGTCTATGCGAAAAAAATCAATGGGTTAAGGATTGAGGAGGATGGCTCATGGAAAGAATAAGAGCCTTGACAAGACTGGTGATGATGATGGCCGCACTGACATGCATATGCACCTATGTCCCACAATGGTATGTGCGCAGCGACAGCGATAAGGCCTATGCGCAGTTGGACGAGCATATGCAGGCGATTCATGAGGAAATCAATGAAGGACAAGCATACGAGCGATTTATGGATGAGCAATTATTTGATCAGGACTTATCATCCCAAGAGCTTTCTGCCTATGTTGATCAATGGGTAAGCAATGAAATGAAGCTGCACGCTTATTCTCAGGAAACGCAAGATGCGGTAAAAAAAGAAATTGCGGCTTTATACGAAAGCCAGAAGGCATTAGCACAGGATCATGTCTACGATCATTATGTTTGGATTGTAAGAGGAACTGCGATCACGCTATTAGTGCTTTCCATAGATATTATTGTATTATTAAGAAAAAAGGAACGGCTAAGCCAAAGCAAGATGGCAAGTCAATATGAGATTCATTATCGCTTTACGAAGTAAAAAGATTATGAAATTATATTGCTGACTTAATGAGTCCATAGCCATAAAAAAGGGAAGTGTTATTTTCACACTTCCTGTTTTTGTACATTATTTGATCTTGGCATCGGCGCTCATTTTTTCGCGATAATATTGGCGGCGATCCTGGGGACGCAGTCCCTTTTTGCGTAATCGGATCGTATCGGGTGTGATTTCCACCAGTTCATCATCATTGATCCACTCCAGCGCCCCTTCCAAGGTGATTTCCCGCGGTGGAGTAAGGCGCATGGCCTCATCGTTGCCGCTGGAACGGATGGCGGTCAATTTTTTGTTTTTTAACGGGTTCACATCAAGATCAATGTTTCGCGCTGATTCACCGATGATCATGCCTTCATATACTTCTGTCTGCGGTGAGATAAACAATGTTCCTCGCTCCTGTAGGTTCCATAAGGCATAGGTCATAGCCTTACCGGTTTCCGTGGAAATCATGGCGCCATTAGCGCGCTGGGGGATTTCTCCTTTATATGGAGTATAGCCGACGATACGTCTTACAAGCGTTCCTTCCCCGCGCGTATCGTTGATAAATTCACTGCGATAACCTAGTAAGCCGCGGGTGGGAGCTTCATAGGTGATGCGGCAATAGCCGCCTTCTTCGCTCATATCCATCATGACGCCCTTGCGCAGATTTAATTTATTGATGATGGTTCCGCTGTATTCCTGTGGCGCAATCGCAACGACTTCTTCGACGGGCTCTACCGTTTTATCGTTTTCATCCTTATGTAGAATGACCTCGGGCTTGGATACTGCGACTTCATAGCCTTCACGACGCATTTGTTCCAGCAGCACGGAGATGTGCAATTCACCGCGACCGCTGACCTTAAAGCAATCGGCACTGTCCGTGGGTTCTACCTTTAATCCGACATTGACTTCCAGTTCTTTTTCCAAGCGCTCTTTAATGTTGCGCGAGGTGACATACTTGCCGCTTTGTCCGGCGAATGGTGATTTGTTGACCATGAAATTCATACTGAGGGTTGGTTCCTCTACCGCAATGTGGGGGAGGGGTACCGGCTGATCCTTGGCACAGATCGTTTCACCGATGGAAATATCAGGGATACCTGCCACAACGACAATATCGCCGCTATGAGCTTCTTCTACCGATACGCGGGACAAGCCGCGATAGACAAAAATCTGGGTTGTGCTTTTCAAGCGCTGATGACCGTTGTCGTCACATATAAGTACCGGCATTTGCGGCTTTAACACCCCTTGATAAAGGCGTCCAATACCCAAGCGACCGATATAATCATCATAAGCAAGGGCGCTTATTTGCATCTGTAGCGGTTCTTCATCGCGATCCGGATAGCCTTGGCAATGATTCAGAATCGTTTTGAACAACGGTTCGATGGAATCGCTTGGGGTATCCAAATCATATTGAACGATGCCTTCTCTGGCGATGCCATAAAGAATCGGAAAATCCAGCTGCTCGTCGCTTGCGTTTAAATCAAGGAACAGTTCATAAACCTCATCTACGACCTCACGAGCTCGCTGATCTTTCTTATCAATTTTATTGATGACGAGAATCGGACGAAGCCCCATCTCTAACGCTTTGCTTAACACAAAACGCGTTTGCGGCATCGGACCTTCACTGGAATCCACGAGTAGAATCACCGTGTCAACAGTGCGGATAATGCGCTCAACCTCACTGGAAAAATCGGCATGTCCCGGGGTATCGACAATGTTGATTTTTACCCCGTCATGAATGACGCTACAATTTTTGGAATAGATTGTTATACCGCGTTCTCGTTCCTGATCATTGGAATCCATGACACAATCCACCACTTTTTCATTGGAGCGAAACACATCGCTTTGGCGTAAAAACGCATCAACCAAGGTGGATTTACCGGCATCGACATGAGCGATGACCGCAATATTAATCATTTTTTCTTTATTCATTCTTCATTCCTGCCTTATC
Organism: uncultured Erysipelotrichaceae bacterium; assembly: GCA_947385085.1. Lineage (GTDB taxonomy): Bacteria > Bacillota_I > Bacilli_A > Erysipelotrichales > Erysipelotrichaceae > C-19. The sequence continues at coordinate 25,542 of CANDJN010000009.1, read as the reverse complement.
ATAAACAACCTATATGATATAACGAAATGGCGATAAATACAAATTTTTTTGCCGGTTTGTGAATGTTTTTCATCGCTGCTTCATTATACTAGAAAGAAAATAAGGTGATTCCATGAAAGTGAAACTATCGAAGCTGTGTGCTTGTTTGCTTTTTTGTTGGTGCTGCGGCTGTAGTCAAAGTGCATCGCTGATCCCCTCAATCAATAGCGTACATCATGAATATGGCGAGAGTGTTCATGAACAGAATTATCATGATCAGCACTTGATTAATATCACATATCCAAAGAGTCAAAAAACAGTGTTAAATGAGGAAATACAGGCGCGCATTGCCTATCATCGCCAGCGCTTTGAACAGGAATACAAGCATGCGTCTACACCACAATTGCCTGAGTTGAACATTGATTATCAATCCTATATTAAGGATGATCGCTATATTTCAATCAAGCTTGATGTATTTTCCAGTACATCACAGCCTCAGGAACAAATCGAAACGATCTTGTACGATAATCAAAAGGATTGCCTTTTGTCTTTGCAGGATGTGATGAGTGAAGAAGCGCTGAATTTATTAAGCGATATGGCAAAAAAATATTTTCAAAATCATTATCCTGATGAGTGCTATACACGACAGTTTGCGGTTCATATCGCTCCTTCAGCGCATAATTATGAATTGTTTGTGTTACGAAAAGATGCGTTGGTGTTTTATTTTCCGTCAGGTACGCTATTTGATTATGGCGTCAGCTGGGAGGTACCCTATGAAGATTTGGCAGATTACATCGATATGGAAAAAGAAGAAACAGCGGTTTTTGTGCCATACCAGGATGTGTTGAATGAACCGATCAAAAATATTGATCCCAATCAACCAATGGTGGCATTGACCTTTGATGATGGACCCACCCGTAAATACACTGAGGCGATTCTTGACTGCTTAAAGGAGAACCAAGCCTCTGCGACCTTTTTTGTGCTTGGCTCACGTGCCGATGATTGCCCGGATCTGTTACAGCGGATGGTCTTGGAGGGGAATGAAATCGGCAATCACACGTTTTCGCACAAGCAGCTAACGACTTTGTCCAAGGAGAATATCGAGGAGGAGATTGTTGCGACACAGGAATCCATTCACGATGTGACCAGTACTTATCCCAGCGTGATTCGTCCTCCATATGGATCAAAGAATGATGCGGTGATGGAATGTGCGCAAGGAAAAAAGATTGTGACATGGACGATTGATACGGAGGATTGGCATTCCAAAAATGCGGAAGTGATTGTGAATAAGGTCATTAAGGATGTGAAGGATGGCGATATCATTTTGATGCACGATCTGTATGCGTCCAGTGCCGAGGCAGCGATCATACTGGTGCCTAAGCTTCAGGAGATGGGATTTCAGCTTGTGACGGTATCGGAATTGTATGAATATGGTAAAAATGATGCGGGCAAGATCATGTGATCTTCCCGTTTTTGAAGATTTTACCAAACGATAAATAAGCGAGTTCTATGGTAAATGATGAAAAAAAACGGCAAAGATGTGCTATAATAAATAGGAAATGCGATGAATGAGAGGGTGTAAACCATGATAGTTCGTTCAATCGAAAGCATCATTACCATGTTAGATGCCGATTATATTGAAAACGATGATATTCAGAAGCGAATTGCGGGCGTATCAATTGATTCGCGCAAGGTCGTGGAAGGTAATTTATATATTCCGATTAAGGGAGTCCGCAACAATGGACATCTGTATATTAAAGAGGCAATTGCCAATGGCGCGGCAGCGACATTGTGGAATCGTGATGAGCCCAATCCCCCTAAGGACATCACGGTGATTCTGGTGGAGGATACGACCATTGGTCTACAACAGTTGGCGGCTGCCTATCGTGGGCAGTTATCCATGCGAGTCGTCGGCATCACCGGCAGTAATGGCAAGACGAGCACAAAGGATATTTTGGCAGGGATGCTTTCACAGAAATATCGGACGCAGAAAACATTAGGTAATTATAACAATGAAATCGGCGTACCGCTGACACTGCTTTCAATGAGTGAACAAACCGAAGTGGCAGTTGTGGAAATGGGAATGGAAAATCGCGGCGAGCTGGCTTTTTTAAGCCATATGGTAAAGCCGGATATCGCTATTATCACTAATGTGGGCATTGCCCATTTGGAAAATCTCGGTTCTTTAGCCAATATCGCCGCGGCAAAGGCAGAGATCAGCGAAGGCTTATCGGAACACGGCACATTAATTTATAACGGCGATCAGCGCTTACTGCACGATGCGATAACGCGCAAGGCGTTAAACGGTCATATCAGGATTAAGACATTCGGGGAAGGAAAGCACAACGACATGGTTTTAACTCATGTTGTACAAAGTACCTCCGGCATTACCTTTAGCGTCAATGATGAGGAATTTCATTTCAGCGTGAATTTATTGGGAAGGCATCAGGCGCTCAATGCGATGGGAGCACTTTTATGCGCCCGTGAATGGAATCTCAGCGATGAAGAGATTCAGAATGGCTTACATCACATTGAGAAAACCGGAATGCGCAATGAATTGATTTCCATACATAATGCATGGATTTTAAATGATTCCTATAAATCGAATCCGCAAAGCTGTATCGCGGCATTGGATACGCTGGCCGTCTTTGATGTGCCATATAAAATTGCCGTGTTATCCGATATGCTGGATCTGGGAGCGGACAGTGATATGATTCATTTTCAGCTGGGCAAGCAGCTGGCAAAATACGATTTGGATGAGGTGCTTACCTATGGTACTATGGGAGCCTTTATCACCCAGGGCGCTTTGCAGGAATGCGATCGTCATGTGCGCATTCGTCATTTTGAGACAAAGGAACAGCTGGTACGCTATTTGAAGCCTTATCGCAAAAAACGCTGTATGATGTTGATAAAGGGCAGTCACAGTATGCAAATGGATGACATTGTGGCTGCGTTATGTGAAGACAATCGTAAAAGATAGAGGTATAGAAATGAAAAAAATCAAATTGGCAATTATCTTCGGGGGTAAATCAAGTGAATATCCCGTATCGCTGCACAGTACCGCTTCGGTATTGCGCCAAATTCATCGCGATCGTTATGAGCTGGTACTAATCGGTATCACTCCAGCGGGGAAATGGCTGCGCTATCAAGGCAGTATTGATGATTTGGAACACGATCATTGGATGGATCATGCCGATAATCAAGCAGTAGTCTTATCGTGTTCACATAAAGAGGGGCTGTTGGTGTTGCACGAGGATGGTCACTATGAACGCTGTGAAATTGATTGCGTTTTCCCGATTCTTCATGGTAAAAACGGTGAAGATGGTACGATACAGGGATTGTTTGCGCTGGCGGGAATTCCTTATGTCGGCTGCTCAACGCTTAGCTCGGCCATCTGTATGGATAAGGAAATGACGCACATTATATGTGAGCGCGCTGATATTCCCTGTGCCACGTATATGGCAGTTTATGAGGATACGATGAGGGAATCAGGCGAATTATACGAGGAAGCGAAGCAGAAACTTGGCGTGCCGTTTTTCATCAAACCATGTAATGCCGGAAGCAGCTTTGGCGTGCATAAGGTACACAGCTTTGAAGAATTTGAACGCGATTTACGAGATGCGTTTTATCATGACGGTAAGGGCAAGGTAATCTTGGAAGCGACGATTGAAGGCTTTGAGATCGGATGCGCTGTCATGGGCAATCATGAGCTGTTCGTCGGCAGTGTCGATGAAATTGAAACCGGCGAGGAATTTTTTGACTATGAAGGAAAATATGAAATGGTCAATTCAGCCATTTACTGTCCTGCCCGTATTTCCAAGGAGCTGTTTGACCAAGCTCGTGAATTAGCCAAGCGTGCCTATCGGGCGATGAATTGTAGGGGTATGACGAGGGTGGACATGTTTGTGACAAAGCAGGGAACGCTTGTATTTAACGAGTTGAATACGATACCGGGATTTACGGCGACCAGCCGTTATCCGACGATGATGAAAGAGGTAGGGATTGCCTTTCCCGAATTGATTGATCATTTAGTGGATTTGGCGATGAATTGTGACATACAATAAAGGGGAAGGTGAAGGTATGGAAGAAATACAGGGGCGCTGCTGGGCGGAAGTTGATCTGGCAGCGGTTCATCATAACGTAGCGGAAATTCAAAAAATGATTCCCGCTGCGACGAAAATCATGGGGATTGTGAAGGCGAATGCGTATGGTCACGGCGATATTGAAATCACCAGGGAGCTGGTTCGCTGCGGCGTTGATTATTTCGGCGTGGCAAGCATGGAGGAAGCACTGCACTTGCGCAATGCGGGAATCGTTGAACCGATATTGATTCTTGGCTATACAATACCGACGCAGTTTCAATATCTTCATGAACGACAGATCATTCAGACGATCATTTCTAAGTCCTATGGATATGAATTGTCCGCCTATGCAAAAGCGCATGAAGTAACGATTCATGCGCATATCAAGGTGGATACGGGAATGTGCCGTTTGGGAATTCAATGCAAGAAGGATCGTTGGGACAGTGATGCGGTAAAGGCGATGTATCATTTGCCTAACCTTCACATCGACGGCATCTTTTCTCATTTTTCTGTTAGCGATGAATGCCAAAAAGCTGCGGATGTGGCTTTTACCGCTGAACAGATTCGCTGCTTTGATGCATTATTGGCAGAATTAAAGGCGGATGGTATCAATCCAGGCTTGACGCATCTACAAAACAGCTATGGTATTATCAATTATCCCGATCTGCATTATGATTATGTACGTCCGGGCTTATTGCATCTGGGGGTGACAAGCGATGATCACTTGGAGACGCTGCGCCATCCCGATTTTCATCCAATTATGACATGGAAGGCACGAGTTGCTTATGTAAAAGAAATACCAGCCAGAAGCAGCGTGAGTTATGGCAGACATTTTCAATCATCAAAGCCGATGCGCATCGCAACGGTAAGCTGCGGCTATGCGGATGGATATCCGCGTATCGCATCCAATCAAGGAAAAGCAGTATTAATTCATGAACAGCGCGCCAAGATCATCGGCAATATCTGTATGGATCAGATGATGGTTGATATCAGTCATATCGACGGTGTGAAGGAAGGCGATGAAGTGGTATTGTTCGGATATGATCACAAGACTCTTTTGCCGGTGGATGAATTATCACGCGTCTGTCATACGATTAATAATGAAACGCTTTGTCGCTTATCCCATCGGGTGAAACGCATTTATCGCTGAGAATTCCGTTTGGAGGGGATATTATGGAAAAGAAATCATATGGGATGCTGGATATAGCTAAATTTATCAGTGCGTTGCTGGTAATCGCCATCCACTGCGCCCCATTTGTTGAAGTGAGTGAGACCTTAAATTTCGTATACGTACAAATCATTGCGCGACTGGCAGTGCCGTTTTTCTTTACGGCGAGCGGCTGGCTGTTTTTTCGTAAAATCGACGCCGCGTCAGGATGGCGTGATGAACAAAATCTTTATCAGCTTAAGCGCTATTGGAAGCGCATTGCGCGCATTTATATTGTCTGGAGTCTGATATATTTACCATTGCTGGCAAGCTCCTGGATCCAGGGCGGCTTTACTTATATGAGCCTGCTTCGCTTATTGCGGGATTTCTTATTCAACGGCACGTATTATCATTTATGGTTCTTGAGTGCGCTGTTATGGGGGGTACCTTTGGTATATTGGATGTATACAAACTGGAGCAGACGCGCTATGTTTATCGTTACACTTACGCTGTATATGATCGGCATGCTTGTCAATGTATATGGGGCATTGTTAATGGATGTTTCGATTATCGGTTCACTGGTATCCCTTTATGAAAGTGCATTGGTTACGACCCGCAACGGTTTCTTTTTCGCCCCGATCTTTTTAACTTTGGGTATTTACGTCGATGAATTTCGCAGTGGACGCTATAAAATGCATTCCGCTGTGGCATTCATCGTTTGCTTTACGATTTATGTAGGAGAAGCATTGGCACTGCGTCATGTAGGAATCATGAATGATTTAACAAGTATGTATGTCATGCTAGTGCCGACGGTGTTTTTCTTATTCATGTTCCTGATTCAATTTTCCTTTTCCTCCAACTCACTGCTTGAGGGGATGCGCCGTCAGTCTCTGCTTATTTATCTCAGCCACATCTATTTTGTCGTATTGTGGCTACATATCTTTCCCACTGCGCATTTATGGGTCTATCTGTTAAGCATTCTTTGTTCCTACATATTTTCCGTGGCGGTGCTCAAAATGGCGAAGCGTTTCAAGCTATGCAAGGCTTTGATGTAGTATGAGCTGGAAAAATCAAATAGCGGCGTTGTCCGATCTTGAAGTGGCGGATTTATGTGGTTATCTGTATGGCTTTGATCGCATTCAAGGAATGGAACGGGAGCAGCTGGAGCATCAATTACTTCATGGCAAGAAACGCAGTATTTTTTATTTAATTGATAAGGATGCCTATAAGACAATCAAACGGCTGATACGCCATCCCGATCGTCCCTTGACTTATTGTTATTATCCGGTGGAACAACTGCTGGAGCTGAACATCATTGAGGAAATTCCGGCATTGGACAGCGATGAAGAACATGGCTGGTATCGCATCTGTGAGGAAGCAATGGATTTTGCCCAAAAGGTAAGCCGTGCTCGTCACTTTGACTCCTTGGTGGCGATGATGCAGAAAATGGATGAGCTGTTGTTGGGGCTATTTCATACGTATGGTCTGTTGGAAGTACATCAATGCGCAGAAATGTTAGAAGATTATGGGGTGGATATGGATCCCCACCGCCTGTATGCGTCCATTACATGGCGCTTGACTTTGCGCGGTACGCTTCATGGCTTTCAGGTGCGCCAGCATGGTGATGCGATTGCATTCATCATGTTGCGCGGCTTGGATTTTATTTCCACATATCAGGGAATTCGCAGCTATCCGCAGTATTATTATGATGATTTCAGTGAAGCGCAGTTAAGAAAGCATAAGGATCGCTATTTTGCCAAGCAGCTTCCTGAACTAAAGGAACTGACAAGATATTTAAGAACGGTGTTTAGCCGCAAGCTCATTCATACAATTTTGGAGGAGCTCATTGATACATATCAGTATCATGATAAGGATTTTACATATACGGAAACAATACAGCGGGTCTTTGATCCGGCAGAGTCAATGAAGAAATTGGCGAATGCCATTGCGGCACTTCCCGATATTTATCGCAAGGGGCATTGTCAAAAGGATGAGGAGTCTTAAGGGATATGATACGCTTACATCAAGTAAAACTTACTTTGGATGAACCAATATCACTGTTAAAGGAAAAATGTGCCCGCCAGCTTCATATCCCGGTCACGGATATTTTAACGTGTCGCATTTACAAGGAAAGCATTGATGCCCGTAAAGGAAAAATCTGTTTTTCTTATATAGTGGATGTAGCGGTTCGCAATGAGCAGAAGTGCTTGCGTAAGAGCGGGGTGGAAAAAACCAGGGAAGAAGCGTATATCAACCCGATTTGCGGTACTTTGGATGGGCCCGGTGAAATCATTGTCGCAGGCTTTGGCCCGGCAGGAATGTTTGCGGCACTGTTGTTGGCGCAAATGGGGTATCAACCGCTTGTGTTGGAGCGTGGGGAGGAAATGGCAAGCCGGGTGAAAAAAACGACAGTGTTTTGGGAATGTGGCCAGCTCGATCCTGAATGTAACGTGCAGTTTGGGGAAGGCGGTGCCGGTACGTTTTCCGATGGTAAGCTGACCGCACGCTCCAAGGATCCACGAGTACGGAAGGTTTTAGAGGAATTCGTTCATTTCGGTGCACCGAAGGAAATTTTGTATGAAGCATTGCCGCATATCGGAACGGATCGGTTGCGTGATGTGGTGGTATCCCTGCGAAAGGAAATCATAAAATTGGGTGGTACGATTGCATTTGGCGAACCGCTGCTTGATTTGCGCAAGGATCAGGACAAGATTACCCATATCAAAACGAAGCGAGGCTGGATACCCTGTAAGGCTTTGATTTTAGCAACCGGGCATAGCGCCCGTGATATTTTTACATTAATGAACACGCAAGGGATTGCCATGGAACAAAAGGGCTTTGCGGTTGGTGTGCGCGTGGAACATCCCCAAGCGTGGGTTAATCGCACTCAGTATAAGGATGCCTATCCTCATCCCCGCTTAAAGCCAGCGACGTATCGCCTGACTCATACGACGAAGGATTGTCGCGGTGTATATACCTTTTGTATGTGTCCGGGCGGTTCAGTGATTGTCGGCTCCTCACAGGCCGGTGGGTTGGTTGTAAACGGCATGAGCGAATATGCCAGAGACGGTGTGAATGCGAACAGCGCGATATTGGTTCAGGTGCGCCCCGAAGATGTCGGCACGCAATTACTGGATGGCATTCGCTTTCAACAGGAACTGGAAGAAAAGGCTTTTTTGGCAGGTGGCTTCAGCTATCAGGCACCGGTTCAGCGCATGGAGGATTATATTGCACATCGAGCCTCGACCCAATTGGGCACTGTCATTCCCAGCGTTCGCCCCGGCTACACTTTGTGCGATCTGCATCCGCTCTTTCCTGATTTTGTAAATCAAGCACTGGAGGAAGGACTGCTCGCCTTTGATCATAAAATGAGCGGCTTTTTGATGAATGATGCCATCTTAACCGGTGTGGAAACGCGTTCCAGCTCACCGCTGCGCATTCTGCGCGATTCAAAGAGCTTAGCGTCATCACAATATGATAATTTTTATCCATGCGGAGAAGGAGCGGGCTATGCGGGCGGTATCGTATCGGCGGCCATTGATGGATTGCGCTGTGCCGAAATGATCATTCACCGCTTTCAAAAGCCATCGTGATAAACACTCTCATTCAAGAAAACAGTTACAGTGAAACACGGATTCTCCGTGTTTTTTTAAATGTAGGCAAGTTTTTCATCGTTTCTGCGTATTCTTGTTATAGAGGTGACGACATGAGTAAAAAATGCAGAGCGGTCGTTTACAGTGTTGCGGCATTGATTTTGGCGCTGTTATTATGGCTGTTAGTCCATTTCCTGTTTTTCAGCGGTATTTTTATTCCGATCATCAGGCTGAATGGTTCTCAACAGATCGAGGTGGAGGTCAACCAGCAATTTGTCGATCCCGGCGCATCGGCACGCTTCCGCTTTTCTGATTACAGCGATCATATTACAACGGAAAGCAATGTGGATACTACCCGCTTGGGTGATTATACCATTCACTATACATTTGCCAAATACGATAAGTCCATCACTCGTCAAGTTCGGGTTGTGGATACGACAGCTCCGGTGATTCAACTATCGGGCAAGGATCATATTCGTGTGTTTGAGGGAGAACAATTTGTCGATCCCGGCTGGAGCGCAACCGATAATTATGATGGCGATCTCAGTGAACAGGTGAGCGTCGATGTATCCAAGCTGAATATGAATCAAATCGGCACGTATGAGGTAAAATATACGTTAAATGACACAAGCGGCAATACCACCTCATTAATTCGCACGGTTGAGGTATGTCAAGATCCCACCGATGTCAAGGTCTACTATCATCATGATGATTATGATAATACTGCCGAGGAATGGTGGTTTAACAAGAGCGAAAAGCATCAGCGCACCACCGGCTGCCGTGATGAAGCATTCCTAGCCAAATATGATGCCTATATGATGGGTCCCGATGAAAAAACGATCTATTTGACCTTTGATGAGGGGGGCAACGATATCACGTATATCAAGGAAATCGTCGGTGTATTGAATGATAATGATGTCAAAGCAACCTTTTTCCTGACTCGCAATTATATCAAGGATAATCCTGAATTCATTAACGATTTGATCGTTCATGGTCATGTGATCGGCAATCATTCATGGCATCATTACGATATGCCGACCTTAGCCAATGAAGCGCAAATCGATGAATTTGTGGCAGAGATCACCGAAACAGAAAAGACGTATATGCAGGTAACAGGACAACCGATGAAGAAGGTGTTTCGCTTTCCCAAGGGCGGTATGAGCGAGCGGGCGCTTAAGATAACGCAGGATATGGGATATTCCAATTATTTCTGGAGTCATGCCTATTATGATTACGCCGAGGATGTCAGCGGTGAGGACGCATTGGCAACATTGATGGATCACTATCATAACGGCGCCATTTATTTACTGCATCCTTCCAACAAAGGCAATTACTTGGCGATGGATCCCTTTATCAAGGCGATGAAACAAAACGGCTACCAGTTTAAAACCGTGGATACGATCGTGCAGGAGTCACCATCGCAAGAAGAACAGTGAATCAGAAACGCTATGAACTTTTTGGCTCAAAGTCGGGTCTAGTAAATAAAGATGAAGATTGAAGGAGTTTACCATGTCAGAATATTATCGCATCGGTGAGTTTGCCCGATTGATTCAAAAAAGCTCCCAGACTTTGCGTAACTGGGATAAAAACGGAATATTAAAACCGGCGGCTGTCGATCATCACGGGCGAAAGCTTTATTCCAAGGAACAATTAGACCATATTTTGAATCAACAGGAGCGTCAAATCATCGGCTATTGCCGGGTGAATCGCTATCGTCAAAGCGATGAGCTGGCAAAACAGGCAGAAATATTAAAGGAGTATATGGAACGGCATCATTATCAATATCAGATGATTTCCGAATTTGGCAGCGGCTTAAAATATAATCGCAAAGGCTTGCGTGATGTATTGCGGATGTTGGCGGAAAACCGGGTGGCTAAAATCATCGCCGTACAAAAGGATTCTCTGGTTCGTTATGGCAATGAGCTGATTGAAACGCTGTGCCGCATTCACGGATGCGAATTGATTTATTTACGCAACACCGTCTGTATTGATGATTATTGCGATGATATGACATCAATGATTAAGACATTTGAGAGCACATGCAAGGACAAGGGAAAACAGCGGATGCAGGTATACATTCATCAAACATAAACAGCGTTTTATAGGGCGCTGTTTTTGTGTGGTGAAAAGGTGAACATGACAATAATGAAACTTATCACGTTCCCTGTCTTTTTATGGTATAATATATTTTGTTGAGAAGCGCCATATTTGAAATGGCGATGGCTAATGCAAGGCGCATGATCAAGCGAGGAGGTAAGCTTGTGGAAAAGATAAAGATTAATATGTTATCCAGTGCGGATAAGGTCGATGGACAAGGAGTCGGAAGCGCCTATTTGGAACAGGTCAATCTGATACGTGAATGTGATCGCTTTGAAGTCACAATCAATGGTTCCAGCGACTGTGACATTCAGCACATCCATACGGTGGATCCTTGGAATTATTTGAAAATGAAGGGCGGGAAAGCTGCGAACGTATGTTATGTTCATTTTCTCCCGGATACGTTAGATGGCAGTATTGAGCTGCCTAAGGCAATTTTTAAAATCTTTAAGAAATATGTCATTGAATTATATAAAAGTGCGGATTATTTAATCGTGGTCAATCCGATTTTTATAGAACCGTTAACGCAGTATGGTGTCAAAAGAGAAAAGATGGTTTATATTCCTAACTATGTATCGAAGCAGGATTTTTACGCAAAGCCAAAGGATGAAGTGAAGCAGTGCCGCAGCCGATACGGTATCGATGAGGATGCATTTGTGGTGATCGGCGTGGGACAGGTTCAAACCCGCAAAGGTGTGCTGGATTTTATTGACGTGGCTAAGCGTATGAAGGATGTTACCTTTGTATGGTGCGGCGGTTTCTCGTTTGGAAGAATCACCGATGGTTATGAGGAGCTCAAAAAGATCGTCGATAATCCACCGGAAAACGTGAAGTTTTTAGGTATCATTCCCCGTGATCAGATGAATGACATTTATAATATCGCAGATGTTTTGTTTATGCCTTCTTATAACGAATTGTTTCCGATGTCTATCTTAGAAGCGGTGAATCTGCATAAGCCGTTGGTATTGCGCGATTTGACTTTGTATGAGGACATTTTGTTTCATAATTATTTTGCCGGACATGACAATGAGGCTTTTTGTGAATTGTTGCGAAAGTGCAAAGAAGATCCCAAGGTATATGCACAGGGTCAGAAAATGTCACAGGCAATCAGCGAATATTATTCCAAAGAAAACGTATTGAAAATCTGGATTGATTTTTATACTAAGGTACATGAGGAACATCAAGCGAAACGAAATAGAAAAAAGCGTCGCAAGGTGATAAAATAAGCAAAGCAGATTTTGGTTCAAAGTAGGTGAGTTACATGAAGAAAGGTTCAAAAAAATATATTTGGAATTTCCTGTTAATCATCGGGTTTACCGTTGTGGTTTTATGGTTTACGCTGAAGGATGATTATCAAGTAATGTTGAATCAGATTTCACAAATATCGTGGTACTGGTTTATCATTATCCTATTTTGGGGACTGTTGTATAACTGCATTATCGCATGGATTTATAAGACATTCGGTCGTAAATATAAGGCAAATTACAGTAATGTGGAGGCACTGGAAAACGCCTTTGTCGGAACCTTTTTCAGCGGAGTAACTCCCAGCGCCACCGGCGGACAGTTTGGACAGGTATATATTATGAAGAAACAGGGCATCAAGATGAGTGATGCTGCTAGTTTGTTATGGGCGGATTTTATCGTATATCAGACAACGATGATGATCTATGTCAGTATTTTATTTCTCATGGTGTTCGCAACGGTTTACGAAAAGAATGCGTTCTTCTTATTGGTGTTTTGCGGCTATATTGTCAACATTTGCGTGATATGCGCCTTATGGACGATGGCGCTGTTTCCCAAAGCGTTTGTGAAGCTGTCGCAATGGGGAGTCATTTTATTAAGTAAATTGCACATTGTAAAGAATCGTGAACATACTTTAAATGCATGGACGATGCAGATGGAGGCGTTCACGATGGAAATCAAGCGCTTAAAGAAAGATAAATATCTGATTATGAAGACGGTGTTGATCAATGTCTTACGATTGACTACGCTTTATTCTTTGCCGTTTTTCGTCTGCTTTGCGATGGGTGAGCCGCTGCCCTTAACGCAGTTGGTTACAGTGGTTGCGATGTCCAGCTTTGTGACGATGGCAAATACGTTTATTCCCATACCCGGGGCAAGTGGAGGAACAGAATGGGCGTTTGTGGCGATCTTTTCCCAGATCATTCCATCGACATTGGCAAAAAGCGTGATGATTTTCTGGCGGTTCTCGACCTATCATTTTGTCATGATGGTGGGGGGACTGATCTTTGTTTTGGCAAAGCGAAAATACGATCGGCGTTCGATCGAATCAACATATCCGCAGTGATGCATGAAGGAGGAATGTATTTTGCGAATCGGATTATTTTCAGATACGTATACACCGGATATTAACGGAGTCGTATCTTCTATTGTCACATTACAGAAGGAATTGGAAAAACGCGGGCATGAGGTTTATGTCATAACGAATCACAAGGCGCTGTTGACAACACAGCGCGAGGGCAATGTGCTGCGGCTGCCCGGCTTGGAGTTAAAATGGCTCTATGGCTATAAATTATCAACCCCCTATCATTTCAGTGCCCGTGATGAAATACGAAAAATGAATTTGGATGTCATTCATGTACATACGGAATTCGGTGTCGGAATGTTCGGGCGCACCGTTGCCAAATATTTGAATATCCCGGTCGTATCCACTTATCATACGATGTATGAGGATTATACGCACTACATCAATCGCTTTGAGATTGAGGAAGTGGATATTCTCAGTAAGAAATTTGTGACGACGTTTTCGCGCATGATTTCTGATAATGTGCAGGCGGTGATTGCGCCCAGTGAAAAGACAAAGGAAACCTTGACTCATTACGGTGTCAAAACACCCATTTATATCATTCCAACCGGCTTGGAACTGGAAAAATTCGATCCAGCAATTCAGGATGGCAAGCGCATTGAAGCATTACGAAAGGAATATGGATTTACTCAAGAGGATCATATCATTACCTTTATCGGCAGAATTGCCAAGGAAAAAAGCATCGAAATTCCGATTGAGGGATTCCGCCATATTCATGATTCCCATACAAAACTGATGATTGTCGGCGGTGGTCCGCAATTAGCCGAGCTTCAGGAGCTGGTGAAGAGCTATGGTCTTCAAGACAAGGTCATCTTTACCGGTCCTAAAAAGCGTGAGGATGTGCCGCTGTATTATGCATTGGCGGATGCCTTTGTATCTGCATCCTTGACAGAAACCCAAGGTATGACTTATATTGAAGCACTGGCATCTCATTTGCCGGTCTTTGCCCGTCCTGATGATGTACTTGTGGATTTGGTCATCGAAGGAGAGAGCGGCTATCTGTTTGATACCCCGCAGGAATTTGCGCAAAAGGTTGAGCGGTTTTTAGCAATGCCTCAGGAAGAGCGAAACCAAATGTGTGATCGGGCACGAGAAATGGTTAATCGCTATGATGGCAATATGTTTTATACCAAGGTGCTCAGCGTATATTATCAGGCAATCGAGGATTTTGAGGATTCCTATGAGGTCATAAAAATCAAGCCTGGCGATGAATATATGCGCATTGATGTCATCAACGACAAGGAAGATGAACCGATGCGGATCACAATTTCATTGGATGATTACTTCACTTTAAAGATTCAGAAGCATACGCTGTTGGATCGCAATACGGTTATGGAATTGCAGCGCAAGGAACAGATCTTTCACGCGTATCGCTTGTGCATTCGCAAGCTTTCGCATCGCGATTACACCAGCAAGGAAATGCGCCAATACTTAAAGAACCAGCACATATTGGATGAGGGTGAAATCAATACGATCCTTCAGGATTTAATGCAAAAGGGATACTTGAATGATTATCAGTACATGATGACAAAGATTGAAAAGATGCAGCACTCTTTACAGGGAAAAGGCAGGATTGTCAAGCAATTGGTTGAAAAAGGCATTCCTCATGATGATGTTGCCAAGGCATTGGCACAGTTTAATGATGAAGATGAAAGCGCCAAGGCGATACAACTGGCAGAAAAGCTAAAGGGGAGCGTCAAGGATAAGTCAATGAATATGAGGCGTAAGACCATTGCTCAAAAGCTGATCCATCAGGGCTTTGATTCGAGTGTGGCGATTCATGCCAGTGAAAAGGTGGAGTTTGAAGACCACGACGACAGTGAGGCACTGCGCAAGACGATGGGGAAGGCTATGCGCAGCTATTCGCGCAAGTATCAGGGTAATCAGCTGCGTAACCGCGTAATTGCCGCCTGTCTGCGCAAGGGCTTTGAAAGCAGTGATATTCTAGCATTATGTGATGAAATGGAGTGGCAGAATGAAGAAATGGATCAGTGATGTAGAGGATGGTGAGCGCATCTGGTTGAACGTGCTTATCAGTGAGGTTAGCCGCGGTGTCACCAGCAAAGGTGCGCCTTATTTAAATTTTGTCATTCAGGATAGAACCGGGACATTAGACGCAAAGTTCTGGAATGTGAGTGAGGAACAGCTACATACGTTAAAAGCCGGCATGTTTGTGGATATAAAGGGGGATATTTTGAATTATAAAGATCAGCTTCAAATGCGTGTATTAGAGGTACATGAGGCAGATCGCGCAAGCCATGATGTTCGCGAATATTTGCGCAGCGCCGCCTTGAGTAAAGAGGAATTAAAGGAACAGATGGAACAGCGTTTACACGAAATTCAAAACGATGATATAAAAACCGTCTGTATGGAAATCCTGAAGGAATATGAAAGTGATCTTTACGACTATCCCGCCGCCTCTAAAAATCATCACGACTTTGTCGGCGGCTTGGCGATGCATATTTTAGGCATGATGAATTTGGCTCAGCATATTTGTGATCAATATCCACTGTTACAGCGTGATTTATTGATGGCCGGTGTATTTCTACACGATATCGGGAAGCTGATAGAACTCAGCGGTCCGATTGCGACAGAATATACAACGGAAGGTAAGCTGTTAGGTCATATATCGATCATGCAGGCGAAGGTTGCGCAGGTGTGTGAGCAATTCCATATTGACAAGGAAATCAGCGTGCTGCTGCGTCATATGGTATTGGCGCATCACGGCGTATATGAATACGGCAGTCCCATTTTGCCGATGATTGCCGAAGCAGAAGTATTGTATTTAATTGATAATCTGGATGCGCGCATGAACACCTTGCAGAAAGCACTGGATCGGGTCGAAGCAGGAAGCTTCACGCATCGTATTTTCGCATTGGAAAATCGCAGCTTTTATAAGCATAAGTAAGCACATAAACATATGAGAAATGATCGTCATGGAAATGGCGATTTTCTTTACTCAATTATTCTATTGACCAAAATTGAATTTTTTTTGGTCAATAGAAATGATACAACACAAGCGTATATACATAGACATATGTTTTACTCTGATTAGGAATGCGGAACAAAAGAATATAGATTGAAACCGTTTGTATCTTCTCCCATATCTGCAGAATGCTAAATAAGGCGGTTAGTAATTATACTCGAAAGTATTGCAAGGTCGTTAGGAGACTTTTTCATTCCATCCATTACCCACTTTAACAATAGGCTCCAAAAGCCGCCTGCATGAAAAAATAAAAAATAATCCAAATCATGACAGAGAGCTTGGGTCATTTCATCGCTCCTTACTTTAGCATGAATAATAGGGAGGTTAGTATAGAATTTATCTAACAAAAAGTACATTAAATTATTTTTGTATAAAAGATTTATGAAATTTGAATTTTCTAAGCAGACATTAAAGAAATTTTTAGTTATCGAATATGTATCCGTAGGAGAAATTTCTTTTATTAGATTGAGATATTCCGTAGTAATGTTGTCAATGATCAAGCGCAAGATGTCATCCTTACATTCAAAATGACGGTAAAATGTCCTACAGTCAATCATTGCTTTTGAGGAAATTTCTCCTACCGTAATAAGACGATACTCTTTTTTTTTGCATTATACCTAATAATGCTTCAACTACCACTTCTTTGACTGCATTGCAATCGGATTATCTGACATAGTTCCACCTGCCTGTCACATATGATTGATTTTGTAGCACTTAATCGTGAATGCTTGCTTTCATCGTGCTTTTTTATTATACTTTAAATACAGAACTGTCACAAGTGTGTTATTTTGTTTAAGGAGAATAAAAATGAAAATATTGATACTATATTTTTCTGGTGCAGGTTCAACAAAACGGTTAGCAGAAATCATGCAAAGTTGTTTGTTACATTCAAAAGCGTGTACAGTAGCCCTGCTTTCTGTTGAAAATTCCATAGAACTTAACTTGATCGATTATGACGCTTTTATAATTGGCACACCTGTTTATCATGGAGCACCCTCTAATATTATTAAGAAATATTTTAACCTATTATCCCCACTAAGCAAAAGTACACCCGCATTTATTTATAATACACGGGCTTTGTGTTCTTGTAACACAAATAGATTGTTAGCTAAACAATTATTAAAGAAAAATATTATTACTGTTAAAGATAGGGATTATCAAACTCCGGCAAGCGATGGTGCACTTATACTTCCCTTTTATAAAAGGTTTTTTACCTTTGAGAAAAATATATATGCAAAAATACATAGGGATTGTGAGGATTTTTTAGGACTATTGCGAGCGGAACAGTTACATGGGTATATACCACGTTTTCGTTTTAGTAGTATTATAAATTCACCCAATAAATTGATGGGGCAAATGATTACATTTAAAATATTTTTGCATCAAGATAAATGTGTTAAATGTGGGCGCTGCATTGAAAATTGTCCGCATCACGCTTTGAAAAGAAGTGAAAAGGGCTATCCGGTATTCTTGATCGCAAAATGTGAAAACTGTTATCGATGCATTCACCATTGTCCTGCAAAGGCATTATCATTAAATAGACGTTCAACACCTAAAAAATTGTTATCATTTAAATAAATATCTGTATGGCTTACAGAACTATTTGATCTTAAGATCATTTAAATCTTTCCGCACGACGGCGTAATAAAAAAGTCGTCGTATAGATTGACACAGCGACAGAGGGAGGTTACGCTGTTTCATTTCATTTTTTTCGTCCCTCTTTTATCATCAAAAAAGTTGAGCTTAGATGGGTATATTCTAGCATAGGGTGCGAAATATTGGCAGGCCACTTAACAGGAGTTAATTATATGATATAATTGTGGTTGATTTACTTAACTAAGCTTCAATGTGTTCTATTAGCCAAAAATGAAAATTTATTGATTTTGGCTAATAGAATAATGAAGTGAAAAGGTTCGCTCCATTGTTTCTTCATCACTGGTCAATGACGATATTCTACAAAAACGTTTCATAGAATCATAATAAAAACTGTGACAATATGAGTGGATGATCTCTAATATGATTACCGATTATATTTACATAAAAACCACCGACACTTTTCTATGCCGGTGGTTATTTTATTCGTTGCGCTTTTTAATGTTTGCGTAAATTAAATAAGGGATTTCACAGATAATACCGATGATCAATGCTAAGACAAACAGCACAGGGAATAAAATGATTTTTGCCGTCCTATTCCAATTACGCGTTGATTTTTTGAGTATCGTATAGCCGGTATGTAGCGATGCGGTCGCATAGGCGGCTATCAATGTAATGATTGCGGCCATCATGATGATTTCCGGAACGATATCCGAGTTGATCGAGGAGAATCGGTTAAAGAATGAAGTATATACCGTAGATGCCGTGGTGATAGAAACGAGAGTAGCATCCAGCAGTGTCACAAAGAAAATGGTGATATTTTGACGCAAGTAATTCATATAAGGCTGTGAATCGCCTGAATCCACATCCTCATGATTGTGGTATGATGATTCTTTGTCTGTGCGAATGGCACGATCCTTCGCAAGGAAGGAGTCCTCCTGTTTTGCTTCTGCTTTCATCCGTTTACGCTCTTTACGTGATGCCTTTTTCTTTTTTGACTTTGTCGACGCAAAGTTTTGTGCCTGTAAGCGCGGTTCATCATCCATATCGTCATCATCAAACGGCTGGAAGCTGTTGTTCGCCTGCATATTGTTATTGCTGCGGAACTGTGGCACATTTTGGCCTTGATTCTGCATATATGCATTTTGGTTGGGATATTCACCGGTTTGACTGGCATTCAAGGGCGCTTGCTGATTCATCGCCATATTATTTTGACCAAACATCGTCTGATCATTGACGTTTCGGTTCATGTCACGACGCTGATTAGTAAAGCTAGGATTATCCATAGATGAATTCATCGCCATGCGCTGATTTGTAAAGCCTTGCGTATCATCCTGATAAGCAGAACGATTCATAGGTTCTTGACTCATTGCGCCCTGATTCATCGCTCGTTGCTTTGGGAAAGAATTGGTTTTCGATGGTTCACTCATGGATGGATTGCGGCGATCAAATGCGCGTGATGCTGTAGTATCCGGCTGTGTGTTTTCCATGGTCTTTCGCGCAAACCATGTCGGATCCAAATCATCTCCCACATCCGAACTAATCGGAATACTGCTCGTATTATTTCCAGCATTGGAATTTTTCTGATTCAGGAAATTAGATTCATCATCCTCATATAGCGGGAAGGCATTGCTGTTATCCAAGGAAGAATTCATTTCATCGAATTCTTTCTGAATATCCGCACTGTGTCGGCGTGATGTAAAATTGGTTTCTTCACGTTGATTTGGCTGTTGATAATTGAACGAACGATTCAAAGACTGCGTTGATTCATTCTCAAACAGCGGATTATTTCTTTTGCGACTCTGATCTCGATTCATAAGCTCTTGATTACCCGTTCCTTTCTGTAATCCGTATATTTTCGACTTCAGCTGATCCATATAGGATTGACTTCTTTGATCAAAAATATACTGTTGTGTTTTGTGAAAATATTCTTCCCACTGTGGATGGTCATTCGCTACCATAAATACGGTCATCAAATAATGCAAATGAAATCCCAGCGGTTTTGATAAAACATTCGTCTGCATCATGAAGCGTTCAAAGTAGATCTTCATGAGATGCTTTTGGTTGCCGTAGTATTCTTGAATGCCTTGTTGGATATAGTGGTAAAGCTGATAGTCACGCTGCTTCACATACGAATGCTTGATGGTATCATTTCTTAAAAATACCGCCGGCGGTTTATCGTGTGACATCGCATCCACCAATTCATGCAGCACACAGAGCATATATGCAGGGAGGGTTCGACATTCATTGATCTCGTTCATATAATTCTTATAAAGTCGATCATAGGTTGCCATATCACCACTATGGAAGCTGGCAAGCATCTTCAACTCCCACAGATGTCTCATTTGTTTGTTTTTTTCGCTGATGCGGTGATTTACTTCATGATAACAGCCTCTGTTTAGCATTGCCCATAAAGCCTGACGATTTGCCCGTTTCAGCATCTTGCGATAAATCACTAACAAGACGATAAAGCAAATGAATGCCAAAGTGCCGCTTACAGTCAAAAAAGCAATGCTGTCTTCTATTTTCAGAAGCCAAGCACTGATAAAGCCAAAAAAACCGGAGGCGATAAGAAAAAGAATGATCCAGCCGACTGTTTGAGTCTTATCCTTCACACAGATTCCTCTTTTCCATCCTCTAATCATGTGCATTATACCAAATTTTTATAATAAAAGAAACTATTTTCATTAGATTAATGATAATTTTTTGTCTAACATAGCCTTAGAATATTCGTTATTATGGGAATTGGTAAGATTCCCACAAAATGAATGGTTTTATAACATATAGAATATGTGAGGTGATATGGCAGAATAAACGGTTAGATGTAATACTAAATGTGAATGTTTTGAAGAAATGTTAATCTTGTGAAATTGAATCTATAAGAATTAAACAAAATAATCTTGATTTACTATTGTAAATGTTCATAAAAAGCAATATAATAGTTATGAATGAACGATAAACAAATTATATTTTGATACTGATGTGTTTTATTTAAACAGTAAGGCATAAAATCGTTCACGTTAAACAAATAACGTTGTTTTTAAAAACAAAAGGAGGATAAAAATGATGACAGACGACAGTAGAGTTTTATTAACGCCGGGACCGTTGACGACAAGCGAACAGGTGAAAGCGTGTATGACGGTTGACATGGGTACTAGAGATCAGGAGTATTATGATTTGGCGGAGGAGACGCGTAGGATGCTGCTGGATCTGGCAAAGGCAGATGCGCGCAATTATGCGTGTATCTTGATTCCCGGATCCGGCACTTATGGGGTTGAGAGTGTGTTAAGCAGTGTCGTGAAGGCGGAAGAGAAGGTGCTGATCTTATCCAATGGAGCGTATGGTGAACGAATGGGACAGATTTGCCAAAAAGCTAAGGTTCCTTATGAAATAGTACATTATTCCATGATTCATAAGCTGGATGTGAAAGAAGTGGAAAAGCAGATAGCACGCGCGGATATTACACATGTCGCTTATGTGCACAGTGAAACGACTGCCGGTGTGCTAAATGACATCACAGCGCTTCAGGAATTGATTCATCGCTATCATAAGGTCAGTATTGTTGATGCGATGAGCAGCTTTGCCGCAGTGGATATTGCGATGGCTGATTTACAAATTGATTATCTCATCGCCAGCTCCAATAAATGTCTTCACGGTGTTCCCGGTCTAGCCTTTGTCATTGCCAATCGCTATCATTTGGATCAATGTGGGGATGTTGCACATTCCCTGTCCTTGGATTTGTATGCACAATATCGTTTTATGGAAGACAATCCGGGCGCATTTCGCTTTACTTCACCAACGCATGTATTGCGGGCACTATATGGTGCGATAAAGGAAATGAATGCCATGGGAGGAATCGCTGCACGCCATGATCGTTATGTTAAGCTACAACGCCAAATTCGCGAAGCGATGGAAAAACAGGGCTTTGAAACCTTGGTGCCTCAACAGGATCAAGGCGTAGTCATAACGACATTCTTGTATCCGCAGGGATTTGATTTTATCAGTTTTTATGAGTATTTCAAAGCAAACGGTTTTCTGCTTTACCGTGGTAAGCTAAGTGATTATGACGCCTTTCGCATCGGTAATATCGGAGCGATTTCAGATGAGGATGTAGAACGCTTTATTTCCCTCTTACAAGCTTATGGAAAGGAGGAAGATCGATGAATACCACTGATGTAATTCAAGCTATCAAGAATATCGGCATCAATCGCTTTATCGGGGTTCCGGATTCGGTATTAAAGCCACTATGTGATGATTGGAACCGCAATGAAAGTGACGACACACACATCGTAACGGTCAATGAGGGAGCGGCGGTTGCCTTGGCTGCCGGCTATTATCTGGGCAGTGAAGAAATCAGCTGCGTTTATATGCAAAACAGCGGCATGGGCAATGCGCTGAATCCGATTGCCAGCTTAATTCATCAGCGCGTTTATGATATACCGATGCTGTTTTTAATCGGTTATCGCGGAGAGCCGGGCATCAAAGATGAGCCCCAGCACGTTTTTCAAGGTGAAATTACATTGCCACTGCTGGATTTATTAGAAATTGAATATGCGCTATTGGATGAACATACAAGTGCGAAACAATGGCAAGATATGGTGAAACGTGCATCGATCAGTCTTCAAGCACATCGGCAATTTGCGATTGTCATCCGCAAAGGGGCATTGAGCTCGGATGAATCGTATCATTTTGAAAACGGCTTTGACTTGAAGCGGGAACAGGTGATTGAATCCATTTTAAAGCAAACACAGGAAAATGATGTAATTATTACCACTACGGGAAAAATATCCCGGGAGGCTTATGAAGTCAGCGAGCGTCTTTACGGCAATCATGACCGGCTGTTTCTAACGGTAGGCTCGATGGGCCACGCGTCGATGATCGCACTTGGCGTTGCCCAAAGCAATCCTCAGCGCAAGGTATATTGTATTGATGGTGATGGCGCCGCCTTGATGCATATGGGATCCATGAATACAATTGCGTATCATGCCGGTACTAATTTTGTGCATATCATTTTAAATAATCAGGCACACGAATCAGTCGGGGGAATGCCGACATTATGCGGCGCTCGCGATTTTGCGCAAAGCGCAAAAGTATTTGGCTATAACCATACGTACAGTGTCAAAGACCATGATGCGCTGGGTGATGTTTTACATCAGATTCAAGCACAGGATGGTCCGATCCTTGTAGAAGTAAAAGTTGCGCTTGGCTCACGCGCGGATTTGGGGCGTCCCAAGGAAAGCGCCTGTGCCAATAAGGAATCGTTTATGCACTATATGAAGGGAGACAAGTAAATGAAAACCATATATGCCTGCTTTACCACCGATGTTATCCATGAAGGACATTTAAACGTGATCCGTACCGCCAAGCAATACGGCAAGGTGATGATCGGGGTTATGAGTGATGAAGCGCTCGTAAAATTTGACCGCTTTCCAACGCTGAATTGTGAACAGCGCCAACAGCTGTTTAAGGATTTGCCCGAAGTGGATGAGGTCGTCGTCCAAAACAGCGTATCCTATAAGGATAATTTGTTAAAGTATCGTCCTGATTATGTCATCCATGGCGATAACTGGAAGGACAACGCCCAACAGGTGATTCGTAATGAAGTCATAGAACTATTGGGACAGTGGGGCGGTCAATTAATCGAGGTACCTTATACACGCAATGAAAAGGTGAAACGGATTGATACCAAGATGCGCGAACAGCTGGCGATGCCGGAATATCGACGCAAACGCTTAAAACAGCTGTTATCGCTGCGTCCGATCGTAAAGGCACTGGAGGTGCACAGCGGCATAACAGCGTTAATCGCCGAGAAAACGATTGTCGAGGATCAAGGTGAACTGGATCAGTTTGATGCCATGTGGATTAGCAGCCTTTGTGATTCCACGGCCAAGGGCAAACCCGATATTGAACTGGTGGATATGTCGAGCCGCATGAGAACTATTGATGATGTTATGGATGTGTCCACCAAGCCCATTATTTTAGATGGCGATACCGGCGGCTTGATTGAGCATTTTGTATATAATGTGCGCACCTTGGAGCGAATGGGTGTTTCTGCGATCATCATTGAAGATAAGACCGGATTGAAAAAGAATTCCTTATTTGGGACAGAGGTTGAACAAACCCAGGATACGATTGAAAACTTCTGCCGTAAAATCGCAGCGGGTAAAAATGTACAGCTCAGTGATGACTTTATGATCATTGCCCGTATTGAAAGCTTAATTCTGGAACAGGGAATGGAGGATGCGCTGACAAGAGCCTTTGCTTATACGAAGGCAGGAGCGGATGGCATTATGATTCATTCTCGTCGCAAGGAACCGGATGAAATCTTTACATTCTGTGATGAATTCCGCAAGCAGGACAGTACCACGCCGATCATCGTAGTGCCTACCTCTTACAATACTGTAACTGAGGAAGAGCTGGCGCAGCACGGCATCAATATTGTCATCTATGCGAATCAGCTGACACGCAGTGCCTTTCCGGCGATGCAAAGCGCCGCCATTGATATTTTAAAACATCATCGGGCAAAGGAAGCGGATGATCGCTGTATGTCGATAAAAGAAATTTTAACTTTGATTCATGAATTATGATGAAAATAAAAAATGACAGATCGTGCAAGACCTGTCATTTTATTATACGTTATAGATCGGATCAATTTGTTTTAATTCATTGAAGGTGTCAATTTCCACGACATCTCCTAAGCTGACTTCGCGAACCATCACGGAATAGTGATCGATACAATCCTTTAACGCAACCTCATCCCAATAGCGCTCTTTTCCGCCGGGACTGTGGAAGACCGTGTCAATGTCTTGTTTCATATTTTCCGCATCGCTTTTTGACCAATACGAGATACCGAACATATGATGAACATTTTGCCCTCCAACCTTGACTTTGGTGATGATGCCCTTTTTGGTCTCAAAGCACCAGTCATCGGTTCTAGCGACTTTCATACCGGTATAATTGGTCGCATATTCATATTTGCGGATGATTTCCTTGTTATATAACACCAAATCGGATTCCAGTACATAGGCATTCGCTAAAAGATCCTTGACCACATAGGCAGAGGAAATGTTATTAGCCTCATTGTAAATGGGATTTTCCACAAATTTAATCATCGGATATTTTTTTAGCAGCACATCGAATTGCTCGCTTAAATAGCCGCGAACAATGGTAATATCTTGGATGCCGGCTTCTATTACCGCATCTAACAACGTTTCGATGATCTTTTTTCCATGAACCATGATGAGCGGTTTTGGAGTATTTAAGGTAACGGGAACCATTCGGCTACCAAATCCTGCCGCCATGAAGATTGCTTTTTTTACCCGATACGGCTCCAGCCATTCATAGCCTTTTAACGTGATTTCGTACTTACTGTTGCCAATGGATTTCATCAATTCCTTGTCCATTAATTCGGTAATGGTTTTATTGATCACACCCAGTGATACGCCCAAAGCCTTAGCCAAATCTCGCTGTGAATGCTTTTGTTCCGGGTGACGTTCGATTCTTACTAATATTTCAAATTGACATAACGTTAAATTCATAAGAGACACTCCCTTTTGTTCATATTTGAGCACATAGCGCTAACATTATAACATATTTTTAATGGAGGGGATAGGGAGTCATAGAAATTGTGGGCGGGTAGTTGAAATTCAACGTTTTATTAATCGATTTTATTGCTTGTTTACGTGAGTTTGACACCTAAAAAAGTTAGTGAATATCAATACAAGGCTTAAATAAAGTCT
>CANDJN010000008.1 GCA_947385085.1 uncultured Erysipelotrichaceae bacterium | reverse complement strand
TATTTTTCAATACCTTGAATTGACGTTTCCTGTTTAGTTTTCAAAGATCGAGTGCACATAATTGTGCTTTATAATAATATCAAATCATTAAATTCATGTCAACCATTTTTTTCAATTCCTGCATTTTTTATCAACATTTTCTCAGAGATCAGATTGCTGAATAAACATGGAGCGTTTTACCGTTCCTTTATACTGTACTCATCCTATGATACAGGAACATGGTTAAGAATCTTATATTTGCCGCGTTTTCACATCAAGTCAAATAGATGCTTCTGCGATTTCCATTCCAGCAAGTATTCTTTTTCACCCGTGCTTCATCAATATGATCTACCTGAATTTCAAACTTCTCTCTTTGATATAAAATACACTTCTAACCGCGAAAACCATTCTTTTACGATATGAAAATAATTCTGCCAGTAATTTTTATTAATGAGACAATGTATTTTATTATTGGTATTAAGCCAAATGTCCGCCACTTTCTCTATACCTGTTTTCCGCAGTAATCTTATCATGTTATCTTCTCCTTGATTTTCTTTAGCTTCATGTGATGTATCTTTCCATGTTTTGATACCATAAAAGGCTCACTTGTAATATCGGATGGCTTTCATTATCTGCGCTGACCTCTACATGACTTTGGATCATTAAAAAAGCGCCTTCTCAGACGCTTTCCTATAAAAGGAAGATAGCTACTTTATAATGATTTATCCGCCTTTTTTATTACCTATAACTTGCAATCGTACATTTTCCGCTTTCGTTGTTGAATGTTGCGCTTAGTCTTATACCACTTTTATCTACCCATGTATAAATACGAGAACCTTTTGATATACTTGTTAATGTTCCCTCTCCTCCGATTTTTTGGACTAGCTCTTCATAAGTGAATGAGCCATTATTCAAGGCTTCTTGCAAATCACTTGTTTTGGGTATGCTTATATTGTCATTTTTTATACTTTCTTTATCAATGGTTGCCCGAATCGTAACATCATCATCGCCAAAAGTTTCGAAGCTTATCCAATTATCAGAATCAAATTTCCAAATCGGATCACTGCCAATCATTGCATCTGTAGTAGCTTCAAAACCTATAATAGCATTTATTTCTTCTACCGTATTTGTTGCTTCAATATGCTTCATAGCTTCTACGATACTATAGTTTGCTTTCACTTCTTCCTGATCTTTTACTTCCGGATTGGGATCTTCTTTAGTTTCTTCCTTACTGCCACACCCCACTAATGCTCCAGCCAGCAATAATATCAGCGCAGACTCAAATATTGCTTTTCTGTTCCAATTCATTGTTCTTCCTCCTTTGTCTGGTTGGTTAAAAGCGCCATGATAGGCGCTTTATTAATTATTCTTCTATTATCGTTTCTTCGCTTGCGGTATCCGCAGAATCATGTAATTCATTGACGAACGCTGCAGCGAACTCATCAGCACGGGTGAAGGACTGGAAATCAGAGCGATCGCTCGCAAAGGTCATGATTTCTTCTTCCTCATCCTTGCGATTACGAGCTTCTCGCTTCTGCCGCAATTCCTCTGCCTTCTTTGCTACAATATGATTCATTGGACGATCAGCTTCACAACCGGTTCCTGCCGGAATCAATTTACCGATAATGACATTCTCTTTCAAACCGATCAGATAATCACGTTTGGCTTTGATTGCCGCATCGGTCAATACCTTGGTTGTTTCCTGGAAGGATGCCGCTGATAAGAAGGAATCTGTTTCCACCGAAGCCTTAGAGATACCAAGCAGTACCGGTTTAAAGGTAGCCGGACGCTGTCCCGACAATAATGCGGTACGATTGACCTTGGTGATCTCAGTTAACGAAATCTGTACACCAGGATTCAAACGAGTATCATTTCCTTCCAGTACTACGACTTTCCGCAGCATCTGGCGGATCATGACTTCTATATGCTTATCACTGATTTCAATACCTTGACTCTGGTAAACCTTCTTCACTTCTTTCAGAATGTAATTCTGTACTTGACGCACACCTGCCACCTTCAGCAGTTCTTTCGGATCGACCTGGCCTTCGGTAATTTTATCACCGGCTTCGACAACAGCGCCGACCTTCATCCAGGAACGAATGGCCTGACTCGGCAGCACCTTATGCGTAATGCTTTCTTTTTCATTGGTAATCACGACTTCCATGCCGACAGTGCCTTCCGGAGAATCAATGGCGGTAATTTCACCGCTGATCTGTGCCAACACAGCTGCGCCTTTCGGACAGCGTGCTTCAAACAATTCCTCGACACGCGGCAAACCTTGGGTAATATCACCGCCGTCAGCACTCGCCACACCACCGGTGTGGAACGTACGCATGGTTAACTGTGTACCAGGCTCACCGATCGACTGTGCCGCCATAATACCAACGGCTTCACCGACTTCAACATCTTTACCGGTTGCCATATTTCTGCCGTAGCATTTCTTACATACGCCGTAAATGGACTTACAAGTAAAGGCAGAACGGATATACATTCCGTCAATGCCCGTATCTTCAATGCGCTTGGCAATTTCATCGGTAATGAATTCATCGCTGTCTATGATGACTTCGCCGGTTTTCGGATCGGTAACCGTCTGTTTTGCATAACGTCCGCACAGACGATCATATAAGCTTTCGATCACGGTATTGGTTTTCCGATCGACAATCGGTTCTACCCAATAGCCTTTATCCGTACCGCAGTCCTCTTGTTTTACGATCACATCCTGCGCAACATCGACCAAGCGACGCGTCAAGTATCCGGATTCGGCCGTCTTTAACGCGGTATCGGTCAGACCTTTACGCACACCGTGCGTCGAAATAAAGAATTCAGACACGTTTAATCCTTCACGGAAACAGGAGTAAATCGGAACCTCAATGATCGTTGGCACATAGCCGCCTTTAGCCGATTTTGACTGTGATGGTTTTGCCATCAAGCCGCGCATACCTGCCAGCTGGGTAAAGTTGGAGGTATTACCACGGGCACCGGAACGCGCCATCATGTTGATGGAGTTTTTGCGATCCAAGGATGCCATTAAGGAATCGGCGATCTCATCCTTGACATCAGCCCACAGCTTATTCAAATGACGCTCCCACTCCTGCATCGTCAATTTGCCTTTCGCTCTCAGCATTTTCAATTCCTCGGCCTTTTGTTTACCGTATTCCACCATTTCCGTTTTATTCGGAGCGACTTCAATATCGGCCAGCGAAACCGTGATGCCCGCTACCGTGGAATATTTGAATCCCATATCCTTGATTTCATCCAAAATCTGAGAGGTTTTTTCGGTACTATAGCGTTTAAAGATTTCACCGATGACTTTACCTAAGTCTTTCTTTTTGAACGCCGGCACAATCGGCAATTCTTTAATGGCCTGTTTTACATCCTGACCCATCGCTAAGAAATAGCGATCCGGTGTGGCCTCAAAGTTCGCTTTGGATACTTCGTTCAAATACGGGAAGTCATCCGGGAACATACTATTAAAGATGACTTTTCCGACGGTTGTCAATAAGTATTTTTTATTTTGTTCATCCGTAAAGCCCTGTTTTTTCAGAGCGCTGGCACGAATGGCAATACGGTTGTGCAAATGAAGCTCCTTGGTATCATAAGCCATTAAGACTTCATTCACCGTACCGAACACACTGCCTTCATGATCCGCATACGTATTCCACAATGCGGCTGATTCTTCGCAGTCCACAGCGGCATAGCGTTCTGCTTCGTTGCGGAATTCCGCTTCCGTTTCTTCCATCGTCAAATAGAAGTTACCCATGACCATATCCTGGGATGGCGTAACGATCGGCTTGCCGTCTTTCGGGCCCAAAATGTTGTTGGAGCCCAGCATCATGACGAGCGCTTCGGCTCTTGCGTCTTCGCCCAGCGGCACATGGACTGCCATCTGGTCGCCGTCAAAGTCGGCATTGAACGCCGTACATACTAACGGATGAAGACGAATTGCCCTTCCTTCGACCAGCTTCGGTTTGAACGCCTGAATTCCCAGACGATGCAGCGTCGGGGCACGGTTCATCAATACCGGATAGCCGTCGATCACATCTTCGACAATATCCCAAACACGAGAATCCTGACGATCAATCAGCTTCTCGGCAGTTTTAGGATTGGAGGCAATTTCCCGATTGACAATTTCATTGATGACAAACGGTTTGAATAACTGAATTGCCATTTCCCGGGGAATACCGCATTGATACATTTTCAAATCCGGTCCGACCGCAATAACGGAACGTCCGGAGAAGTCGACACGTTTTCCCAACAGGTTTTGACGGAAACGTCCCTGCTTACCCTTTAAAGAATGAGATAAGGATTTCAGGGCACGACCGCCGGCGCCGGTAATCGGCTTGGAGCGACGTCCGTTATCAATCAGCGCATCCACCGCTTCCTGTAACATACGCTTTTCGTTCTGTACGATGATAGCCGGTGTTCCCAATTCCAACAGCTTTTTCAAACGGTTGTTTCGGGTGATAACACGGCGATACAAATCGTTCAAATCGCTGGTCGCAAAGCGTCCGCCGTCCAGCTGCAGCATCGGACGCAGATCCGGCGGAATAACCGGAATCACGCTGAGCACCATCCACTCCGGCTTATTGTCGGAATTGCGGAAAGCTTCGACCGTATCCAAACGCTTAATCAATTTTTTGCGTTTTTCACCGTTGGCCGTTTCCAGCTGTTCCTGAATATTCGCATATTCCTGATCCAGATTTACTTCTTCCAACAGCGTCTGCGCTGCTTCGGCACCGGTCTGGGCCACAAAGCTGCCCGGCCCGTAAATCGCAACGTTTTCACGATATTCCTTTTCGGAAAGAATTTGTTTGTATTCCAGCTTCGTATCCTTGGGATCGGTTACGATCCAGGAAACGAAGTACACCACTTCTTCTAACTGCTTCGGCGTTACATCCAAAAGCATCGCCATACGGCTGGGAATACCGCGCAAATACCAAATATGCGCTACCGGCGCAGCCAGCTCGATATGTCCCATGCGTTCACGGCGCACGCTTGATTTTGTGATCTCCACACCGCAGCGATCGCAGACAACACCTTTATAACGAACCTTCTTATACTTACCGCAGTAGCACTCCCAGTCCTTGCTGGGGCCGAAAATCCGTTCGCAAAACAAACCGTCGCGTTCCGGCTTCTGGGAACGGTAGTTGATGGTTTCCGGTTTTTTTACTTCGCCGTGACTCCACTCATGAATACGCTGTGGTGATGCCAGGCTTACTTGAATTGAGGCAAAATTGTTCACACTCATGCACTACGCCTCCTTATCTTCTTCGTCGATATCTTCAAAATCCTCGATCAATACTTCTTCGTCTTCATCCATTTCTTCTTCCGCAAAGGCCAGCACCGCATCGTTTTCATCCAATTCGATTTCGGTATTGGCATCGCTGTCTTCCTCTTCTTCGCTTTCGATTTCCATATCTACCAAGTCGGACTCATCAATATCATCCGGCTGCGGCGGAATCGGCAGGGACTGAGTGCTGCGCTGTTTGGAATCATCATCGGATTTTTTGAGGTCAACCTCTTTTCCTTCATCATCCAGCAGCTTCACGTCGATTGCCAATGCCTGAAGCTCGTGTTTCAACACGCGGAAGGATTCGGGAATTCCCGGATCAGGAATGTCTTTTCCTTTGATAATGGCTTCATAGGTTTTGGTTCTTCCGACAATATCATCGGATTTCACCGTCAGGATTTCCTGCAGGGTATGCGCCGCACCGTAAGCCTCCAGCGCCCAAACCTCCATCTCACCGAAACGCTGTCCGCCGTTTTGTGCTTTACCGCCCAACGGCTGCTGCGTTACGAGAGAATACGGTCCGGTTGCACGAGCGTGCAGCTTATCGTCAACCATGTGTGCCAATTTGATCATATACATGACGCCGACCGAGATGCGTTCATCAAACGCCTCACCGGTACGTCCATCGTATAATATTTGTTTTCCATCCTTCGTCATGGCTGCTTCTTCCATGATCTGGCGCAGTTCTTCATTGTTAATACCGTCGAATACCGGCGTTGCGAATTTCACGCCCAGCTTCTTCGCGGCATATCCCAAATGAATTTCCAATACCTGTCCGATGTTCATACGCGAAGGGACACCGAATGGATTTAACATGATGTCCACCGGCGTGCCATCCGGCATATACGGCATATCCTCTACCGGTAAGATCTTGGAGATGACACCTTTGTTGCCGTGTCGTCCGGCCATCTTATCGCCTTCGGAAATTTTACGTTTCTGAACGATGTAAACCTTGATCGTTTCATTGACCCCCGGCGGTAATTCATGTCCTTCACTGCGTTTGAATACGCGGATGGAATGGACGATACCGGCACCGCCGTGCGGCACCTTCAAGGAGTTGTCACGAACCTCGCGCGATTTCTCACCGAAGATCGCCAACAACAGCTTTTCTTCCGGAGAAATTTCGCTTTGACCTTTCGGCGTTACCTTGCCGACCAGAATGTCGCCTTCCGCCACCTCGGCGCCGACCATGATAATGCCGCGGCTGTCCAGGTTGCGCACTGCGCTTTCCGATACGTTGGGAATATCACGGGTAATTTCTTCCGGCCCCAGTTTGGTTTCACGGCAGTCGATGTCATATTCTTCGATATGAACCGAGGTATAAACATCATCGCGAACCAATCGTTCCGACATGATGATCGCATCTTCATAGTTGTAGCCATACCATGTCATGTAGGCGATGGTTACGTTTTGTCCCAGTGCCAATTCGCCTTTTTCCATTGACGGTCCATCGGCAAGAATATCGCCTTTTTCCACCTTTTCGCCTTTTTTGACGATCGGGCGCTGATTGATCGACGTTCCGGCATTGGAACGCTCGAATTTACGAATGTTATATTCGCGGTTTCCTTCCGCTTCACTGACAACGATACGTTGGGAATCCACATATTCGACAACACCGTCTGCTTTCGCAACGATACCCGCGCCGGAATCCTTGGCAATCTTATATTCGATGCCGGTTCCGACATACGGGGAATGCGGATTGAGCAGCGGCACGGCCTGACGCTGCATATTGGCGCCCATCAAGGCACGCGATGCATCGTCGTTTTCTAAGAACGGCACGCAGGCAGTCGCAACCGATACGATCTGTTTCGGACTGACGTCGGCCAGCTCCACCTCTTCACGGCGTGCGATGATCGTATCGCCGCCTTTACGCGCTACGACCTGATCGTTGATCAAACGACCGCCGACCACCTCGTTGGCCTGTGCGATGACATAGTCCGCTTCTTCGTCTGCGCTTAAGTAAATCGCTTCCTCCTGTACCGTACCATCCGGATTCACCAACCGATACGGGGTTTGGATAAAGCCGTATTCATTGATCTTTCCATACGATGTCAAGTTGGAAATCAAACCGATGTTAGGACCTTCCGGTGTTTCAATCGGGCAAATACGTCCATAGTGTGAGGAGTGAACGTCACGAACCTCAAAGCCGGCGCGATCACGCGTCAAGCCGCCCGGACCCAACGCAGAAATACGGCGTTTGTTGGTAAGCTCCGCCAATGGATTCTGTTGATCCATAAACTGCGATAACTGCGAGGACGAGAAGAATTCCTTAATCGCCGCCGTTAACGGACGAATGTTGGTTAATTTTTTCGGCGTCAATGTTGCGGTATCCGCAATCGACATCCGCTCTTTTACCACGCGCTCCATCCGGCTTAAGCCGATCCGGAACTGATTTTGAATCAATTCACCGACGGAACGAATCCGACGATTTCCCAGCATATCGATATCATCGGTTTCGCCTACGCCCTCCATCACATTCAAATTATAAGAATAAAGGGCATAAATATCGGAAATCGTAATGGTGTGCTTATTCGCATACGGATCGTTGCCGATGATTTTCACCACCGCATCATCATCGGTGCGAACGTAAATTTCCTGCACGGCGGCACCTACCAGCCATGCGTGAATTTCCATACCGTTCATCACCAGCTGTTTGATGGTTTCCAGATCGCCGTTGCTTAACGCATTGTTCTTCTTGCGCGGTGTGTAGCCCTCCGCATAGCTCTCGCCGTCTTCGCCGCATACATCCTTGCCGCTTTGATCGGTAAGACGTGCCAAGACATACATCCGCTGGCCATAGTCCATAACGGCATTGAAATTTTCTTTTGTCAAAGTGACATCCTTCGCAATGACGCCGCCATGCACACAAACCTGATCCATTTCCTGCATTAACATCTTCACATCGGTTTCACTCAAAATGTGTCCTTCATATAAGGTGACGTCCTTGCATTCCACATCATTCGCCAATACACGGCCAACGAGTCCCATGCCGTTGCTTGTCGGCACCGTAACACAATCCGGATGCGCAAACAAGGCATTGAACGGGAATGCGCTCATGTGCATACCTTTTGCCAGCTCCGCTTTTAACGCATTACGCTCGTCGCGGTTCACCTTGGTTCCGCTTTCCATAAACACAGAGCCATCGGTGTTTAAAATATCCTGTGCCAGGCGGTTCTTTTCAATGCGATTAATCGCATTCAGCTTCTTGCGCAGTTTAAAACGTCCTGCCTTCGTTAAATCATAACGACGCGGATCAAAGAATTTTGCGTTCATCAACGTGATGGAACCCTCTAATGTCGGAATTTCATCAGAACGTTGATTCTCATAAATGGACAACAGCGCTTCCTGCGTCGTTTTCACCTTGTCGCTTAACAGCGTATGTTCGATTTCTTCGTACTTGCCGAAGAATGTATCATATAACGTTAAGTATAAATTCATGAAATCGCGTTTTTCTTCATCCATCGGGATGTCTTCCACAACATTTCTTCCCAATGCCTGTAAGAACACTTTGATTTGGGTAATATCCTGTGTATCATCACTGCGATCCATATCCAATGACATACCCAGCGCTTTAAACAATACCGATGATGCAATTTTACGCTTGCGATCAACGCTCACGCTTAAAAGACGACCAGTCGTCGCTTTTTTCAATTCGGTCATAAATTCCAGCCAGGTACCGCGGCTTGGGATCAATTCGCAGGCATAGGATTCTTTGCCGGTTTTTTCTTCATATCCGGTAGAGAAATATGCGCCCGGTGATCGGACAATCTGTGATACGATGACGCGCTCCGCACCATTGATAATGAAGGTGCCGGTTTCAGTCATCAAAGGGAAATCGCCCAGGAATACATCTTCCCATTTATTCATAACCTCACCGGTTTGGTTATCGGTGATTTCCAGTTCCATCCGTGCTTTCAGCGGCGCCGCAAAGTTACATTCGCGATACTGCGATTGTTCTGCGGTATATTTCGGTTCACCGAATTCATAATCAATGAATTTCAACCGGATATTTCCGCCATAGTTGCTGATCGGATAAATCTCATTGAAAACCTCTCCGATTCCTTCATTTTTGAACCATTCAAATGAGTTGGTCTGGATTTCTACCAGGTTGGGCAGCTCCAGATTTCCACTGACCTTTGAATAGTCCCGACGCTCTGCCTTTTTACCGGAAGCGACAATTCGATAAGGCTGTTTGTTGTCCATGTACGCCATCCTTTCTTCTGTTTGTTCGCTCAAAAATTGGCGAAAATTGCCATTTTAAAGTTTTAGTATTATGCAATTTATTATAATATCAACTGTTTGTCAAATTGTCAATGCCTTTTGGGCTTTTAATACAAAATAACCATTTTCCTTGCCAATGACCTCGCAATTGCCAAAAACGGATGTGATGTAATTGTGCGCACTGGGCGCTCCCTGCGCCTTGCGGATAACGACCCATAAGCTGCCGCCCGGACGCAGATGCTCATAAGCGCCCGCAAACATCGCATAGATGACTTTTTTGCCGGCTCTGATCGGAGGATTGGTTAGGATATCGCTGTATGTATGATCGTGCAGTTCTTCAAAGCCGTCGGAAACGAGAATTTGCGCCTGCACATCGTTTTTCTGCGCGTTCAAAGCGGCAAGCTCCACCGCCCGCGGATTGATATCCACCATCGTCATGCTTTTATCGGGAAACGTTTTTTTTAAGCAGATGCCGATCACTCCATAGCCGCATCCCATGTCTAGCAGCTCATTGCCTAATGTATCCGCTTGTTTTTCCACGGTGTTTAACAGCACCCGAGTGCCAAAATCCACGCCGCTTTTTGAAAATACGCCAAGATCCGTCATAAATGCCAATGAAAAACACCAAAACCGGAAAGAGATTTCCTTCCGGTTTTCTGGTAAATGACGATTATCGGTAAAATAATGATGATTCATAAATACCCCGCCTTTTCAAACGACAAAAACCCTTTTCAGGGCTTTTGGTTCATTTGTTAATCAAATCAGAATTATTTCACTTCTACAGTTGCGCCTGCTTCAGTCAGTTTTGCTTTGATTTCTTCCGCTTCTTCCGGTTTGATGTTTTCTTTGATTACGCTCGGAGTCTTGTCAACCAAGCCTTTTGCGTCTACCAAGCCTAAGCCGGTGATTTCGCGTACAGCCTTGATTACGGCAACTTTGGTTGCGCCGATGTCAGTCAAGGTTACGGTTACTTCGCTCGGTCCTGCGGCTGCGGCAGTATCTGCAGCTGCGGCAACAGCTACCGGTGCGGCAGCGGATACGCCGAATTTTTCTTCGATTGCTTCAATGACATCATTCAGTTCCAGAATGGTCGCTTCTTCCAAATAAGCCAGAATATCTTCTTTTGTTAATTTAGCCATGTTATTTTTCCTCCTGTAATGTTACGCTTCCGCGCTTTCTTTTTGTTCTTTTACTGCATTAACGGCGCAAGCAAATTTGCGTACCGGGGATTGCAGACATCCCATAAATTTTGCGATCATGCCTTCGCGGTTCGGCAATGTAGCCAATTTCTGAATCGTATCCAGACCTACCACTTTACCTTCGACAATACCGCTTTTCAAGATCAGCGCTTCGTGATCCTTCGCGAATTTTGCCAAAACGCGTGCCGGTGCGACAGCATCCGGACCAAACGCAATGGCATTGGGGCCAACCAGATCTTTTACAAGATCTTCAGCTCCGGCTTCCTGTGCTGCCCGCTGAGCCAAAGAGTTTTTATACACTTTGAATTCAACGCCCTCATTTCGCAATTCACGACGCAGCGCTGTGGATTCCGCAACGCTCAAGCCGCGGTATTCCACTACGACCGTAGATTCTGCGTTTTTCATCTTTTCCGCAATTTCGCTTACGACTGCTTTTTTGCTGTTGATGATTGCCTCGTTCATTCCTACACCTCCTGCTTTACTCTGTAATAATATACCGTGTTCATAAAAAACGTCCGCACTCATAGACAAAAGCGCGGACGAAAGTTGTTATATTAACTTTACTACCTCGGTAACATGATTAAGCCAATGGCCGTTACTGTCTATGGTATATCATTAGCATTACTATTGTACTGAATTTTTGAAACCGTGTCAAGCAAGCAATTAGTCTTTGTTCACTTTAATGCCCGGGCCCATCGTTGTCGATACTACAACATTTTTCATGTAGGTACCTTTTACCGCTGCCGGACGGGCTTTGGCGATCGTGTCGTAGATCGCATTGAAGTTATCCACTAACTGGTTGTCCTCAAAGCTGACTTTACCGATCATTAAGTTTACATTGCCTTCTTTATCAACGCGGTATTCAACTTTACCTTTTTTGATGTCTTCAACTGCTTTGGCAACATCCATGGTAACCGTACCGGTTTTCGGGTTCGGCATTAAGCCTTTCGGGCCTAAAATTCGACCCAATTTACCCAGTTCACCCATCATATTGGGAGTTGCGACAATGACGTCGAATTCAAACCAGCCTTTAGCGATCTGATCCAACAGTTCTTTTCCACCGACATGATCTGCGCCGGCATCCTTTGCTTCCTGTTCCTGCGGTCCTTGGGCAATAACGCATACGCGCTGTGTTTTACCCGTGCCGTGCGGCAATACCATCGCACCGCGGATCTGCTGATCGGCATGGCGCGGATCCACGTTCAAGCGGAAGCTCACTTCTACCGATGCATCGAATTTTGCACAATTCGTTTCTTTTGCCAATTTGATTGCTTCTTCAACCGAATAAGTTTTGGTACGGTCTACTTTTTTGCAAGCTTCAGCATATTTCTTTCCTACTTTTGCCATTTCGTCTACCGTCCTTTCCTATTCAAAGCCTTCGATTTCCACGCCCATGTTGCGCGCGGTTCCGGCGATAATGCGCATCGCTGCTTCTACATCGTTAGCATTTAAATCCGGCATTTTGTACTCTGCGATTTCACGCAGCTGATCCACCGTAATTTTCCCGGAGATCTCTTTTTGATTTCCGCTTGCTTTGTTGATGCCGGCCGCCTTTTTGATCATCACCGGCGCCGGTGTCGTTTTTAATACAAAGTCGAAGCTTTTGTCATCATATGCCGTGATGATGACAGGCACTAAGTCACCGCCGCGATCTCTTGTCGCATCATTAAATGCAGAGCAGAACTGCGGCATGTTGATTCCGGCTGATGCCAAGGCCGGTCCCGGTTTTGCACCGCCTGCAGGGAACTGCAGTTTGCAAACCTTTGCAACTTTTTTACTCACAAGACACACCTCCTATATATTGTTGTCTTATGCAGTGGTACGAGTCAAGTGCGAACTCTCCCACGCAATCTCAAAAGCACACAAATGTGCGCAATGTATAGTTTAATATGAATGCGCAGAAAATGCAATCCTTTTTTTGATTTTCCTGTTTTTTATATTGTTGAATGGTTTGCCATTCTTTGTTATTTCCATATGCAAAATCGTCTTATGAATCCTTTCAAATGTTCGCATAATTGAAAGAAGTTTACATCTCAATAGTTACCTTATTCATTATTTGTATCTTCTCATATCACCATATAAGTTGATTTTAGAAAAGTGAGAACCATTTTAGCTCTGTATGTTTTGGATTACATTTCATTCCTTTGTTTTATAAATTGTGTAGCTTTTTCCAAATATTCACATATTTCTTCAGCACTCATTTCTGAAAAAAGTTTTTTATTTACGCTTGGAACAAACCAATTAATCTCACTTCTGGCTATTATATTGTTCTTAAATAGTATATTTAAATTCTGTCTTTTTATCCACTCCTTTAATTTATCATCACTCTCAAAATATTTAGATAATTTACCATTTTCGAAACATTCATATAATGTTAAATCAATCTTATCCTCTGTTAACTTATATCTTTCGTTGTTCATCATTCGTTTAGGTAACAACATAAAGTTTCCTTTGCTATAACATATTCTCGCAAAATCCTCTATGCTTGAATTGACTTGTCGTATTTTATCGTTATAATCAGTTTTTTTATTTGTTTCAATTTGATAAATCAAACTTTTTAAACTTTTGTCTGTTTTATATGCGTTCCATCCTGTTTTCTTCTCTAATAACCAACGATATGGCGTCCAGAATGATACTATCACATCGGCAAAAAGCGCATCACTTTCGGTCATATGCAAATTCTTATAATAGTATCTTGCATCGTCATCATTTTCTAATCTAAATCTGTCTTTCTCATCTTTAGAAAGATAATCATAGTTCTCTTCTTCTTTCTTACTTATTAAATATTGTTTTAAAATTTTTAAAACAGGATCATTCATTATTAAATCTCCTCTA
Organism: uncultured Erysipelotrichaceae bacterium; assembly: GCA_947385085.1. Lineage (GTDB taxonomy): Bacteria > Bacillota_I > Bacilli_A > Erysipelotrichales > Erysipelotrichaceae > C-19. Next base: position 50,699 of record CANDJN010000008.1, on the reverse strand, counting down.
CAATTTTTAGTTTGTAAGTCAAGCTATATAGCATAGTAGTCAATAGTGTTCCGAATGCGATTCTTTCATCATCTAATAAAATAGTATTTCAAATGTTTGTCCACGTTGTTTTATATAAACGCAGGAATCTGGGCGTCCTTTTAACATCAAAGCATTAAAAATTATGACGGTTTTGAATGACTTACTTAATCCGTAAAATGGTTAAAACTCGCAAGAGAATTATCAGTATAATAGCCTTTAATTTGAAACTCAGACAATTTTCTTAGTCTTTTAAACAACCGATTGGTACAACAAACACGTCATCATCTCGCTTATATCCATATTGCGTTCCCGTAATTACCATTTTCAAATCAGGCAGGCGTAATGGCTGCTGCTTTTCTATTTCATTGTGTTTTTTAATGAGCTTCTCAATTTCACATAAATGTGCAGCCCCCGCATCAATATCATTGGAGCCTAATTTAAATTCAAAGAATGCAAACCGACCATCGTTTAAATGTAAGACGGCATCTGCTTCTAAACCTGTTTTATCATGATAATACGATAACTCTCCGCCACTGCTGGATGAATAGATTTTTAAATCTCTGATGCATAAGCACTCAAAGATAAAGCCAAATGTTTTCAGGTCTTGGTTTAAGTATTCAGGTGAAACGCCTAACGCCGCAACGGCAATGGAAGGATCGACAAATTCCCTTTTTCTTCCGCTTCTCATAGCGCTGGAAGATCGTATTGACGGACTCCAGCCGTATAAATCTTCAACGATATATAATCGCTCCAGCACATCAATATAGTCATCCAACGTTTTATCGGTAATTTTGTTTGTTGCATTGATGTCTTTTAAAAGATTTACTTTCTTTGCCAAGGTCGATATGTTCCTGGCATAAGATCTCATGACTGCTCTCATTGTTGCTTTGCTTCTTTTCACCGCATCAACCTTAAACATATCTTCTTCGTAGATTTGTTGAAAATAATCTTTCGGTATAATCAACTGTGCTTCCTTGTCATTTAACAAGACACTCTCCGGCCAGCCGCCTCTGCACGCCGCAAAAATCAGTTCTTCGATGCTCAAATTGGAAACACATCCATTTTCCAGATTTTCTTCACCATCAAACATTTTTTTTAGTGATACCGTACCGTTGGATTCTTTGGATTCAAACAAGCTCATAGGATACATCTTCAATTTTGAAATTCTTCCCGTACCCGTATGCGATGTTTCTACTTTTTTCGATGTTGATCCTGTCAATATAAAATTTCCTTTTTCCTTATGATCGTCACAGTATACCCTCACCGCATCCCATATTGTAGGCGCATCCTGCCATTCATCAATCAATCTCGGCTTTTCACCATTCAATAATGCACTCGGATGAATGGCCGCTGTCACAATCAATCCTTCTTTATTGGGATCTTTTTGAAGCTTTAAAACACTTTTTGCTTTTTGCTCAGCAGTCGTTGTCTTTCCGCACCATTTGGGGCCTACGATGTGTGTTGCGCCAAAAGCTCTTAATTTCAAATCCAATTCCTTATCTACGATTCTTTCATAATACTGCTGATCCATTATCATCACCTATAATAATATAGCATATATTTTCATGCTTTACCACGCTATTCCGGTTTTTTTCTGTATTTCATTTCGGTTTTTTTCCACATTTCATTCCGGTTTTTTTCTCGATTCAATGTAATTGTCCATCATCACACCGATAGAATAGCTCTTTAGCCCTTTATCATATCAAATACATGAGCCACCAACACACTGCCGTATACCCTTTTCCTGTTATCCATATCATCTGACATAAAAAAGCAGAAAGAATCATCCTTCTGCCATGATTTCAATATCATTTCGGTTTTGATACACACCGCTTATTTTCCATAAACCTTAATACGGTTGATGGCCTTTGCCAAAGCGACCTCCGCACGCTTGATATTCGTTTTGGAGTCCTTTTTCTGTAGCCGTCGCTCCGCACGCTGCTTGGCGCGCTCTGCCCGTTCAATATCAATTTCTGATTGACCTTCGATTGCGTCCGTCAACATATTCAGCTGATCGTCTTTCAGATGCAGCATTCCTCCGGCCAACGCATAATCCTGATACTGTCCATTTTCTATCAACTGTAATTTACACGTTTCCAGCATCGCTACCAACGGCGTATGCATCGGCAAAATCGTCATTTCACCTTCTACTGAGCGTACTCTGACAGCCTCGACATCGCGTTCCATGTATAAGCCAAGCGGTGTGATGATCTTAATATGGATCATACGCTATTCCTCAAGTTGCTTCGCTTTTTCCACAGCTTCTTCAATCGTGCCGACAAACATAAATGCCTGTTCCGGCAGATCATCGTACTTGCCTGCTAAAAGCTCCTTGAAGCTGCGTACCGTATCCTCGCGTGAAGTATAATTTCCCTTGATGCCGGAAAATACCTCCGCTACATGGAATGGCTGCGACAAAAAGTTGCGGACACGGCGTGCTCGGTTGACAATTACTTTATCTTCTTCGCTTAATTCATCCATACCGAGAATCGCAATAATATCCTGCAATTCCTTATAGCGCTGTAATATCTGTTGAACACCGCGGGCCACTTCATAGTGTTCCTCGCCGACAACCAACGGATCCAAAATACGCGAAGACGATTCCAGTGGATCTACTGCCGGATAAATACCCAGCGCCGCAATATCACGATCCAATACAGTTTTCGCATCCAAATGCGTAAATGCAGTTGCCGGAGCCGGGTCGGTCAAGTCATCCGCCGGCACATAAACCGCCTGTACCGAAGTGATCGAACCATCCTTCGTTGAAGTGATGCGCTCCTGAAGCTGTCCCATTTCCGTCGCCAAGGTCGGCTGATAACCAACCGCGGAAGGCATGCGTCCTAACAACGCTGATACTTCTGAACCCGCTTGGGTGAAACGGAAAATATTATCAATAAACAACAGCACATCCTGATGATCATGATCACGAAAATACTCCGCCATCGTTAAGCCGGTCAAGCCAACGCGCATCCTGGCACCGGGAGATTCATTCATCTGCCCGTATACGAGTACCGTTTTATCCAATACGCCGCTGTCCTTCATCTCATGATACATATCGTTACCTTCACGAGTGCGCTCACCAACACCGGTAACGACCGACATACCGCCGTGTTCCTTGGCGATGTTGTGAATCAGCTCCTGAATCAATACCGTTTTACCGACACCGGCACCGCCGAACAAGCCAATCTTACCACCCTTGGAATAAGGACAAAGCAAGTCGATGACCTTAATTCCGGTTTCTAACATCTCTGCTGAGGTCTGTTGTTCATCAAAGGCAGGCGCATTGCGGTGAATCGGCATTTTCGCAATATCCTTTAGATCCTCTAAGCCATCGATCGGTCGACCTAAGACATTAAACATCCGACCCAGCACCTTTGTGCCTACAGGTACGCTGATCGGTGCTCCCGTATCAATGGCATCCATATCGCGTACCAATCCATCGGTAGAACCCATAGCCACACATCGCACGCGTTCATCGCCGATATGCTGAGCCACCTCAACAATCAAAGGTCCTCCTTCCGGCAATGGAATTTCAATGGCATTCATCAGTTCCGGCAGTTCGCCGTTTTCAAACATGACATCCACAACCGGTCCGATAACCTGTACGATTTTTCCTATTTGCTTACTCAAAGAGTCTACCTCCTTTATTCAAGCGCATTGACACCGCCAACGATCTCGGTAATTTCCTGTGTGATGGCGGCTTGTCTTGCCTGATTGTATTGTAACTCCAATGTTTCCTTTATTTCTTCCGCATTATCCGTTGCGCTTTCCATCGCCATGCGACGGCTTGCCTGTTCACTGGTTTTCGTCTGTAAATAATACGAATAAAGCAGCGAGCGGACATACATCGGAATGAGCGTATCTAAAATCTGATCACCCGAAGGCTCAAAATCGGTATCGCGTTCATATGCATCCTCATGCCGGGGCACTTCTTCCAACGGCAATAAGGTCACATAATCGGGTTCAAAGGAAACCGAATTTACGAATTTCGTATATAGGATTTGAATCGCTCCGATTTCCTGATTGCGATAGCGTGCCAATAATTCATCCGCAATGAGCGCCAATTCATTGTAGCACTCATCCTCCAGATCCGTTTCTTCACGAATTACACGGAAATCGCGGTGCTTGATCCAATTGACCCCTCGCGTTCCGATCATGATGATGTCATCCTCACTGCCGATTTCTTTTTCCAGCTTGCGTAAGATATTAGCGTTATAGCCACCGCATAAACCCATATCCGAAGTAAAGACAATAGTTACCGCCTTTCCCTCATGAGTCTGTAAATACGGATGCTTGGAATCCTTTAACGAGGCGAGAATATCGGAAACCATCGCTTTCATATAATGCGCATATTCACGATTTTCCTCCATGTAATGCTTTTGTTTTTTCAGCTTGCTGGACGCTACCAGCTGCATGGCCTTGGTAATTTTCTTGGTGGAATCCACGGAACGGATTCGCGCCTTTATCGCTAATTTCCCTTGCGCCATACGCTTATCCTTCGATTATACTTTCATATTGCTCGCCAAACTGCGCTAACGCTTCATTGATTTTTGCTTCTAAATCCGCATCCAACGCCTTTTTTTCATTGATTTCATTGATAATATCAGCGTGTTCACGATCCATGTATTTTAACATGGCGCTTTCATAATCCGCTACCTTTTCCACCGCAACGCTCTTAAGGAATTTATGCTTCGCGGCATATAACGACAATACTTGGTGCGCTACACTCATCGGATCGTATTGATTCTGGATTAACAGTTTTGTCAAGCGTTCTCCGTGGTTTAATGTTTCCGTCGTTGCGGCATCCAAATCGCTGCCGAATTTCGCAAACGCCTGCATTTCTCTGAATTGTGCCAATTCCAGCTTCAACGAACCTGAAACCTGTTTCATGGCTTTAATCTGCGCCGCACTTCCGACTCGCGATACTGACAAGCCGCTGTCCACTGCAGGACGAACTCCGGCATTAAACAATTCCGTCTGTAAGAATATCTGACCATCGGTGATTGAGATGACATTGGTAGGGATATACGCTGAAATATCGCCAGCTTGGGTTTCGATAATTGGCAGTGCGGTCAAGCTTCCTGCGCCCAACTCATCGTTGAGCTTAGCCGCACGCTCCAATAAGCGGGAATGCAGATAGAATACATCGCCGGGATAGGCTTCACGTCCCGGCGGACGCTTTAACAATAATGACATCGTACGATACGCTACCGCATGTTTACTTAAATCGTCATATATGATCAGCACATCGTCGCCGTTCTCCATCCATTCCTCACCAATCGCACAACCGGCATACGGCGCGATGTATTGCAACGGCGCCGCTTCACTTGCCGTCGATGATACTATTGTTGTATACGATAAGGCGTCATGTGCGCGCAGCTTTTCTACGATTTGCGCTACCGTGCTTGCCTTTTGTCCGATTGCGACATAAATACACTTGATACCGGTTCCCTTTTGATTGATGATCGTATCAATCGCAATGGCGGTCTTTCCCGTTTGACGATCACCGATGATCAACTCACGCTGACCGCGACCGATTGGAATCATGGAATCGATAATTTTTAATCCCGTCTGTAACGGCTGATGCACACTCTTACGCGTCATAACCCCGGGCGCCACCCGTTCCACGGGGCGATAGCGTCCACTTTGAATCGGCTTTCCGCCATCAATCGCCTGTCCCAAGGCATTGACAACGCGTCCTAACATGACATCTCCCACCGGCACTTCGACAATACGACCCGTTCGTTTCACTTCATCGCCTTCTTTAATGCCACGGCTTTCTCCCATCAGTACCGCTCCGACATGTTCCTCTTCCAGGTTCATCACCATGCCATACACATCTCCGGGAAAGCGCAGCAGCTCGCCTGCCATCGCATTGCGCAGTCCGTAAATCAGCGCGATCCCATCGCCGATGGTAATAATGGTTCCCGTTTCATCAATTTCGAGTTCATCATCGTATCGTTGAATCTGATCCTTGATTAGCTTACTGATTTCTTCCGGATTTAAACTCATTCGCGTTCACACTCACTTTCCTTATGCGAATTGGCATTTACCGCCAATCGCTTCAGATGTTCCATTTTACTAGATGCCGTGTAATCCAGCACCAGATCATTGACCTTAATACGAATTCCCGCAAGCAATTCCCGATCCACGCTCACATGCATTTCCACCTGTTGGCGCAGTTTCTTTTCTAACATATCGTGGATGCGTGAAGCTTCCTCATCACTTAATGGTTGCGCACTGCGCACCTCAGCCACAACAATATCATTTATCATGCGATACTGATTCATAAATTGCTTAGCGATTTCATGAAGATCATAAAATCTGCCCTTATCCACTAGCAATTTCAAAAAATTAAGTAATGTGCGATCTACCTGTCCGAAAAATATCGCTTGGATCGTTTGTTTCTTTTCATCCTTATGTACTTTGGGATGTGTCATTAAGTACAGAAAATCATGATTTTCTTTTATGATTTCATCCACAAAACAAAGCTGTTCCTTTATCAAGTCCAGCTTTTTTTCCTCTAATGCCAGTGTAAACAGGGCATCACTGTAGCTGCGTGCCACTATGCCTGCCATGATTCATCACCCGCATGATCAATAAAATCATCCACGTATTGCTTATGGGTTTTTTCATCCAGTTCTTTATTTACTATCTGCTTAGCTGCTTCAAACGCAACATCGACAATCGCCGCTTTCATTTCTTCACGTGCCGCTGCTTTTTCACGTTCCAGCTCCTTGCGGGTTTTCTCTTTCATATCGTCCGCTTCTTTACGGGCGCTTGCCAGAATATCCCGCTTTTCCTGATTGGCATTCGCTTTGGCCGCTTCGATCAATTCATGAGCTTCCATCTTTACATCGGACAGCTTTGCCTCATACTGTGCCTTATAGGCTTCCCCGTCCGCTTTATCCTTCGCTCCGGCATCAATATCCGCTTGAATCGCCGCTTGACGTGCATCTAAAAAACCGAGTACTTTATCCCAAAAAAAGTGCTTCGCAAACCATACGATCAGAAGAGTGGATATGCATATAATAATCATATCCGAAGGTTTTAAGCGCAAATACGCATTCATATCAAAATCCAACATAGGAAATCTGCCTCCTTTCTTCTGTCTTCCTGTTCACTCGTTTACGCTTACATTGCGATCAAGAGGATCAGAAGCAGAGAGACGATAAACGCGTAAATACCGGTGGTCTCAGCCAACGCGATACCCAGCACCATGATACTGCGGATTTTACCGGCCGCTTCCGGATTGCGGGCAACGCCTTCCGCTGCCTTACTTGCGGTACGGCTTTGTCCGATCGCCGGTCCAAGACCAACCAGAATTGAAATGCTGGCAGCCAATACTGCCATGCCCTTTACAAAATATTCATTGAATTCCATGTTTTTTTCCTCCTTGTTTATTCACATGTTGTTCTATTTTTACATTCTTTTTTAACATCGATAGCTTTAAAAGATCACTGCGCTTTCTGCGATCGTTATCATCACATCAATTTAAAACTTAGACTACAGCGATCACTCTTCTTCCTCACAAACCTGTTCACCTAAGAAGAAACCGGACAGGGTGAAGAAGATATAAGTCTGTAACAGACCGGAGAAAATATCAAAATACATATGTAGAAACGGTGTAGCCACATACATTGCGAACGTATAGGGCAAAAATAGCTTAAACACCGTATAAACCAGCGCCATGATGATGGAGCCGGCCAGAATATTGCCGAACAAACGCATAGACAGCGATATTGGCAACGCAAATTCTCCAATAATATTAAGCGGTGTCATAACCCAAAGGGGTTCGGCCAATTCTTTGATTCTTGCCTTTATACCGGCCTTTTTAATCGCATTGTATTGAATGGTTAAAAACATCATCACCGCCAGTGCGATATTCACCGAGACGTTAGATGTAGGCGGTTGTAAGCCAAGCAAGCCCAATAGATTAGAGACACTCATTAACATAATCAATGTTCCAAGAAACGGTAGGAATCTTCTTGTCTGATCTTTCAGATTATCTCCGAGAATATTTTTACACGTATCGACGATCATCTCCGTTATCAACATAATGCCGCTTGGCGCCTTGCGGATATCCGCCTTTTCAAACTTCTTACCCGCCCAGACAAATAATATCGCAAACAGCACGCAGAGGACCAGCCAGTTGATCACGGACTGTTGAAGCTCTAAGTCATAACCGTTGATCGTCAATATGATCCCATCAAAGTTATTATCCATCAATCATCCTCCTTTCGATGCTGCCATGTATAAATCAAAATGCTTGCCTTATGCGCCAGCATTCCCACCGCCAAGGCTATCACATTGATTCCCCGATAGATGCTTAAGGCAAAGATCAGCGCATAGATAAGATAGCGGTTTAAATACGATGTGTAGGCACTGCCTGCGCCGTAGATCGATCCTTCTACGATGTTTTTTGACATCCGCAGTATCATCTGAAAGCCCAGCAGCCCGCATAATGAGCCAATCACAATGCCAAGTCCAACGCTTTTCATCATATCGGGAAACAGCATCATACTCATTAACGTTAGCACCGCCGTCAAAATCAAAGTGATGATACGAATTTCTTTCGCCATTTGATCCGTTTCGCTCATTCAGCCGCCCCCAATTTTTTAATCATCATATATAAGGATGATCCGATCGCATATGCGAGAAAGGCAAGAACAAGCAGCGGTGAAGTATGAAACAGTTCATCCAGCGTTAATCCTGCGGCTACGGCAATTACACATGCCAAAACCATCGTCACCACATATCGCATGGCCAAATAGGCCTGTTTCATATTACTTTGTACCAAAAATCCGATCACCGGCATCACCCAAACCCGGAATGATATAGCCCTTTTCATTCAGCTTTTCATCCAACGCGGCAAGATAAATATCCACATCGGGATGCTCGCGTTCTACCACCTTGACGCCTTCCGGCGCACCAACCAGGCAAACAAGCCGAATGTTTTTCGCGCCTTGTTTTTTGACCATTTCAATCGCAGCCGTAGCGCTTCCGCCGGTTGCCAGCATCGGATCCACAATCATCACAATCGCATCCTCAATGCCATTGGGATATTTTTCAAAATACACATGTGGTTCCAGTGTTTCCTCATCGCGATACAAGCCAACATGTGCTACCTTTACGGTTGGAATCAAATCACAGATTCCATTGACCATTCCCAATCCAGCCCGCAATATCGGGACTAGAATGATCTCCTTTTCCAATTCGTAAGTGTGGCACATCGCAACCGGAGTCGCAATATCAACAGGAACTGTGGGCAAATCACGAGTGATTTCATAAGCCATCAATCCGGCAATCTCATCCAGATTCTGGCGAAAATTCTTCGTGCCCGTCTCCTTTTTACGCATTTGGGTCAGCTTATGCGTAATCAAAGGATGTTTCAATACTTTCAGCATAATCATTCTCCTTTGAGACTATGTAAGTCTAGCACATTTTTTCTTTTCTGTAATCAGACATTTTCCTGTTTCTGTCAAATCACAGCCACGATTATTATATCATGGTTATCATTGAATTTTTAGTGTAATCTCGCCTTTTTTCATATTTCTCACAAGGTGCAAAGCCTAATCAAAGCGTATACATATTTATTATGTTATTCAAAGCTTATATTATAACGGTTCTTTTCAATATAAAAACATACAGCAATAACTATATGCCAGATTGTTGACAAATAGGTACCCTCGAAATGAGTATCGCTTTTCGCTTTGATCAAAACATGGATAAAATCTTGATTTCATCCAGTCTATAATGGATTTAGATGATGTTTTCTAACGCCACCTTGCCATTCTTTTTAGGTTATGACACGCAAAAATCATCAGCGCTTGATGCTGATTTTTTTGTAGTCCTCTTAATCTTGTATATCTGAGATTGTGTTGTTCTTTACAATCCCCAAATACTCGCTCAATACTTTCTTTTCTTATCGGGTATATCTCTTTCCATTCTGGCGTATGCCTTATTTCATCCATCACTTCTTCGTGGTACTCTTCCCATACATGACGTGTTAACACTTTCTGATGATTTTTTGATTGTGTACATTTTTCTTTCAATGGGCAGCTTTCGCAATCTTTTGGATTTGACTTATACACCTTATATCCTGATTTGTTTGTAGTGCTATATTCTAATACTTTATCATTCGGGCATAAATAACAGTCATATCCTTCATCATATACCATTTCATAACTGTTCTTTTTGAAATATCCCTTTTTAGTCATTGGGCGTTTATATGGCGCATACATCTTTTGATTGTTTTCTAAGATTGTCTTACATATTGCCGGGGTGACATATCCTGCATCCAGGCATATGTTTTTGATCTGATCTTTGTATTTCTTACTTAACATTCGGTAGGCAGGAAAGAATGATACGCTGTCATGTACATTTCCTGCCACACATAATTTCAATACCACAAAACCATTTCTATCACAGAATGTTTGATGGGTTTACGCAAAGCACTTTTTCTTTTCCCCTTTATGAAAGCACCCGCTTTCCGGATCTGTTTTACTGACCTTAATGTGTTTTGTCTTCTTATCTTTTTTCAATTTACCACTTTCTTCATCATAATTAAGCTCTTCCTGTTCATTTGTCTTGATTGGCTTTTTTCCATGCTTTATGCGATCTTTATTGATCTCCTCTAACAATTCATCTTCATATGCTTTCTTTGCGATTGCGACTTCTTCATCGGTATACTTATTTTTATTCGCATTTGCTTTTTGGTGTGTAGAATCTCCATATACCGTTTCCATATCCACAAAGCCATAGCCTATTGCTTGTCTTAATATTTGATCGAATATCTGTTCAAATACCTTACTGTCTCCATATCGTCTGATATAATTTTGGCTCCATGTGGAATAGTTCGGTACTTGTTCATCCATTGAGATTCCCAAAAACCAACGATATGCCAGATTTACCTGGATTTCTTTACACGTTTTTCTCATAGATCCTATCCCGAATATGATGTTTATAAATATCATTTTGAAAAGTACCACAGGATCAATACTTGGTCTGCCAAAATCACTGTATAGGTGTTTCACTAACGGATAGATGAAACTCCAATCTATACAAGATTCCAGTTTTCTTACATCATGATCTTGTGGTACTAGTTCTTCTATTGTATTCAAGATGATATTATCATTTTTTGCTTTTCTTCTTGTCATTGCCATAATACTTCCCTCCGTAAACCCACTTTTATTATACCATTTTGCATTATAAAAGGCAGAAAGAGCATCAATTTTTTGGGTTTACGAAGTCATCTTTCTGCCTTTATTATTCTATCATATATTTAAATGCCTGTCGACTTCTTTTGTCAACAGCCTGAACATACAGCAATAACTGTATGCTTTTTCATTCATATTCCTAAGTTATGATTTCTTGTCATCATAAAAACAGCTTGACAAATAAACCAAGGCACGCAAAAAACTCGTTCGATTGCCTTTAGGAATCATTCGGGCTATTTCATTAATTTTAATTTCCAGTTCATCACTCAATAATAGCTCGTTCTCTTCCTCATTATGTAAACCCAATGCCTCGTTTAGATCCATTTCCAACAAATCCACCAATTCGGAAAGCTGTTCCAGCGATATGCGGCAGTCACCGCTCAAAATACGGTTTAAATCCTTTACACTGATCTCCAGCTCCTGCGCAAGTCGTTCTCGGGTATAGCCCTTCTTTTCCATAGCCGCTATAACTGCTTTTTTCCATATTTCATCCATTTTCATTCCTCCCTGACCTCTCACAAAGATATTATCAGAGAAAAGTGAACCTGTAAACATCACTATAGTGTGCAATTTATTTATTTTTCTTCCATCAATTCCGATAAAAATAACACGGCCTTTAAAAATTTTGCCTGCTCTTTCTTTTTTATCCTGCGGGCTGCTTGATTTACCTTGTATTCATAGTCATCATGCAATATAAAATCTTCATTATTATAATGGGATAACGCAAGCACCTGTGATAGATTAATTTTCAAGCAACCGCATATTTTTGTCATCATTTCAAAATCCGGCTGACGTTTATCGTTACAGTAAGAAGTGACTGTTGTACGGGCGATGTTTAATTCCCGAGCCAAAACCTCCTGCTTGATATTCAGCTTTTCCATCTGCAATTTCATGATTCCGCCAAATGTGATCATAATACCCCTCCATTGTTATGACATAATTATATTGGAAAATTTTACCATTCGTATTCTATGGCGCAGTTTGCGTCAATTAATAAATTGTCGCACTTTTATGCACAATTTGGCTATTTATCACTAATAGAAATTAAGAAATTTCATATCCATTGGTTTTATTATGCTCATCTGATGAGATTGAAGCGATAATGAAAGCAAAAGCGATGATAAAACAATTTGCGACAGAAATAACAATGTCAGCTCAAAAAAAAACAGAAAAAACGATTGCGTTCGCAAAGCAATTTGATTATACTAATACTCAGTTATCACCGCTAAGGAGGATCGTAAGCGAGGGTAATGAGCGCCAGGCTCCCTTTGGAGTGACGAGGTTGACAGAGTATCGAAAGATTCGGCGGGTGCTGTCACGGTGAATGTGCATCGTAAAAAAAGAAACAAACTTGCCTACGGCATACAAAGCTCTTTTTATCACTAGAGAAAATATCAATCATGCGGCTGCCTGATAAGCAGTATCTTTATCATGACTTCATTTTCTCGCCTACAGTGAAAAGGAGTGTTTTTATAATGTGTGGAATTGTTGCATATGCCGGACAAGAGGCTCGTTCGATTACGGTATTATTGAAAGGCCTGAAGGCATTAGAGTATCGCGGCTATGATTCGGCAGGTTTGGCGAATGTCGTTGAGGGAAGGGTTCAAGTGATTAAGACACCGGGAAAGGTAGCGGATTTACAGGATGCACTGGCTGCCGCTCATGCGCAAAGCGGAACGATCGGCATTGCGCATACTCGCTGGGCTACGCACGGAAAGCCAAATGAAGGCAATGCCCATCCTCATACAAGCGGATTGGTTACGCTGGTGCATAACGGCATCATTGAAAATTGTCAGGAGCTTAAAAGTGCGCTGATTGAAAAAGGCTATCACTTTTCCAGTGATACTGACAGTGAAGTGGCAGCAGCGCTGATCAATGAAGCATATCGGCGCAGTCATGATAAACAAAGCGCGCTCGCTTATGCGTATACTCATTTATGCGGTTCGTTTGCGTTTGCGATTTTATTTGCGGATGATCCTACCTGTATCTATGGGATGCGCAAAAACAGTCCCCTCGTTTTGGGAATTGGTACACAGGAATCCTTTATTGCCAGTGATGTGTGTGCTTTTTTACCTTATACGCAGCGTTATATTGAACTGGATCACGATGAAATTGCCTGCATCGATGATCGCGGAGTTGTCATTAAGACGTTAAGCGGTGAATTTGTACACAAAAATGTGAAAAAGAGTGATATGAAGGCAACCGATATATCCAAAGGGAATTTCCCTCATTTTATGTTAAAAGAAATTCACGAGGAAAGTGATGTGATCACACGGCTGTTTGAACGTTACGTCCCTCGCCGCATCCATGATTTAATGGATACGATGGCTGATTTTTCAAATGTTGAGGAAGTTCATATTGTGGCTTGCGGGAGCGCCATGTATGCCGGAATGATTGCGAAAATATTGTTGGAACAGATTGTGCGGATTCGCACCGTTTGTGAAGTTGCCAGTGAATATCGCTATGCCAAGCCATTGTTTCATTCACGTCTGTTGGTGATTCTCATATCGCAATCAGGCGAAACAGCCGATACGATTGCGGCAATGCGTCTGGCAAAAGAACACGGTGTCAAAACACTGGCGCTCATCAACAACAGCACAAGCACCATGGCTCGGGAGGCGGATCTTGTCTATGAAATTCATGCGGGAAAGGAAATCAGTGTAGCGACAACCAAGGCTTATTGCGCACAGGTATCTTGGATAGCTTTATTTGCGATCAAGCTGGCGATGCTTCATCACAAGCTGGATGAAGCAGATTTAGCCAAGATCCAACAGGAACTCAAGACGCTTCCTTCCCTTATGACAGCACTGCTTCACAATAAGGATTATAGAACGATCGCCAACGCCATTGCCCCTCATCAAGACTGCTTTTTTATCGGAAGGGGTTTGGATTATGCATTGAGTTTGGAAGGCGCATTAAAATTAAAGGAAATTTCTTATATTCACGCAGAAGCGTATGGCGCCGGGGAGATGAAGCATGGGACTATTTCACTAATAACCCATGGGACACCCATTATTGCGATTGCGACGAATGAAGAATTACTGGATAAAACCATTAGCAATATCAAAGAAGTGAAGGCGCGCGGTGCTTATGTGATCTTCATTGTGGCTGATCATCTGTCGGTAAGTGATGCGATAGCAGATCAAATTATCACCGTGCCGCATCTGCATCCTTTCTTACAAGGAATTGTAACTATGATTCCCCTTCAGCTCATCGCCTATGAAACCGCCGTATTGCGAGGCTGTGAAATTGATCAGCCGCGCAATCTTGCCAAAAGCGTCACGGTGGAATAATTTCATATAAGAAAAAAAGGAAAGCCTTTCCTTCCATAAGCAGAGCGTCATCTCGCGTTCTGCTTTTTCTGTTCAGGCTGCTTCCCTTTGCGATTATACTTTGTTTGGTTATGTCCCCGGCTATTTATACCTATACTATAAAATATATGATAATAGCGCAAAAATCAAAGCTATTGTGATAATGATCGCAGTTCATTGTTTAACTGCGTGTTCTCATTGTTCAATCTTGTGATTTCACTTTCGGATTTACTGATATTTGAGAAGGCGCGATCATAGGCTTCTTTTTCTTTGTTTAAATCCGCAATTTCCTTATCTAATGGTGACAACTGATTATTTAATGCCTGCAATTCACTTCTCTTATCATCAATATTAACGCTATTACAATAGGCTTCATCACGATCCTCAGCGGTACATTTTCCTTCATAATCAGCGATTTCCGTCTCTAATATACTCATTCTCCGTGTCACATTTTCTTTCTTCGTATTAGCACTTGCCAATAGCTCGCCCAACTTATTCTTTTCGTAGTTTTCCTTAACCTTTTTTGCTTGTTCTATTTGCTTGTTATGTTCTGCTATTTGCTTTTCATTCGCTTTAATCTTGCCGTTGATTTCCGCAATCCGCTTAGAATTATCCTGTTTGTCTTCCGGATCATCATCCTGTTCCTTATTGTTATCGGTTATGGGCTTATTGCCCTCTTCATCGTCGTCCTTGTCTTTTTCCTTATCCTTGTCTTTTTCTTTATCGCCTTCTACGACTTTATCTTCACCGCCGCTATGATCCACCAATGCTTTCACACCGATACCCACCCCAATCAAAAGACACAACGCAACAATTCCTGTGATCGCATAAGTAATGATCTTATTCATCTTTGCAGGATCCATCTTTGTCTTTTCAGACGTTGATTCTTCACGATCATTGCCTAGGAATTCTTCAATATCTTCATCGGTGATTTCTTCTTCCAGCATCTCTCGATTCTCATACATATGGATAGAATCACCTATTCGATCCGATTCCTCATCACGTGTAAAATCACTATCATTCAATGGTCTTCCAACGACAACACGTGTCTTTCCGATTTCATCGCTCATCTCCGGTTGGACGATATCATTATCTTCATAAAACCCATCAGAATCATCGATCGTATCAGAATCATTTGATTCCGTTGTAATCTCGCTGCTTCCTTGTGTTTCCTGCATTGGGTTTTGCTTTGCTTGTTTCATCGCATCGATTTTTTTACGTAATTCCTGATCTTCCTCATATTCATCAATCATATCGGATAAATCCAATTCATCCTCATCTTTCCATTGATTTGACATAAGGCCCCTCCTCTCAATACGAACATTCATATCTTACCACAGGATGTGATAATTGTGAATCTATTTTACACCATTCCTACTTTGAAAAGCACTTGTTAAAACCGCTTTTATCAATGCGGCGATATTGCCATAAAATCCCAAACAATACTCGTGGAATCTGAAACTTCCGGTAAGTATTTCATATATTCGGGAAAGCTGAATAAGAAATCATTAAAATTTAATGTTTTCAGATTGGCTTCGTAAGCATCCAATACATTAGCATAATCATATTGATTCCATAAGTAACAGTCCGCTCCTACTGTCAAATTCGGCACCATCCGCGTATCATAGATACCGTGATCGATTACAATCGATTGAATACTCCATGGTTTCAATTCCTGTAATTCACCACGAATAAAAGAAGTGATTTGCTTTCCCGGCATATCGGTTACCACATATTTCGGTACAGTATCCATTAATTGATTAACATAAAGGGTGATCCCTTCCGGTGTTAACAGCTTATCAATAATCGCCTTGATGATTCGCTCCTGCGCTCGTTCACGACCTGCCACATCATAGTTAGCGGTCTTGCGATGACGTGCGTAAGCTAGAGCTTGTCTGCCGTTAAGATGCTGGCGGCCTGCTTCCAGTTTGATTAAATCTTCCTGAGCAAAACTGCGGTTTTCATCCTGTTCCGTAAAGCTGATTTCCACATCGACATCAATGCCCCCGATCGCATCAACGATTTCAATCAGTGAAGAAAAGCTTACCTTCGCATAATAATCCACATCAATACCAAAGAATTCTTCCACGGTCTCCACCGTATCATCAACGCCTCCCCATCCAGTATGGGTCAGCTTGTCACTCACATTGCCTAAGGAAGGACGCGGCATCAGTGAATCACGATGCAACGAAACCATCGTAATGGAATTGGACAAAGGATTTACAAACAATAAAATATTAACATCGGATAATGAGGTCATATCCGCTGATCCCATTTCATCTACACCACTGATCAACAACGTAAAACCTTCTTTTGTGATATCCTTTTGATTTGCGGTGTTTTTCGGGCGCTCACGCTCATAAGTGTCAATAATAGTATAACTATCTTGAAAGCCTTCCACATTGGCATTTAACATGTCCAAATACGTATCAGAAATCATCATTCCATCTACCATTTTCGCCATAAACAAGTCGGCCAAGGTAGAATAGGCAATCTCTTCATTATATACCGCGGGTTTTGATAGCGTATTTTCCAACTGTGCCAATCCATAATCGGTATTATCGCGATCTGTTCCACGCTGTATGCCCAAGGAGCGTCCGCTTAAATCATCAGTTTTGCTGATGTCACCATCCTTAGGCGCAAGTAAATAGATCTTGATTGGTTCATTATTATCCTTAATAGAAACCTTTTCCACCGCGGCAGTAACATTTCCCATGGAGTACCCCATAAAGCCAACTACAAAACACAATCCTATTAATACGATACGCTTTAAAATGATAACCCATTTGGGAGAGCGTTTCAGCATCAATACAAAGAATATAAGGAAAATCAAAACAAAAATTATAATCATTGCCATCAGCCAATTCATTGGCAACATATTCAAACGGATTGCCTTCCATGTGGTATAAATAAAAACCATGAAAAGAATCACATTCAATATTAAATCAATCAATCGAGTATATCGACGTTTTGGTTTTTTATTCATCATACACACCTCATTCAAATTCAGGCTATTACTCAAGTTCAGGTCTCTATTATAATATAGAACCTTTTAAATTGCTACGAGATTCCGTATTCTCATAATCTTTTTACAAGATTTTGATCAGATTCCCATAGCATTCCCATAAAGGGAATCAATATTCAATTGACTTCAGAATTGATTCATCAAATAGCTTATCTTTGTAGTAGATATCTTAGTATGTTTAAGCAATAAGAAAATTTACAAATATTGGAAATTTGTTATAATAGTGCTATAATGTGCCTATAGAAAAATGTAAACTGGTAAAAGATAGAGGGGGCAAAACTATGGATAGAATAACCAAAGAAAAGCTTGGCAGATATGGGCTATCAATCAGAGCGAATCGTAAACATCAATTACATATTTCCAATAACGCTTACCGATGGACACAAAAAGAATTCTGCAAAGACATTTGTTCACAGAATGCTCTGATTAACATGGAGAAAGGTCTTGCCGGCCGTTTTCATGATAATTATATTTTGTTGGCAGAGAAACTGGGTTTTAAAATCACACATAATCCAGAAATAGATCAACAGATACCACCGCTCACAAAGCGTCTTTATCATGCGCTTGAATTTTATGATTTGGACGAGATTAAGTCCATAACGCAACAGTTAAGCGATTGTTTAACAAATGTAAAAGATTACCTATGGTATGGTGATTTGTATCGTGTTGTTAAGGCAGTAGAAAAGCATTACCTTAACAAAGAGAATTTATCACGTGATGATCGGCACTTCTTTATCGACATGCTTGAAGAATTCTCAGATGAATGGGATGAAATCATAAAACTGCTCGTCTTTTATTCTGCCTTTCTTGATTTTGACAGTGAAGAATATCGTGATCTCTTTTATGATCTGAATATTGCCTCCAGTAAAGCGGATTTCAACAAATTGTGCACATTATTATATTATCTAGCAGAAGACTACAATTCTAAATTATATGCATTATTTCAAGAGTTAGAATCCGAATGGGTAGAGAAAAAGAATATCATGCGCTTAATCGATTTATATAATCAGGAATTGATCCATAAGAGCTATTTTGATGTATACGAATTACGTCAAATTGAAGAGAAAATCAAGAAAATGATACAAGAGTATTCAATCCCGAAGCAAAAGCTAGCTGAAGTTTATTTTAGCTTAGGTGCTGCTTATTTAAAGATAAAGGAGTATTCCAAAGTCATTGAAATGATGCAAAGATGCATTGAAAATGATCTTAAAATGAAGAAACATGGTTTTGTGTATTTGGCCTATGCGCAACATATGTTAGGTCAAAATATAGTAATTCCATATTATACAGAAGAAGAACAGAATATGTTACTACCCATATATGCCAAGATTTATACATACTATTCCAAGCTTGGACACATCTCGGCAGAACAATCCGAAAATTTCTTAATGGATGAGATCTTGCCGCTGATTTATCCGGACGATGAACTCATTGTGGAAATGTTTCAGGAAGAACTGACTATACTAATTGAGCAGACCAATCATTACAAAACATTGAAGATTTACATTAAGAAGACCAAAAAAGTTTAACTCGTGATTATTGATTGCGAGTTTTTTTCATGAATTTTCATTCATTTTCAATATTTTCACGCTAAAAAGGGTGTTTTATCCCCTCGTGAACTCAAGTCGAAATGAAAAAACGCGGATAATCCGCGTTTTTTCGATTCGACTTTAACTCGCGGCGATTTTATTGTATTCAATTTCTGTTTGGATTATTATATGAGCGTGGAAATGATGGCCATCAATTCCTTTTGAAAATTGAATAAAGGAGACAGGAAAATGAAAAAATTAGTCATTTCTGCATTATGCGGATTGTGCTTAATGGGTGCGTTTGTGGCTACTCAGACATCTGGGGAAGATCAGCCTGAACCGGTCGCAATCTCAAGACACATTTTATTATCACACGCATAGTCATAACAACAGTATTACATTTTTACAAAGAATCATTAAAATTACATTCAAAATTCTGGTTCACAGGGAGATACTAGAAGATTGGAGAATAAGGCATCAACGTGGGGGCACTCCATCCTTTTCCATATTTCATTGCATCCATAGTGCATATAAAACGTTACGTTTTATACCCTCATATGGACTTGGTTGAACTGCCCTATAAACCTTATTGTATCAAGAGGTGTTACAAAGTCATTCGGATTCGAAACTTAATGCGAAAAAGTAGTCTGAAATGGGTACAGACTACTTTTTCTATTGTCCGATAATATGCATAACCAACATCTTACTTGATAACATTGATTAAGAAAGGCATGCAAAAACTATGTTTTGCCGTATGAAGGCGACAAACTTGTGATACTTTTACTTACTGCTGATACGCTTTAAAAACGAGATCACATATTCCAAATCCTCTAGTGTCATGGAAAGACACAGATCTTGAATTTCATGCAAAGCCGCATTAAACTCATCCAGATCATTGTGATCCGCGGGCATATCGAAGAACCACTCAATCGGAGTTTTCGTTATTACCGCAATGGCAACAAGCGTTTTTAACCTTGGTGTTACCCGCCCATGCTCATACCTGCTGATGGCAACATCTGTCACATTAACCTTGTTTCCCAATTCCAACTGCGTTAAATGTACTTTGCGTCGTGCTTCTTTAATTCGTTTTCCCATTTCTGATTTGTTAATCGGATATTCATTTTTTCTCATATATCTAACCTCAATTTACTCTTTAAGTATAAAACAATTCCTCACAAATATTAATATCTTTTAAATTAACTTTCTTACATTTAAGTTAATTTAGCGCATATATATCCCATTATAGCGCATGATTTAACACTGATATTCTTTCTTAACTTTTTTGTTAGAAATTGAAAAGACATCGAAAATGCAGTTTAAACAAGCGGCTTCATCGCTTCACCACCCTGTTATACACTTACCCTATAATAATCCAAATATCAATTAAAAATCAAATCCTACGCTGCATATGGCTTTATGGCTTAATCTTTTGCATTGTTCATTCGCTGTAAAAGCTTGATAATCAGTTTTAGATCTTGCAAGGAAAATCTCAAACACAAATCATTGATTCTGCATAAAGCATCATGATATTCATCCATCTGCTTCTGATTCGCCGGAGCATCAAAAAATCGTTCCACAGGTGTTTGAGTAGTCGCAGCGATATGAATCAGTGTTTTTAGGCATGGACTTGCCCGGCCATTTTCATATCGACTGATTGCCGATATGGATATTCCCAGCATATTACCAAATTCCTCTTGTGTCAAATTCACCTTTAAACGTGCTTCTTTTATGCATTGTCCCATCTTCGATTGCTTCGTCTTATTGTAATCATTTTTCATAAACTCACCTCATTCTACATCAAAGTATAATCCATTTGCACTGCCTTTTTAATATTTTATAAATAAAGTGTATTATTTTTAAATTAAGTTGTGCAGCACTATATTATATATACCTTTATTATTACCTTATAAAATTTCTTGTCTTTTTATTTTATTGGATATGCCATGCTCTTGCATTCTATCGCAAATGTGCTTATAATGAGCGTATTATAAAAACCATCAAACAGATTTGATTGTGATCCCCTTGACACAAATCAATGGTCGTTGTTGGTATTTTATAATACTTCAAGGAAACATCGCATCTTTATGAGCGAAAGTAGGAGGAAAAATGAAAACAAAAAACTTAACGCTGTTTGCCTTCTTTTTGGCAATTGAACTGATCTTATTGTTCACACCATTGGGATTTTTACGAATCGGTCCGCTATCTGCTACATTAATGCATATACCGGTGATCATCATCGCTATTACCATGGGGCGTAAATACGGCTGTGCATTGGGATTAATTTTTGGATTATGCAGTGTATGGAATGCGACCTTTGCGCCGGGAGTCACTTCCTTTTGTTTCTCACCTTTTATTACCATAGGCAATGTGAGCGGTAATTTTACCAGTCTTGTCATCGCACTGGTTCCCCGCGTATTGATCGGGTTCAGCGCTGCCAGTGTGTATACCTTTGGAATCAAGCATTTCCATAATGAATCCGGCGCTGTGATTGCAGGAGCACTCAGCGGCGCCTTAACCAACACGGTGCTTGTTCTTGGCTTCATTATGATATTCTTTGGACATGAATACGCAAGTGCTCTAAGCATTCCCTATCAAACACTTATATCTGTATTATTAGGAGTTATCTTCACCAACGGAATTGCAGAAGCGATCATCGCCTGCATTATCACATGGATGGTTTATAAAGCATTAAAACCAATTTTAAAAATAAATGAACATATCTAAAAGATAGAAACGAATTTTTATTGGTTTTCATGACAAAAGCATATAAAGTTATGGTCAAATGCTCAATAATTTAGTAAAATAAAGGAAAAGATTGTTAGGAGTGGATAAGCATGGATAAGCTGGATGAAAAAAAGCATGAATCATTGAATACGGATCTGGACGATATGAAGTCCGATCTGGAAGAAATGAAAAAATGGGCTGATCATTCGCGAAAGAGCCAAAAAAGCACGCTTGTAAATACCGCTTCCTCCGAATCAGAGAATAAGACCGATAACAAGTTGAAGCATGCGGTAAAAGATAAAGACGTGAAAAAGCCGACATCAAAACCGGAAACAAAGTCAACAACAGAGGTGAAAGCTAGTACGCAAAGCAAGCCGAAAACTGAAAAATCGAAAACTGAAAAATCGAATACCGAAAAGCCGAAAACAAAACCGCAGGCAAATTCACAAGCAAAGCCAAAGGCCCAAGCAAATAAAAACCGGCCGGTTAAAAAAACAGCCAACCAACAAACAAACAACAAACAAACAACCAATAAATCAAACAAGCCACAGAACAAGAAAGCCCAGACCACAACCAAAACGAGTGAAAAAAAGCGCACGCTTGATCAAAAGCTAAAAGACTTAAAAAATCAGAAGCTGAAGAAATCAGGGGGACAAAAGAGTGATGGCGCAAAAGAGCATAATTATTTGTTATGGGCTACCATTGCCGTTATCGCTATTCCATGCCTAATTCTTCTCTATATCGTCATCGGATCCCGAGAAAATTCACGCTCTCCGGTAACGGGCGATCGCTTTAAAAATTCATTGGATCCTGAAATTACCGAAGAAAATCTGAACACATTAAAAGACAGCTTGCAATTTGATAATGCAGATGAAGTGGAAATTACATTAAAATCCGCAACACTACGTATCAATATTGATACAAAAGATGATTTAAATGAAGAACAGATTAAAGAGCTGGTTGTGCTCGCCTATGACAAGGTCAATGAAAAACTACCGATTAAAACGTATTTCACCAATAAGAAGAATGGTGAGGAAACGATGAAGATGTATGATCTGGAAATCAGTGCCTATAACATTTTGCTTGAAAATGACGCAGAAGCAAGTGAACAGTCCAAACAGATTCATATCAGTCGCACGAAAAACGCGGCGGCAGAAGAACCGGTGGATGATGTGCTCAGTTCGCCGAAGGATGAGCAAAGCGCTGAGGGAATCTTGAATCCGGATACTTCCAATCCCCCGACAAAAGATGAGCAGACGGAACAATAAAAGGGCAGACAGCCCTTTTTACATGGAGGCATTATGAAAAAGAACGATATTGTCATTGCACAATGTGAGAGCTATACCTATGATGGGAATGGCGTGGTAAAAATAGACGGCTTTCCCCTTTTTGTGAAGGGTTTGATGTTGCAAGAGCAAGCGGAAATCATCGTAACGATGGTTAAAAAGACTTACGGCTATGGTAAACTTCATAAACTGCTTACGTCAAGCGAAAATCGCATAACGCCACAATGTCCGATTGCGTCACAATGCGGCGGCTGTCAGCTCCAGCATATGTCCTACAACCATCAAAAAATGTTCAAAAAACAACAGGTAGAAGCAGTAATGCAGCGCATTGCAGGCATTTCGACACCGGTAGAGGATGTTTTGGGGATGGAAAATCCATGGTATTATCGCAACAAGGCTCAAGTCCCCTTTGGTTACGATGGAGGCTCATTAATCTGCGGTTTTTATCGTGTACATTCTCATACGATAATTGATACCGATGAATGTAAAATCCAGCATCCGATCATGAACCAGATTCTTAAGGCGGTGAAGACGCTATTGGCCAAAGATGGAGCTGACGTCGCTATTCGCCATTTACTCATTAAATATGCAATTGCCAGTGATGAGGTCATGGTTGTCTTTATTGTAAAAAATGATCAGGCCTTTGATTGTGATAGAATGGTCGCAGCATTAACCGCACAATTCCCGCAAATCAAAAGCATAATGCTTAACATCAATACGCGCAATGACAACGTCATTCTCGGCGATCAGGAGATTCTGCTTTACGGGCGATCCTATATCATTGATGAATGTCATGGAAATAAATATCAAATCGCAATGAAATCATTTTATCAGGTCAACCCGAAGCAAACGGAAGTGCTCTATCAAACTGCTTGTGATTTTGCACAGTTGAGTGGAAAAGAAAATGTCATGGATTTGTATTGCGGCGTCGGCACCATTACTCTCGCCCTTGCCAAATATGCACGTAAAGTGACGGGAATTGAAATTGTGCCGGAAGCGATTGAAAACGCTAAGGTCAATGCACAGCGCAATGAATATGATCATGTGCATTTTATCTGTGCTGATATGAATGAGTATGCGATGCATCTGATGACACAAAAAGAAACCGTTGATGTCATTGTGCTGGATCCTCCGCGCAAGGGCTGTGATAAGCAAGTATTGGAAAGCATCGCGCAGTTAGCACCTCAGCGAATTGTCTATATATCCTGTAATCCCGCTACCCAAGCGCGTGATCTTAAAATATTAGCACAGCTCGGGTATCAAACCAATAAAATTCAGCCGGTTGATATGTTCCCACAAACATATGGGATTGAATGTGTATGTTTGTTATTGAAAGAAAAGGAGTGCAGATAAGCTGATAAAAAAGGCTGAAATGCGCCTTTTCATATACTTAGTTTTAGAAGCAAAAAAACGCAAGGGAACTGATGGTAGTTGGTTATTTTACGCTCTGGCAGGAGTAAGCGATAAATAGAGGAGTTTATGAGGTACAGTAGCAATTATGAATATGCAAAAAAACAATTATTTTAATTTTCATTTTTATAGATACTAATATAAAGTGAGAAAGAGAGCATAAGAGATATTATATGGAGTAGTAATAGGATATAACGAAGGACATAGATTAGTCACTGGATGTATAAGTTAAGGGGGTGTTGAAATGGAAAATTTAAGAGAAGAAATATTAAATTTAATTTCACTAAAACAAGAAGGTGCGTATTGGGATTTTAAAAAAGAATGGTATGATGTTAGTCATAAACAAAATTTACTTCATGATATTATCTGTATGTCTAATAACTTGGTTAATAGAGATGGTTATATTATAATAGGCGTGGATGAAGAAAATGACTTTCAAGTAGTAGATATCATAGGAGACGCAAATAGGAAGAATACGCAAAAGTTAATTGATTTTTTGAAAGATAAAAAATTTGCAGGAGATGTAAGACCTACTGTACTAGTAGAAACGATTGAAATACAAAACAAACAAATTGATATTATTGTTGTTAAGAATAGCGTGAACACCCCGTTTTATCTAATAGAAAAGTATAAAGGTGTTTTTCCAAATCAGATATATACAAGGATACAAGACACGAATACTCCTCTAACTAGTTCCGCAGATATTGATAAGGTCGAATGGCTATGGAAAAAAAGATTTGGTTTAATACAATCACCACTTGAGCGTCTTGAGATTTTTTTCCAGTATCCTAATAATTGGAAAAATAGTCCACATAGTGAGATGCTGAAGTATTATACATTCTTTCCAGAATATACTTTGCAATATGATTACGCTGATGATGGGCGGGATGGATATGAGTATTATTTATTTTCTCAAACTAATACTAGACCTCGATGGATGGACATTAAAATATTTTATCATCAAACACTATTGGTGGATGTTGGTGGAATATTATTAGATGGTGGAAGGTATATGGCGGTATGCCCGGAAACTAGCAGTATTGGTTTAATTAGCAAAGTGAGGTGGGATATTTCCTATAAATATATGATAAAAAATTCGTTTTTATATAAATTAAATGAGTTCCTTTATCAACATGAATTTTCAGAAGAAGCTAGACATTCTCATGATAGTTATTTTGAAGTGATTCTATTGTTTGAAAACGAACAGGAAAGAATATTATTTAAAAACTACGTTATTAAACATTGGAAGGAGCGTGAGGAGTATATTAAAGCAATTAGATGCCCACATATACCTCAAATTAAAGGATATAAGAAAGATGCTTTTAAAAAAGAATATGAAAATGCATTAATATTGAATTTAATGCTAAAAGATTTCAGAGCTAATAATGTAATCGTTTAAAAATACTATCGCTCAACAAGTGATTATTGTAGTTTGTTGGTTGCTATTTAGATGATACAAGCGGGATAGAATGCGTATGTCTGATCGAAAGAGGGAATGTGAAGAATTATGTGTAAGTAATAATCGACAGGATTAGATATGTAGATGACGAATTATGTCTTGCATCATCTGTATTTGCATTTATCAGTATACCCAATTCATCAACGGTTATACTGGTTTTTTATATGTTTTTATCTTTACTTTTACCCTTCCGCCATTTCCATAATCATAAGCTGGTTTTGTATTAGATCCCAGTTTCTACATCTCTGTGTCCACTTGCTGCTAAGATTCTGAATTGCTAAATACAACATCTTTCTCAAGCTGTCGTCATTGGGGAATACTGTCTTTGTTTTTGTCACCTTTCTGAATTGTCTGTTCAATCCTTCTATCGCATTTGTCGTATAAATGATTTTTCGTATTTCTACCGGATAATCAAAGTATGTGCTGAGGATATCCCAGTTTTCCTCCCAACTGCGTATTGCCGTTGGATATTGTTTTTCCCATTTTTCCTTGAAAATTCCTAACTGATTCAATGCCTGCTCCTCTGTGTTTGCTTGATAAACACTCTTTAAATCTTGCAGGCTCTGCCCGCCTTTGGTGTGAATTCTTTTATATGCTTGTAACTCACAAAACGTGTGCTGTTGCGTATTTGGTGGATGATACAGCGCTGTATGCGTGCCTTCGGATAGACCGCTCCTATGGCTTCTCTAAAGCCTGTAAGGCCATCTACGCAGAATAGAGAAACTTCCTTTACTCCTCTGCTTTTCAACTCATTTAGTACTCCCATCCAGTATTTTGCTGATTCACTTGCGCCTACCCATAATCCTAAAACTTCCTTCATCCCTTCGTTATTGATGCCTAAAACAACATAGGCTGCCTTTGTTACTACCTGATGATCTTCTCTAATTTTATAGTGGATCGCATCCATAAATATAAATGGATAGAAAGCTTCCAGTGGACGATTCTGCCATTCGCTCACTTCCGGCAAAATACGCTCACTGATCTTGCTTACCAGACCTTCAGAAATTTCTACATCGTACAGTCCTTTGATCTGATCTTTGATGTCTCTTGTGGACATTCCAGTGGCATACAAGGATAGGATCCGTTCCTCGATCCCATCCGCATTTCTCTGATATTTTCCAATAATCTGCGGTTCAAATTCACCGTTGCGATCACGAGGTACATTGACTTCCACTTCACCTAATTGTGTTTTCATTGTGCGCTTTACAGTGCCGTTACGATAGTTTTTCTTACCTTCATAAGATGTTCTTTCAGAGCGATCATAGCCTAAATGCTGATCCATTTCAGCTTGCAGAGTCTGTTCTAAAACATCCGCAAACATACCTTTCATACATTCCATGATTTCCTGTGTTGATGTAAACTTTTGTTCATTGACAAGATCCTTGATTTGCTTTGTCGAAATAAAAGATGTGTTCATAATTTTTTCCTCCTGTAAGTATGTTTCGTATCTACATTCTTACCTGTTTTTTTCTATTTACACATCTTTTGCTATATTCCCTCGAAAGAAAATAATCATCCACCAGCGTAGCTGGTGGTTTTTACGTAATCGCCCACTAGGGGCTCAGATTCAGGCTACGCTTGTAAGCGTAACAATACGGTCTGGCACTTGCATTCTACTGCTTATTACCCGTAAACGGGTCTTCAATGTCAAGTGTCAACTGTTCGCTCAGTTCATCTTCTTTTAATTGATGCTCGATATATTCCTTTATCTTTTTGTCATTCTTACCTGCCGTATCCACATAATATCCCCGGCACCAGAATGACCGATTTCGATATTTATATTTCATGTTTCCCCATCTTTGATATATCATAATACTGCTTTTTCCCTTCAAGAATCCCATGAAATTTGATACACTCATCTTCGGTGGTATTTCTACCAACATGTGCACATGATCCGGGCAGACTTCTGCCGTTATTATTTTTACTCCCTTCCAATTACACAATTCTCTTAATATTGTTCCTATCTCCAGCCGTTTTTCCCCATAGAATACTTTCCTTCTATATTTCGGTGCAAACACAATATGGTATTTACAATTCCAACTTGTATGTGATAATGTATTTACGTCGTTAAATGATTTATTCATTTTTCGTCCTCCTTTTGTTCATCTTATTGCAGTTGCCAGACCGCAATTTTATTGTAACAAAAGGAGTTTTTATTTTAAAGACTCATCGCTAAAGCTCTATCGAACCCCCAGACTATCTGGGGGTTTTCACACACAATAAAAGTGCAATTAAGCCGATGAATAAAGGCTGAAATGCACTTTTTCATTTACTGGATTTTAGAAGCGAAAAAATGCAGGTGAACTGATAGTAACCGATAATTTTACGATTCAACAAGCTGATAAGCGATAATTCGCAAAAAAAAGCTGTGCAGGAAAAATAGAGATATCTCCTGAGAGAACAGATTGAGCTAGAGAAAAAGTCAAGATTGAATAATCTAATCTCTATCACATTCCGGATAGACTTTGGTATAATATAGGCAAGAGAATCGAAAGGATGATATGATGAGTAAACAATACCATTGGGTTGATGATACAATTAAAATCGATTTCAAACTACCGAAATATCTTCAATCGGTAGTCGATGAATTAGAAGAATTGGATCAAAATGAAGATTGGGTATATTT
Organism: uncultured Erysipelotrichaceae bacterium; assembly: GCA_947385085.1. GTDB lineage: Bacteria > Bacillota_I > Bacilli_A > Erysipelotrichales > Erysipelotrichaceae > C-19. Next base: position 22,089 of record CANDJN010000008.1, on the reverse strand, counting down.
TGATCGCTGTGCTTTTATTGAGAATTGTACAAAGGAGTACATTTATTCAGGAGAATTAACGATGGAGCAAAGAGATAAATTGTGTGCAAGATATCACGGATGAGAGAATGTGTAAAATGGAAATTATAGATTTTAGCAACTGTAAAGAAAATTACAAAGCATACGGTGGTATGGCAGGAAGCAAATTAGGAATTATTTATCAAAATGAAGATTGAATATTAAAATTCCCTAAGAATACAAGAAGCATGAAAAATGTCGAAATTGATTATACGACATCACCGCTATCAAAATATATCGGCACCCAAATTTATAAAGTGCTTGGTTATGATGTTCATGAAACAAAACTGGGAATCCGAAACGGTAAGCTGATTGTGGCTTGTAAGAATTTTACCGATACGGATACGCAACTGCAGGAATTCAGAGAAGTCAAGAATTATTATAATCAGCAGTTAGAAGAAATACTGGATCAATCAATATCAGACAGCAGTAGCGGAAATAAAACGAGTCTCGAAACGGTTAAAATTCATCTACAGTATAATCCTTCATTAAAACAAGCAACAGGCATCCAAGAGCGTTTTTGGGACTGTGTGATCATAAATGGACTAAGTGCGGCATCCTTAGAAAATCAAACGGAGATATCATGTTAGAACCTATTTATGATAATGGGGCATCGTTTTCTACAAAGTTATCCGATGAGCAAATAAGTCGGCTGTTACAAGACGAGCAAAAGTTAATAAGCAGTGCAATATGAGCTAGATGAAAAAATACTGCATTTTAGAAAATTTTTAGGTTTGCAAGATAAAAATCTAAAGCAGTCGATGAAAAGAAATGTTCCTTTGATTCAAGAGAAATGGCAGGAGATAGTAAATCTAATCTCAGAAATTCCAAATGAATATAACGGGATTACAATCATTTCAGAAGAACGTAAAGAATTTTATATAAAAGGAATGCATATACAAATGGAACATCAAATGACTCCTGCCTTTGAACAGACATTAGAGATGGAACAAAGTTTAGAACAAACGATGATGTTAGGAAACATTTGATGACAAGTTAATGAGATTATCAAACAGGATTACTGTATCTATTAATGCTTACTCTAGATAATACAAGCGGTGTCGAATGCGCTTGTTTAATAAAGAACAAGAGTGCAAATAAGCCGATAGCTAATGAGTAAAATGCACTTTTTCTTTTGCTCTGTTCAGAAAGCCAGAATCGCATGTAGCTGATAGTAACTGGCATCTTACGATATAACAAGGTGATATGCACTATTTCAAAGAAAGTTGTGCTAAAAAAACAGAGATGTTGCTTGAGAGTATGCCGGACAGTTTGGAAAACAAACATTCGCTTATGCGTTTGTTAAAGAAAAAGGATATGAAAAAAGCAATTCTGTGTGCGATAAAATGAACTTTAGCGGTTAAAAAACAAGACTATACGAGAAACGTAATCGCCTTGTTCTTAATTGTAATTTGAATTTGTTCAGGGTTACCGCCTTCTTCTCCATCCAATGTCCAGCACGCATCAGGATCGCTTTCGATGCTTAAGGAAGAAGCAGTAAAGAATTCCATAAATTTCTCATTGATTTCCTGTTTCAAAAGAGCGCTAATAATAATCTGTAAATCCAATGGATTCTGCGGCATCCGTATTAACAACACTTCAAATTCACCATCATCAAGCTTCGCGTTCTTGGTATTAACGGTTTGAAAGCCTGCCACAGAACGTGCGTTGGTAATAGCCCCAAAGACAAAATCATCCTCGATGATGAGATCCGGCGCCGTGATTCGCATATGATAAGTTGTGATCTTCGTAAGCTGTTTAAATCCCTCCAGAAAATACGCCATTCTGCCCAATGTGTTTTTAGTGGCCTGCGGCGTATGATAAGATACCTCGGTGAATGCTCCAAATGCCGCTACATAAGTGAAGTAACTCTGATTAAACGAGCAAATATCACAATCAAAGCGCTCCTCATTTTTGAACTTTTCCATTGCTTTACTCACATTACTGGTCAGATGTAGAGTATTGGCAAAGTCATTCACCGTACCACTTGGAATATAAGCTAATGGCAGACGCTTCTCGATCATCATCATACCACTGATCACTTCATTCAGCGTACCATCTCCTCCGCTGCAAGCAATCAAATCATATTCCTTTCCATATTCCAAGATCAGTTCCGTCGCATGGCATTTATAGGCAGTCGGAAAACAAGTAACGATATAGTCCATGGAAAAAAAGCCTTCCACAAGTGAAAGCAACGCACTCTTTACTTTTCCCTTACCGGCTTTAGGATTTAATATTAACATGCAGCGACGGGGCATTCATCATCTTCCTTTGCTATAGTTATAATTATACCCAACTTTTATAAAAAAGCCAGCATGAGCCTTAATTTACCCTTGATAAGGCAATATAAATAATCACTTAGCTTAACAATGGCATAAATCCTTTTTTAGCAGCCGCAATATCAATATGCATTATTTTTCCAATTGTTTTCTAATTCCCTTGTATCAAGGCATTTTCAACTGCCTTTTTTATGACAATGCTTGAATTCGTTGCCCCTGATACTACATCAACATCTATTTTCTGTTCCTCCACGATTCTCTGTGCAATGATTTCCGCAGCGCTTCCCCGCTCATTTTTATGCTCTAAAATGTCAACGCTTATGATTTTCCCACTTTGTATCGTTACTTCCACCTTAGCGCAAACAAAATCCACATCATATTCTCCATCAAAAACCCCATCAGAAATACGGGTAATATCAATATCGTTAACGGTCGTCTCTTCTACTGCCTTTTTATAATCTGCCACACGTTTCAAGTAAACAGCCAGAAAAATCAAACACGCAAACAAAAGAACACCGAGCGAAATTAAAATAATTCTTTTCCCGGATGGTTTCATTTCAGCCGCCTATCAATCTTTTTCACCGTGTGCTTAGACAGTGTTTTTTTATTCTTAGCATTTGCACAGACGACTGAGCCAATCTTTTTCATACCTGCTGTCTTAAAAAATTGATCCATATTGCGAATCGCTCTGCTGCTCTGTCCCAATAGCCACGAAAATGGAACAGGTGTATTACAGGAAGTTAAAATCATATATTTCTTCCCACGCATTCTTGGTTTCAAAAATTGCTTCGTTTCTTCCATAACCGTTCCTAATAATCGGTCGAATAAGTTTTTCACCGGGGCCGGTACATTTGCCCAATAAACAGGAGCGGCGAGAATAACGATCTGACAATGATGAAGCAATGAGACGATTTCCTGTATATCATCATTTTGGACGCACCTATGCGTATTCATACAAGCACGACAGCCTGTACAAAAAGAGAGCTTCTTTTCATACAAATTAATTTTTGTCACATCATAACCAAGCTGTTTCGCTTTGCGAATTGCCTGATTCAACATGGCCGAGGTCATTCCGTTTGGATGTGGACTACCCAAAATGGCAAGCACATTTTTATCACTCATAATTATTCTCCTTCGTTGCTATCGCATGATAAACAAGTGAAAACCCGTAATCTAAAAACTGCCCTTTTGTTATACCCATACTTTTTTTAATATATTCTTCTTTATTAGCCGCAAGCTGAATGATTCCCGAAAGCATACCCCAAAAATTAAATATAGCAGGCATCATTTCCAAATCATTTCGTAAATCTCCTTTCTCCATCCCTGACAACAGAAAATCTTTTAGCTTTGCATTAATTTCTTCTCCTATTTGATAGGTTTCCTTTTCTTCCGGCAGATAGCCGGATTTCTCAAATTCAATGTTTATTTTATCCAGTACCATTTTAAAGTAAAAAGGAAATTCTTCCTGATATCGCACTAGTCCCTGACAGATAAAACGATATCTTGCTTCTGTGCTATCATGCTGATTCAGCGCGGTAGAGATATAATCATAAAGCTTTTTCATGCTGTTTAACACTAAAATTCCGACAATTTCCTCTTTATTTTCAAAATATACATACAATGTTGCTTTGCTATAACCCGATGCCTTCGCTATATCGTCCATTGAAGTAGCTGCCATTCCTTTTTCCATAAACAATGTAGATGCCGCTGATACAATGTTTTCACGATGTACGCTTCTAGGTTCTTTTTTTCTTCTGCCCATAGATTCCTCCTGAAATTAATTAAACTTGCAGTTTAATTATAACGATAGAATTGCTTCTTGTCAAGCGATTCAAATATAGGTCTTAGCGACTAGAACAGAAAAAGATGGCATCACACTTATAAGCTGTACGATACCACCTTATAATAACCACAAATTTTGTAAACGTTAGACCGTTATAACCCGCGTTTCAGCCAATCTTCTCGCAATAGCTCCATTAAAATAATATCGTGAGATAAACCACCATGATAAAACGATTGATGCCAGCGACCGCATTCTCGAAAGCCAATACTTTCATAAATTCCATATCCTCTTTGATTAAAATCAAACACCTCTATATGCAATGCCTGAAAACGCTGAGTTTGAAAAATATAATCTATTAACAAAGTCATCGCTTCCCTGCCATAACCACAATGGCGATAGTCAGGGCCGATATAAATTCCCATTGTCGCGTATTGATCATGATGACCGAAATTAAATAAAGAAACATGACCCATAAATTCATTGCTTTCCTTATTTACAATCGCAAACACAAACGGTCCTTCATGCCATTTTTGTAATATCTCCATCACCTTTTCTTCATCCAATAGCTGAGCATAGAAGCCATTGTTATAGGCAATATCCTGATCCTCATTCCACCATTTGGTCAATATACCCTTTTCATTTTCTATATTCATCGGTGATAGATACAAACACTTTCCGACAATCTTTTGATAATACATCATAGGCCTCCTTCACAAGCTTTATGCTTAAGCCAATCCTTGATCCTATTGTAATGGATTTCCTTTGGCTTTGCAACGACTTTCCATTACTTCGTGGAAGTGAAAATCATTTTGAGAGGCTCATATTTTCATCACCGTATTTATGCCGCACAAGCAATGGTTAAACTTTTCTCATGGTGAAATTTGTAGTATAATGTTGCCGATAGTTGGGAGTGTTACTGTGCGTCATATACTGGTTGAAATTTACTGTCGTCAATGCGGGTATCATACGCATATCAAAAGTCATACCTTGGTGAAACCGGAACTGGAGCCAAACCTGCGAAAACGGATTCTTCATCACACAATGTTCACCTTTGAATGTCCGCATTGTCATTTCAAAACGACCTTTGTACACAATTTTCTCTATCATGACACCGCTCGTGGTTTCCTTATATTTATGAGTAAAGATAGCGATGCACCCGAATCACTCCATAAGCAATTTCCTGATCAAGCTCTGATTCAAGTAAACGATCCTGTTGAATTGGCAGAAAAGATCCGCATTCGTGAAGATGGTCTGGATGATCGCATTATGGCACAGATTAAGGAAATCTTGCGCAAACAAGACCCTGAGGTTGTCGCCATCCGCTATCATGACCGCGATGAAACAAGTAAAACCATTTGGCTGGAATACATCTATGCCGATAACAGCGCATACAAGGCCATTGCCGATCAAGTCTATGAACACTATGTAAAAAAGTGAAAGGAGGAGTGCTTGAATGAATAAAAAGGAATGGGATACCGCCTCGCTGGGCGTCACCTATCAAATGACTCTGGATTCTTTCCTCAGTGATCACTATCACGCTCCTTCACAGCGTTTTGAGCATTATGAAGAAGCTTTGAACAAGCTCAAGGAAATGAAACAATACCGCGGCTGGCAAAAAAAGAAATACATTGCCCATCAGGCCCTACTCATTTGCCGGGACTGCATTGAAGCATATTTGGCGATGGGCTTATACTGTGAGGATATGTTTGAAACACTGAAAATCTATAAGCAGGGAATGGAATTGGCTACGATGAATTTAGGCCGGGATTATTTCCGCCAGCCGATCAGCGATTTTTATAAAATTGATGAAGCGAAAACCTTTTTCCATATGAAATTCGCCTATGCATGTGCCTTGTATGAAGTGGGATATATGCGCCGTTCATTAGCGCAGTTTCGGGAAATATTATCACTGAATCCCAGTGATGTTTTCGGAACACGCTATTACCTTTTTTCCGGTTTTCTGTATCTGGAGGAATACGATCAATTTAAACAATTATATGAACGATATCCCAAGCAGGATACGTTTACGCTCTATGCCAATTTCCTATACTATTATAAAAAGCAACTATTAAATGAGGCGAAGGTGCTGTTACAGCCAATGATGGAATACAATTCATATTTATATGAAATCATGGCTTATGAGCGCATGAATAATGCGACAATCAAGAAGAAATTTGCGCCGGGCAGTGAGGAAGAAGCCGCCTATTGCGTCGCCATCTTACAAAAGGTGACTAATGGATTGGAATACTTGCCTAATTTCCTAGTCAGAGAAAAACGGAATGAACCCATCTCAGTATGAGACGAGTGCTTCCGTTTTTTAATCTAACTCCGATTGACCGGTATATAGCTGATAATAGCGTCCTTTTTGCGCAAGCAGTTCATCGTGAGAACCGCGCTCAATAATTTCGCCATGATCCAATACCATGATGGCATCGGCATTGCGGACTGTACTTAAACGATGCGCGATCACAAATACAGTGCGCCCTTCCATCAATCGATCCATTCCCTTTTCGATCAGCTTTTCACTGCGCGTATCAATAGAGCTGGTTGCTTCATCTAAAATGAGTACCGGAGGATCCGCGATCGCTGCCCGCGCAATCGCCAACAGCTGCCGCTGTCCTTGTGATAAATTGGCGCCGTCACTATGCACAGCCGTGTCATAGCCCTTGGGAAGATGGGATATGAAATGATGAGCATTGGCAAGCTTTGCCGCTGCGATCACCTGATCCATTGTTGCCCTTGGATTGCCAAAACGAATATTCTCCGCCACCGTACCGCTGAACAGATGCGTATCTTGTAAGACCACCGCGACCGCATGACGTAAGTCATCCTTGCGGATCAGCTTAACATCTATACCATCATAGGTGATACTGCCGCGGCTAATATCATAAAAGCGATTGATCAAATTGATGATTGTCGTTTTCCCGGCTCCCGTACTGCCGACAAAGGCGATCTTTTGCCCCGGCTTGGCATACAGTGAGATACCCTTTAAAATCGGAGTATCGCTACGATAGCCGAATACCACATCATGGAAACGTACATCCCCCTCTAGTGGAACATAGGTTACGCCCTGTGCGCGGGGATGACGCCACGCCCACTTGCCGGTGGGTTCATCGCTTTCCTGTATACGTCCCTTATCGTCAATTGTTACACTGCTTAGGGTGACTCTGCCATCATCACATTCGCTTTCCACCTCTAACAGATTGAAAATCCGTTCTGCCCCTGCCATTGCGGCCAAGATGAAATTTAACTGCTGGGTAAACTGATTAATAGGCATGGCAGTTTGCCTTACATAAATAAGATAGGAAGACAGCTCGCCCAAGCTCAACATCCCCGCAATCGCAAAGAAACCACCGATGCAGGAAACAATGGCATAATTGACATAAGAAAGTGATACAACGGTTGGAATAGTTCTTCCTGCATACGTCAATGCGGCGGCAGCGCTGTCACGCAGTGCTTCATTGCGGCGTTGAAATTCCTTTTGGTTCGCCTGTTCATGGCGAAACACTTTCACCACCTTACTGCCCTCTACCATTTCTTCAATGAATCCGTTCATCGCTGCCATGGCAACCTGCTGGCGTGAAAAATAATACTTACTGCGGCGGCCAAAATATTGAATCAGCGCAGCCATAAAAAGCATAAACGCAGTCACAATCAGCGATAATGCCCAATTTAACAAAAAGATCGCAATGACTGTACCGACAATCATTGTAAAGCTTTGGATTAAATTGTCCACACAATTATTCAAGGCATCCTGTAACGTATCCATATCATTGGTAAAGTGCGACATCACCTCACCATGCGTATGTGTATCAAAATAGGAGATCGGTAGCGTCTGCATATGCGCAAATAAATCATGGCGCAGCTCTTTGACGATGGATTGCGCTACGCGTGTCATCAGTTGTTTATAAAAGGCCGTGCTCAATACTCCGCAAAGATACATTCCTGCCACACCTAAAATCATTTTTACGAGACCATCATAATGATGCGGTAAAATATAGTCGTTGATAATCGGTGAAATCATATAAGTACCGGTCAAATTAACAGTAGCGCTGAAAATCGCACAGATCGCCACTAAGACAAAAGCCAACCAATGCTTTTTTACATACGGTCGAAAGCCCTGCAGCGTTTTTTGCCATTGTTGGGGACGCTTTGCGTCGACATAACGTGCCATTATAAATTCGCTCCTTCCTGTTGGGAACGATAGATCTCCTGGTAAATCTGATCTGTCATTAACAATTCCTCATGCGTACCGTGCGCATGGAGCTCTCCCTCCTCCAAGATGGCGATTTGATCCAAATCCATCACGCTGCTCACACGCTGGGCGATAATGATTTTCGTCATTGCGGATAGCTGCGCCAAGCCTTGTTTAATTTTAGCTTCGGTGGCAGTATCTACTGCACTTGTGGAGTCGTCCAATATTAATATTTTTGGCTTTTTTAACAACGCACGAGCAATACATAGACGCTGTCTTTGCCCGCCGGACAAATTTACACCGCCCTGTTCCAGCATCGTATCCAGGCCTGCGGGGAATGAATCAAGGAATTCATCAACACAGGCAAGGCGACAAACACGATAGATTTCCTCATCATCCGCCTGTTCATTTCCCCACAAAAGATTCTCGCGAATCGTACCCGAAAACAGTGTGTTTTTCTGCAATACCATAGCGATGGAATCACGCAGGTGCCCCAGTTCGCAGCCTCTGACATCATACCCATCAACCGTAACAGCGCCCTCGCTCACATCATATAAACGAGGAATCAGCTGGACAAGGCTTGTTTTAGCCGCACCGGTACCGCCCAAGACTCCCAGGCTGCTTCCCGCCGGTATTGTCAGATCAATATCATGTAGTATTTCGGGGGCATCGGGACGATAGCGAAAATGAACGTGATGGAATACCACCTCACCATTACGAATCGGTTGAAGCGCATTATCCGCTTCTATCATATCATTCTTTTCTTCGAGCACTTCACAAATACGATCGGCGCTCGCTATGCTTCTCGTTAACATTAAAAACACATTAGAAAGCATCATCAAACCGTTTAATATTTGTAAAACATAGCTTAAAAAGCCAGTTAATTCACCTACGCTCATCGTACCCGCAAAAATCATATTTCCACCAAACCAAAGCAGGGCAATCATCGTGCCATAGGATATGAGCTGAAACAAAGGCATATTCCATACAGAAATACGGAAGGCATCCAGTGAAACAGCTTGTAAATCATCATTGACCTGCGCAAACTTATTAATTTCGCGCTCACCGCATACATATGCCTTTACAAAGCGTATCGCCTGAATGTTTTCTTGTACTACCGTATTAACCCGATCCATACTGCCCTGCATCCTGCGATATAACGGTCCTACCTTCAAAACGATCATACTCAATCCGATAGCTAATAATGGAATACTGACGCAAAATACACAAGCTAAGCGAGGATTGATCGAAAAGGTAAGCACCAATGCCGTAAGCATCATCACCGGTGAGCGAAACAACGGTCGAATCCCATTGGCAATGGCATTTTGTAAAATCGTAATATCTCCGGTTAAGCGAGTGATTAAAGATGCTGTTGTAAAATGATCCATATTGGTAAAGGAAAAGCTTTGAACGTGATCAAATAGGGCAGCGCGCAGTTCTGCCCCAAAGCGTTGCCCTGCTTGGGCTGCGTAACGTGCATATAGAATACCCAATATTAAAGAAATCAGCGCACAGCCAATCATCCATCCACCGCGCATTAAAATATAAGCGCGATCACCATTCGCAATACCGACATCAATAATATCCGCCATTAATACCGGTATGACCAATTCAAACACCGTTTCCGCAATGACACATCCGCATGCCAGCACAAAATATCGACTGTTATGCTTGATAAACGGTAGTAATTGTTCCCGCACATCCATCACTCCTGTTCCATCCATTTTGTTTTCATATAATCCCAGCCCAACAGCTTTCATCTGATTCACGATTTTTTGTTTTACCCTTGCATACCTATGCAGCATATCATTTTCTTTTATCGGCTAAGTCAAAAGTCGCATACAACAATTATAACCGCTGATGGCTTTGTTCTGGCCTTTGCGATATGCAAAACATTTGCGTACACAATATTATTCCGAAATTCAACACTTGTCAATGGATGAAAAAAAGGAAAACACGACATAAAAAAAGAAATGCATTGTGAATGTATTTATAAGGGAAAGATTCATCAAATATGATTCTTACCGCTATCAGCCTGTTCAAAGTGATTAGCATATGTTATGATTTATACGGTGATCACTATGTCCAATACACAAAGCATTCGTGCATGTAACAAGTCCGATGTCAATGCACTGTATCTGTTAATATGTCAATTAGAACAAGAAGTACTGCCATATGATTCGTTTTGCGCTATTTATCTCCAACAATTAAAAGATGAACAATACTATGGTCTTGTTTATGAACAAAAACATCACATTATCGCTTTTTTACATCTGCGTTTGGAGGATCAGCTTCATCATGCCGCTAAGATTGCGGAAATCATGGAACTGATTGTGGCGGAGAATGAACGCAGCCAGGGGATTGGCAAAGCATTAATTCAACGCGGTTTAAGGATCGCAAAGCAACGTGGCTGTATCCAGATGGAGGTTTCCAGTCATCATCAGCGCAGTAATGCTCATCGCTTTTATGAACGATGCGGCTTTCAAAATCACCATAAAAAGTTTACTTTAAAAATATAAAAACACGGTAAGAAGTATCTCCTCACAGATTTGCTTCATCACCGTGGTTTTTTAATATAGCTTTTAAACTTTCACTATCGCTTGTGCTCAACTGCGCTCCCGCATGGGCGACTACCAACGCAGCTGCACGGTTCGCAAAGATTCCTGCTTCCCGCCATGGCATCCCACTATGACACGCTGCCATAAGCGCCGCAATATGAGTGTCTCCGGCACCGATTGTATCAGCCACTTTTGTCTCAAGGCCAGCTAGTTTCAGCGTTTCCTCTGTTTGAATCAAACAGCCGTTTGCGCCGCGTGTTATGACAATAGGCTGATGAGTTTTTTGATATAGCGCTGCCGCACCGGTCAAAAAATCCTCATTGTGAAAATAGCGAATGGCTTCTTCTTCATTCAAGTGAAACAGACAAGGCAAAAACTCCAATTCGCGCAGATAGTCAGAAGATATATGCTCATGACGCGGGCCACACGCAAAATAGATACGTGAATAACCGGCTTTGCGCAAATGCTCCATCAACGCCTGTGAACCACTTTCCTCCAGCTCCAAGCCGCATATATATACGCCGTCATAATCCTGTGGGTTAAGCAAAGAAAACCACTGCGCTTGAAATCGATATTCCGCTCCATGATCGGCAAGAAAGGTACGCTCGCCGTTTTTTTCCACCAAGCAGTAACAACAGCCATTCGCCTCCGGAACACGAGAAAGCCGTGTGTTGATTCCTCGCAGTTGAAGCTGCTCAGCCACAAAATCACCATACATTCCACTGCCAACCGGCGCAAAGAAATCAAAGGGAACATTCAGTGCCTTCAAACACATTGCGACATTGGCAGCACAACCACCCAAAGAAAGCTGCTGGGACTCAACGATCAAGTCTTCTTGTGAATGCGGCAAATGCGGAATACGAACAATCACATCACAAACCGCTGAGCCAATAACTAACAGTTTTTTTCTTTTCATGATGCTTTCCCCAGCCATTCCAGAAAGGAATAGGCAACGCCTTCATCGCAATATGACGCCAACAAACGCACCATTTTTGTATCATAATAGCGAATTTGATAAACCCAATCGCTTTTCTTTTGTTTTCCCTTGTGGTATCGCTGTCTCACCACTGAGAATACCTCACTGTGATGGTAATCAATCTCTGATTCAGTGTGAATTCGCTGTAATAATCGCTTCAGCTTAGAGCGACTGATGCCCAAAAGTGCTTCCAGCTGTTTGCCATCCAGCCATGCCTCATCATGCCAAAGTAATATTTCTTTAATAATCGGATGATCGCATTGCTTACGCTCGTACTCCGTTATCATTCTTTATCTGCCCCTGTCTGAGCGCACAAATAATCAATCAGCTGCCGCGCACAGCGTCCGCTTCCACCGCCATGACGCAGCTCCCATGCGTTTGCCAGCTGCCAAAGCGTCGCCTCATCATAGCCCGCAAGCTGTTCCCGTTTTGCCAGTTCCTTCACTATGTGCTGATATTCTTTGGGTGTTGGCCTACCATAATAAATGCTGATGCCAAAGCGTGCCACCAGTGATAGCTTCTCCGACATTGTTTCGGAAATATGTAAATCCTGATCCTCGTTAACATCACTGCGATCGTGCCATGTTTCCTTGATCAGATGACGGCGATTGCTTGTAGCATAAATCAGCATATGATCGGGGCGTACCTCCAGACCGCCTTCCATAACTGCTTTTAAATATTTATACTCGGTTTCATCTTCCTCAAAGGAAAGATCATCCATATATATAATGAATCCATAGTTGCGCGTCTTAATCTGTTGGATAACATCCTGTAACATGTGGAATTGATGCTTGTGAATTTCAATCAAGCGGATACCATCCTTATAATAATGATTGCCCAATGCTTTAATACTCGTGCTTTTTCCGGTACCGCTTTCTCCATATAACAGGACATTATTGGCTTGTTTTCCCTGTAAGAATGCTTCCGTATTCATCATCAGCTCCTGTTTTTGTTCCTCATAGCCGATGATGTGATCTAGAGTCATTTCGGGATAATTGCGAATAGCCACAAATTTACATCCATCGCCATCCTCTTTAATGCGAAACGCCTTATGAAACGCAAAGCATCCTGTGCCATACGTTTCATAAAAGTCATCCAGTATCTCCATCATACCCTGCGCATCAGGAGCCAGTGCCAGTCGCTTCGCAACCTTCATGATCATTTTCCCCATCGTTTCATCCATCATTTCCTCACGCTTGGCAATTGCCTGATAATCGCTGATAATTTCAAAACAATGTATTTGTAAACGATCGGAAATCGGCTTAAAATCATAGTGAAACAAGGAATAAAAAATTTCCATATCATGTTGCAGAAAGGCTTGGATACTACCCTTAAGCGTTTGTTTTTGCCGCTCCTTGCTTAACGTATAGGAGTTCTCATCCATTAATAGATGAGCGCATAAGGCACAGTGCCATAGATTATGATTCCAGCCGTATTGGGTTGCCATATCCAATAAGCGCTTAATGGACGCAAAGATCAAGGAACGCTGTCTTACATCCTCTGTATCTTCTGTCATTGCCTTGCCCATCTGCATTAAAAAACTATCTTCTTTCACTCGATAAATGATCAATTCATTCATTTGATTGTACATCATACCACCTCTTTATGCTTAGTGTATCATGAATGTCATTGTTTGAAAAGGTGCTGTTCATATCGAAGAATGAACATAGAAAAAACAAAGTATCAGTTCAGGATGTATAAATTTGTTTTCATAACCTTGAACAACTATATTTATCACTCTCAAATACGCCTTTTTCGCTTAAACGATCATAAAAATAATGGAAATTTATCGAAAAATCTGTAATCCTATGCTATAATATTGTCATAACATATAGTATATGGAAGCGATTTTATACGTTTCCTATATACCAAGCACGGAACCAATAAGAGGAGGATAAAGAAAGTGAAAAAATTATTGGGTGTTATTTGCGCCGGTTTATTGTTAGCCGGATGCAGCGGCGGCGGAGATCCTGTCAAAAAGACTTGTACCATGGATATGAACGGCCTTATGGATGCCGAAATGGTATTGGAAGGTAAAGGCGATGTTTTGGAAAAGGTTGCCATTAACATGAGCATGCCTTATGAAAGCATCGGTATTAAAAAGGACGCTTCCGATGAGCAAAAGGAAACGTTGAAAAAGCAGTTGGAGGAATCTTTAGCAGAACAATATGCCGATGATGTATCCGGTGTAGATATTACCTCTGATTTCGATGACAAAGGATTGAATGTCACAATTTCTGCAGAAGCAAGCATGATGGAAAAGGCCGTAAATGCCAGCAGCATCGAAGAAGCAGTAAAGGATTTGGAAGGCGAAGGCTTTACTTGTAAGTAAGACTTAAGAAAATCTCATCGCAAGGTGAGATTTTTTTGTTTGTTTACATCACCATAACCAATTTCGTGAATACTAATAACTATAGATCTAATCTGAAAGGCGGGTTGTTTGTGATGGCGCTATTGGTGCTGATGATGTTATTATTATTTATTGATATGGTGTGGATTGAGCCAAGACGCCTGGTGATCCGTCACCTCCATTGCATTATGGCATTGCGTAGGCCTATAACCGTCGTCCAGTTCAGCGACACGCATTTTCATACCCGTTTTTCAAGACGGCTGTTAAATAAGCGTATAAAAGCCATCAACGACTGTCATGCGGACATTGTGATTTTCAGTGGTGATTTAATGGATCATTATGACCACGATAAAGACTTACGTACCGTTTTACCTCCCTATCTGCGCCGAATCCATGCCAAAACAATTAAGCTTGCGGTCTATGGCAATCACGATATCGGCGGCGGTGCTAAGTATGTATATGCGGATATGATGAAGGAAGGCGGCTTTCATGTTTTATGCAATGAGCACATTTGTTTGAAAGATGTCGATTTATGTATTATGGGGATCGATGATCCATTAACCGGTTATGAAGATCGCACCATTACCCAAAAACGTTATCAATCCTCTCAAATTCTTATATCCCATGAACCGGATATCATCGATCATCTGCCACTAAACAATATTGATTTAACAATCAGCGGTCATACGCATGGTGGACAAATTTATCTGCCCTTAATCACACAGGCCCTGCTTCCCAAGGGAGGAAGACATTATCGAAAAGGCTGTTATGTTCATCAAGATCATATTTTATACGTAACATCAGGATGGGGCATGACCAGAGTTCCGCTGCGCTTTGCCAATCCCCCTGAAATTGTAGTTTATCATCTTCACCCCATAAACAAAACTGATAATATCGCTTCCACAAGCATCTAATGGTATGTCTCCTTCACGCTATGACTGAGAAAGTCATAGAATTGCGTTAGCATAAAGATAGCGGCAAGATAGAGAGCGTGATGTATTATCATACGGCCGGATTTGATGCGAACGAAGCATCAAGCATGTATCATTGAAACTTTAGAGGCAAAGCGCCTCTTTTTCTATTTCATCCTATGAATTGGTTTCGCCGTTCGCATAAAAAAACGATGGTCACATACGGATCATCGTCTTTTATTCATCTCATATTTTTGCTTTTTCTTACACAAGCATCCATTGCCTCAATCATCGCACTGCGCAATCCCTTTTCTTCCAGCTTGGCAACCGCTTCAATAGTTGTTCCTCCGGGTGAACAAACCATGTCCTTGCATTCGCCCGGATGTTTGCCCGTCTCCAATATCATTTTAGCGGAGCCAATCAATGTCTGCGCAGCGAATTGATAAGCAAGCTGGCGTGGCATTCCATGACGTACTGCTCCATCTGCCATCGCTTCAATCATCATAAATACATAAGCAGGAGATGAACCGCTGATGGCCGTTACCGCATCCATCAAGCGTTCCTCGACAACACTCGCCTTGCCAAAGCTCTCAAAAATCTCGACAATGTCCTCTTGATCCTCCTTGCTCAAGCCTTTGCCAAAGCTAATGGCGCTCATTGCCTCTGACACCAAAGCAGGCGTATTGGGCATCGCCTTCACAACTTTACATTCAAAGCCGACCATATCCATCATATCTTGAATGGTAATGCCCGGAGCGATATCGACAAGAATAACGCTCGGTTTCATCAAAGCTTTGATTTCATCTAAAATTTTCGCATATAAGTGCGGTTTCACAGCTAAAAACAATATATCCGCATGCTGCGCCACCGTTTCATTATCGCTTATATAAAAGTCATAACGGCTGCCAAGATCCTGCAGCTTTTCCGGATGCAGATTAGAAACGATTAGCTGATCCTGATACACCAGCTGTGCTTTCATAATACCCTCTACCATCGCTCTGCCCATATTGCCGCAGCCGATGAAGCCAATTGTTTTTTCCATGATGCTTTACCTCTTTGATTTTTATTCAGTATATCATAATCGAGGGCAAATGAATAGCGTCTTTTCTAACGATTGACAAAGCCATGGTCATCAACACACAAGAATGCGGATAGGCACAGCACGTCATGGGAATACTGAATAAAAAAGGATGTGACACAATGAAGCATTTTCATAAGATTAAATTATCGATACTCTGTGTTGGCTTTTTAGCCATCCTTTATGGATTGGCACATATCGATCAGCCTCATCGTAAAAGCAGTGATGAAACAACTACCATGGCTGAAAATGATATATCCAAAACAAAGCCGGTAGAAATGGCAGAACAAAAGATTATGTATTTAACATTTAACGACGGTCCCAGTCAAAACACGGAGGGAATTTTAGACATACTGGATCGTTATCACATCAAAGCTACTTTTTTCATTACCGGAAGTAATCCGGAATATTTTCATTTATTAAAAAAAGTTCATGAACAAGGTCACACCTTGGCGTTGCATACATACAGTCATGACTATGAAACCATTTATTCCGATCCCGAGGCTTATTTTCATGATCTGGTGAAGCTGGAAAATTTATTGAATGATCAGACCGGCGTGAAAACCAATATCATTCGCTTTCTCGGTGGTTCCTCCAATACCATATCCGATCGTAACCGAAACGGCATCATGCAGGAACTGGTTAAGGATGCAGAACTGCTGGGTTATGTTTATTATGACTGGAATGCCGAAAACGGTGACAGCGATCCCAAGCTTCCGCCAGAAACGCTGTACCAAAATGCATTAACAAGCGTTCAAGGGAAAAATACCGTCATGATGGTCATGCATGATGGAACTGATAATGCCAATACATTAACAGCTCTTGATCAGACATTACAGGAATTTGTTCGCCAAGGCTGGGAATTCAGAGTCATTGAAGATGCCAATATGCCTACCTTCCATCATCAGCGAGACGAATCCACATCAGCGGATTAATTCAGGTTCTTTCCATTCATTCGCAATCTTTCCTAAATCAGAACGAATGGAAAGATGCTGAGGACAGAGTGTTTCGCATTTCCCACATTTTTGGCAATATTGTGCCGATGCTTGATCCAGCTTGCGATAGGCAGTCTCTCCCTTTTTCTGATTACCATAAATTGCAGTTTCATTCCAAATCTTAAAGTTTGCGGGAATGTCCACACCGAAGGGACATGGCATACAATAACCGCAGCCGGTACAGCCGTTTTTGATTCGTGCGTGCAGCGCATTCGCAACATCGCCTACTATCTGTGTTTCCTTTTCGTTCAATGGAATAAAGGGTGAAAAGGTGCTTACGTTGTCAATCACTTGTTCCATCGTAGACATGCCGCTTAACACGACTGCTACATTAGGCAGGGAAGCCACATAGCGAAGCGCCCATGATGCGATGGATGCCTCCGGCTTTTCCGTTAGAAACTGCTTTTGAATATTCTGCGGCAAATTTACCAGACGGCCTCCCTTCACCGGCTCCATCACAATAACAGGAACACCCTTTTTTTCTGCCAGACGATACCCCTTCATGCCTGCTTGAATCCCCATATCCATATAGTTTAATTGAAGCTGACAGAAATCCCATGTTCGATAGTCGAGAATTTCTTCAAATACTTCATACTCATCATGAAAGCTGAATCCTAGATGACGAATCCGCCCTTCACGCTGTTTTTCTTCTAAGAACGGTATGACATCAAGATCCAGCGTCTTCTGCCATTTTTCTTGATCCAATGCATGTAGCAAATAAAAATCAAAGGTATCGGTTTGTAAGCGAGTACACTGTTCTTCAAACATGCGCTCCACATCCGCTTTTTCTTTTAATGACCAGAGCGGTAATTTCGTCGCAAGATAGAAATGATCACGCGGATATTTTTTCAATACTCGACCGACAAAGGGTTCGCTGTTTCCTTCATGGTACGGATAAGCCGTATCAATATAGGTCACGCCATGATCAATCGCGTAATCCAGCATTTTCTTTGCTTCTGCTTCATCAATTTCACCTTTTTCCGTGACCGGAAAACGCATACAGCCAAAGCCCAGTAAAGACGGCTGGGCTTTCCATGACGCAAATGATTTGTGTTCCATCAATATTCCTCTCTTTCTTTGTTTTTATAATATCTCATCTTCACTCTTCCTCCAGCAAATCGATATAGTACGATAACAGCGGTTCAAACAACAGTCCATAGCGTTCATCCGTGTGCTTTTGATGACTGTATTCCATGCAGGCCGAAGTAAAGCGCATGGCAATAACACAGGCATCCATAGCTTCCTTATGATGTAAATAAGCTCCAAGAAATGACGCTGCGAATAAATCACCGGTGCCGTGGAAGCGATAAGGCAATCGCTTAAGCACCTGAATTTGCGGTGGCTTATGCGCATCATATATTGCACAACCCAAATATGCTTCCTCAAGCCAAACACCGCTTAATATTACCATTGCATGGGTCATCTCGTACAATTGTTTCACCAAGCGATATATTTCTGTTTTCTCATAAGGGCCTTCACGATATGGCTCCTGTAACAGTGCATATGCCTCGGTCATATTCGGTGTCACAATATCCGCCCGTTTACAGAGTGAGCGCATTTCAGTAATCAATTCCTCATGCAGGGACGCATAAAGGTGTCCATGATCTCCCAATACAGGATCCACCAAGTGCAGAGCCTTTGGATACTCATCAAAGAATTTTGATATTTCAGCGACCTGTCCTACATCGGAAACATAACCGCTATATACTGCAGAAACCGGCAATTTTAATTCCTGCCAATGATGCCGTATTTCAAGCATGGAATCACTTAAATCCAATAAATGAGGTTTCCCTAAGCCACCGGTATGCGTAGATAACAGCGCAGTAGGAAGTGGTGTTACGCTCAATCCCGCACTGCTCAACACCGGCAACGATATGGTCAGAGAACACTTTCCAAAGCAGGATAAATCTTGTATGCAGATAACATGTTGATTCATAGCTTTTTCTCCATTTATTTCATTATATCACAATCATATTCATGTTCAAGATAATACTGAAGGAGTAGCAAATTTACCAATACCTAATGTTATTATATCCATGCTGAATAGAGGAACCTTTTATCCTGTCACATATAGCTTATTCTATCAAAATACACTATGCGATGATCAATGAAAAACACATGGCACCTTATGGCTCCATGTGTCATATGCTCGCTTATTTGATCACTTGTGCTTCTAGCTCTCTTAATTCATCCAGCGTTAACGCAGGAACACAGACTGCAATTTCTTCCAGTGACATCTTACCAATCTGAATCAGTCTTTTTGCGGTCTCTCTAGCCGCATTATCCGCAATTTCCTTTTCATAAACTTCCTTGATCCAGTCATCATCATATAACATCATCATGATATCCATTACCTCCTGTTCTCTGCTTTCAAGATACGCTTTTAAGACATTTCTGTCCTTACAGATTCGTATCGTTTCACTCACGGCTGCTTTTGTGTTGCCATAGCGCTTTCGCTGTTCGCTGTACACCTTTGAGAATATGGTATATTGTCCAATAATGTTATCCTCATCCTCATGATACAAAATCTTTACTTCTGCGTCAATAGAAAGTTTTTCTCCGCCAAAATAATTTTCTGAAAGCGATATCGTATCGGGCACATCTTTTCGTTCTCCGACATAGATTACATATAATTCCGGCTTAGGCATGGTTATTCTCTTACTGCTGTATAGGTTTTGTTTTGTCGCTTTTAAATAGTTGTCGTAGGTATAAAGGCAATACAGTAAACCTCGCGCCATGATGTTATCGCTCCATGTGTATTGACTTTCCACCAGTATGAGTAAGCGATCCCCAACCATAAAGCCCAGATCGTTATAATCCCCGTTTATCAGGATATGCTTCAATGTGACGTTGATGATTTCATCTTCACTCACATTGACATCTTCGGGATGAAGTGTCTTATATAATGCAAGCATATGCTTCTTGTCTTGAAACAGGTCGGTAAAGACACTGTCTTTCAGCGTGTGCTTCGCTTTATTTTTTGTCAAAGGGCGCCTCCTTTCCATCACCATGAAATCCCTTGTCGATTTCATATGAGAGACAAAGCAAAATATGGCTTACTTATTTATTCACGATCATTTAGTGAATTCCAAAAAATTTCTGAAACTTTTTTATAAAATTTGATCAGCGTATTATGGTTCACTGTTTGAATGATGCTTCTAACAGCAGTATGAAAGCACCAAAAAAACAGGCAAATCACAAGACTTACCTGCTTTTCAAACGCTGTTTTATCTATTTTTGAGTATGATCCCGCTTATATAACAATAGAAATAATACTCCGCATGATATACAACCCCATCCCATATACATCATCATGTTTGTCGTATCTCCCGTTAACGCACCGGTACTTGATCCGGTTATGTTTTGCGCACCTCCCACATTATCCCATGGATAATTTCCCGGATAATAACTTCCGCTTACATCTGTGTCCGGATCTTTCAAGTCTTTATTTTTATCAATTTTCATTGTATCATAAGGGAACGGTTTATTGACGTTATGTTCTGGTTTCCATACCGTTATTTCCATAATATTCTCATCTGGCTTGCCATCTCCATCCTTATCGATATTTATGTCAGGTTTTCCATCACCATCACCATCAATATTTACCTGTGGCTTATCCAGTTTACCATCAGTGTTGATATTCAAATCGGGAATTCTGTCATCATCTAAATCAATATTCAAATCTGGTAAACCATCACCATCAGTATCAATATTACATAAACCTTTCAAGGTAGTATCCGTATCATAATCTGTTTTATGATCGCCGTCCACATCCACATTGGTCTTTGGATGCCATTCTTTTACAAAGCCTGTATTCAAATTAGCTTTTCCATCATCATCCGTGTCAATATTCATTGTTGGCTTTCCTTTGCCTTCCGTATCAATATTTAGTTCTGGAATATGATCCCCATTCAAATCAATATTAAGCTTCGGTTTAATGTTGAGACCACTGGAATACTGTACCCCATTCACTGTCACACATTTTGTGGGTTTCCATTCTTTTATGAATGCGATATTCAGATCAGGAATTCCATCGTGATCACTGTCGACATTGATATCTGCCTTCCCGTCCCCATCACTGTCAATGTTATAGTCAGGAATGCCATCACCGTTCTTATCTTCATTGATTACTATCGTATTGCCCTTATCATCGGTGATCTTGATATCCAGATCCGGACAGCCGTCACCATCGATATCATTATGGCATGTATTCATGATTTCCTTGGCCTTTTGAAGCCATTCCTCTACCTTTGCTTGTTCCTCTTCATTCATGTAGTCCTTTACTTCTGTATATTCTTCTTCCACCTGTTTTACAATGCCTCTCGATTTTGCACTGCAGTCCAGTTCTTTTACATCAGGTAACACTGCGATTTCAAAAGTGAGGGTTGCCTCATTTCCTGCCTGATCCTTGGTATGGATCGTATAGCTTCCTGTTTCCTTTATCGTAACACCTTCGGTGATTGGTTCACTGCTTCCCCCATCCTTGGCTATATTAGCCACTGCCACACCACTGTGCTTGTCTTCTATTTTGATATGTCGTGGTAAATAGTAAACACTGTGATCTTTTACACCCTTTATCTCCGGTGCGTGCGTATCGATCTTCACTGTAATGGTTTTACTTGCTTCATTACCGCTGTGATCGCTTGCCTTTACTTGTATCTCATAGCTTCCATCCGGCAGTGAAGTAAAATGCAAGGTGTTGCCATTGGCAAGGGATGGAGTATTGCCTTGTAGCTCATCGGCAGTGACTTCAACACTCGCATCATCTACTCCTGTCATATTGTCGCTGATCGTGGCGCTTAATTCATTATCGCTAATCCAATGATCATAGCTCTTGTCAAAGGTAATCGCTGGCGGTGTTTGATCTGCGATCACAAAGTAGGTGGAGGATGCCCTGGCGATCTTGC
>CANDJN010000007.1 GCA_947385085.1 uncultured Erysipelotrichaceae bacterium | reverse complement strand
AAAAAAGCCTTTATTTAAAGGCTCAAACAACAATATGGCGGAGTCTATGAGATTCGAACTCATGGTGGCGTGAACCACACAGCCTTTCCAAGACTGCACCTTAAACCACTCGGACAAGACTCCATAAAGACTACTCCTTATATTGTACTTATTTTTCTATGTTTGTCAATCACTTTTGGAACATCTTCATTTCTAACACTATGCATTGGTCAATAATTTAATCTATATAACGGTAATGCTTGTAAGTATCACTGTATTTTTCTAATATAGCGTTTATCAAAAAAAGATAGGTCGCTTCTTTAGAAGTTACCCATCTTAATAGTTTCCTTTATACACTGTTTTGTTATGCACCTAATTTAATTTTAAATGCCGCATTATCATCAAACAATGCGTTATCATAATAGTTTAATTTCAAGCCTGTATCGCCTTGGGGTTCTTCAAATGTCAAAGTGCCTTCAATCATGCCACCTGCATTTAAATCTCCGCTATTCAATGCCGTATCTGTATCGACAATCGTAAAGGCTGTATCTGTTTCCTGTCCTTTGCTATTTTCCATTTTCCAATTTAATGAATTATAGGAAATTTTCTCTTCTGATTTGTTTTCAATTTTAACAGTAACAATGACGTACTCATAGCCTTCTTTTGACGTATCATATTGGCTTCCTGTAGTTTTTTCTACGTTCGTAACAGTAAACTCAACACCTTCAAATACAACGGTTTCATTCTGTGCAAACTCTGTCTTTTCTTCATTCTTTTCTGTTGAATTTGATCCATCATTACCTTCTGCTTCCTTTGATGAAGGCTTTTTGCTACCTCCACCTGCTATTGCTCCGATAACGCCAACTACTACAATGACCCCTAAAATTATCTTCCATAATTTCATGCCTTGCTTTTTACGGCAATTAGGACACACCTTTGCACTTGCCGGTATTTCCGAATTGCAATGCTTACATAGTTTTGTTCCATCTTTTTTCATCTTGGCTTCTCCTTTTCTATATGTCTAATAGTATATATTTTATACTTCTGGGTTATTATATCATAGCTATAAAAATATTACAATCAGAAAATAAAGGGGTGATAACATGTGCATTGAAAATAAGAATATTGATTTTAAAACACTAAGCAGTAAATTACGTGAAATACGATTATCAAAAGGTTTAACACAAGAATATGTCGCAACAATGGCAAATGTTAATGTCAGTCACATTAGCAACATTGAAAATAATCGTGTCAAAGTATCTTTACAAACGTTGGTGTGCATTTGCAATGCTTTAGAGGTAACCGTTGACTATGTTTTGTCAAAAGAATACTCTCAATCTGCTTCTGTATTGGACAACGAGATTCTTAAAGAATTGCATTCCTGCGATATAAGAGTGAAAGAACAATTATTAAAGATCGTTAAGATTCTAAAATAATTATTTCTTATATTAAATTCATATTTGTAATTGTTAAAATAAAAAGCCCAAGCCGGGCTTTTCTTCACTTTATCGTTATTTTACACTTATTTCTGTTGGAACAAAGACTGAAATAAGACTTGTTCATCCGCATTATCAATCAACCATACTTGATCAATCAGCTGTAAATGAAAGGTAACATCAAACTGATAGGAATAAGCTTCCTTCGCAAAAGCATCTACAATCATCGACGCAATTTTTTGACTTTTTTCAGTTTCTTCGATATCCATATCGTAGATTTCCCCAAATTCCTCTTTGTGTGCCTCTACAATATCAGATAACACCTGTTCTAAATCATAGGTATTGATATGCGCTACAATCTCTGCCTGATCCCCCTTTACCGTTTCCATCTCCAAGGTATATTCAAAGGTCAACAGTTGCTCATAAAATTTTTGAGCTGTTGCCAAATCCATTCCCAGCTCTTGCGCATCCGCTTCACTGATTGTAAAATCAAAACCGTTGTGTTCAACCGTAAGCTGTGCCATGGTCATCCCATCCTGCTTTATCAGCGCATTTAGATACTGGGTTATCGTATCTGATACAGAAACAGACGGCATTTCCTGCTGTTCCTCATCATGAGAACATCCGCATATAAGAAACAAAACCAATCCCCATGTCCAAAGTATTCTTATCACCTTCATACATGACACCCTTTCAGCGTTTGACCTCCTCCATCATATCACAGAACAAAAAAAAGTGATAGAATTTTTTGGAAAAACATTCAAGACCGTGTATAAAGAAATAGGGGGAAATCTGTCGAACAATAATTTGGCCAAAAAGACAAGGCCGACAAGATCATTTCATATACTCTATCTAGAGGTGAGAATATGGAAAATCGAAAAGTAATTTATATCTTTGGGCTGTCGTTCTCCATTGTTTTTGCGTTAATTTATTATGGACTGTTTCACTTATTTACAGGCAATGCAGAGAATACCATTGCAATTTATTATAACCAAGTTGGCTTATATAAAAATAGCGAAAATGCACAAAAAAATGTTGCTGCGTTAAAAGAAAAGGGCATCGATGCTTATATTATAGCCAGGGATGATCTTCATTGTGTCATTTGCGGCATTAGTACCAAACAGGAGGACACCAAAGAAAATGGCGCGATCCTCAGTAAAAACAATACCAAATACATTGAAAAGCAGGCTATGGTATCCGAAGCGGAAATCAAGCAGGCTATGCAGGATAAAAATATGGAAAAGATTTTGGAGATGATGAGTCATGATGAAAGTGAAGGAAATGAACAAACAGGAGCGACCACGGGAGAAAGCGATAAATGAAGGGATATCCTCATTATCCAATCGTGAACTGATCGCTATCCTTTTACGCAGCGGCACCAAGGATAAGTCGGCATTGGATTTGGCGGATGAAATATTGCATTTAAAGCCTGATTTACTGTCATTAATGGATCTGCGGCTGGATGAGGTGATGCGAATAAAGGGCGTGAAAACAGCCAAGGCGACACAGTTGTTGGCTTGCTTTGAAATTATTAAACGGATTTCACAGGAACGTATGAAGCAAAAATACAGCGATCAAAGCGAGCCGCAGATCGTTTCCGACTGGCTGATGAATCACATCGGTCATAAAGAACAGGAATACTTTGTCGTTATCTTTCTCAATCGCCGCGGCGAAATGATTGCCTATCAAGATATGTTCATTGGAACCAACTCTAAAAGCTTCGCCAATCCACGTGAAATCTTTACCGAAGCACTGCACCATGGAAGCAGTAAAATCATATGCGCACATAATCATCCCAGCGGTAATGTATTTCCCAGTCCCGCTGATTATTGCAGCGCCGATACTCTGGAACAAAGTGGTGAATTGCTAGGCATTAAAGTGATTGATCATCTCATTGTCTCTCGCCGCTCCTATTACAGCTTTCGCGAGCATTGCGAAATGCGTGATCAACGCATTCGTTTACAACAGGAAATACTGGAGGATCTAAAAAAACAGGATACAAAGGATCCTGTCGTTAAATAAGGCTTCAAACGTTTCATTAGTATTCCTCTCTGCCGCTGCGAATCAACAGAATGATAAAGCAGACACTGATTAATCCCGCTGCCGCAATTCCCACTAATTTAAGATCATACTCATTATATAAAAGCGGTCGCAATAATAGTTTTGTCACTTCCGTACTTACCGGCTTGGAGATAGAAAGTGAGATTTCCTGTTTGTTCAAACGAAAACCCGAACTACCGGTTACGGTCGAACTATTTTGTACGTGATAGATATCACGCAGCGAGTCTAAATATAGCACCTGGGTGTCATCTACCGTTACCGCATTCACTACCTTGTAAGAACCATCCGCTTGTTTCTGATACCACGTGCCTTGTTCAGCAAGTTGACTGCTTAATGGAATCATAGCGCGAATTTCACCTGTAGGCATATCCGAGCTTTGATCCACCCATTCAAATTCATAACCGCTGACATATGTACTCTCTGCTGCTTTCAAATCCGGTTTCACTTTATCAACCGCTTTTTCATCAATTTCATGAAGCTGAAAGCGATCTCCTTTGGAAAACGATGGCGAATACAAAACCATTCCGCTATTATCACTCACCGCCGCTATATCCAAATGTGTATCATCTAAAACATTACATACTTCTTTGCTTTTTAAACCAGATTCATCCTCCACCGTTGCACAAACCTTATGCGTTCCCGTATCCTCCACATAGATATGAAGTTCGCCACCGGCTTCCTTTCCTTCCTGAAGCAGTGTTTCCTTACCATCCTGCAAGCGATAGATACGATAAGCGGTTTCCTTGACACCACTTACTACAATTCCTTCATTTAACAATTCATCGCTAGCTTCAATATCAATGATCATTCCACTGCCGAATGTTTTTTGGAACGTTAATCGGTCAATGAATTTTTTCCAATCGCGATCTGCCGCTTCACGCTCATTCATACTAACAATATGAGGCGCATGGGTATCAATCGCTATATTCAGCTTCACTACTGCACTTGCTTTGCCATCCTGATCGCTAAAGGTAATCGGTAAAAGATTATTGCCGTTATCTTCCAGTTTCAACGACTGATATGTTTCCTTTTGTAAATGGAATTGCTTGACCGGAGCTTCGGCGTCACAGGATAAAGTTACGGCTGAGGTATACCAGCCATTCTTCCCCTTTTTTCCTTCAATATGAATCCAATCCTCACGGGCAATCCATTGATCTCCTACACTTTGAATTGGACTGACATGAACCGGGATACTCAAAACATTGCTTTTCTTATAATTTTGATCCTCATCATTGTATATTTCCACAACCACATTGCCAGCCTTCAAGGGTTTCAATGATAAGCCGCCCTTGGCACTGTATTTTAGCTCAACAATATCATTCCCACCCTTTACGTCCGCAATCAGGCTGCCGTTGCCTCGACGTCCTTCAATAATCGGATCAAAGCTACCATCATCCAGTGACACGGTAATTTCCGGAATGGAAGTGGTTAAAGTCTGATCAGCTTTTTCAATAATGACGTTGCATTCATAAAACTTCTTGTGCCACAATGCCGTTATTACTATCGGTTTATCACTGATTTTCTTGATTGTCACATTACCGGTTTCTGATACACTTAAATAGGGATTATCACTATCGTTTTTCAACTGATAACGTACCTCATCAATACTTTTATTACTGGTGATTTGAAAGGAATTGTTGCCCTCTTGATAAGTACGGACAATGCTGGAGGTATCCTTCCCTTCATAGCGAAACATAAAGCTGTCATCCGCTGGCTTGGTGGACTTGATGATCTCATAGGAACATGTTACTTCATATGTATAATCATTATCCTCAGGTTTGATATAAACCTTTACTTCATGCTTACCTACATTTCCTCCATGCAACAGATATAATGCCTGATCACGCACTTCATAATTTTCCGCTTGATCCTTCGCTACTTGAAAAGTAAAGGAACCGCTCTGTGCCAATTCGATAATACCGATTTTTTGTTCCTCTTTTACATCGGCATACACATTTTCACTCTGTAAGAAATAATAACCGCTTTTCTCACCTTTTAATAAGTTATCGCTTTGAAGCGATTGCTCCTGCGGTTTTATTACATGAATCAAGGTATCGCTTTGATACAAAAAATGCGCTTCATCCTCCACTCCATCATAGGCATACATATGAAGCTTCGTAGTACCTACTTTCAACCCTGTCACATTGCCGTCCTTGTCAACGCTCGCAATGCTTTGATCATCAATGGAATACGTGAAAAGCGCTTTTTCTATATGATCCGGTAAAAAGCCATACGTTTCCGGACGGCTCTTTTCTTGTGTTGTAATCTGATATTCTTGATTTTGATAAACAATTCCATAAACAGTAAAAGAAAGCATACCGCGAATTTCTTTTGATCCGCCATTTTGTCCATCGGTTGCCTCCGCAATAACCTCCCCTTGATAAACGCCGGGTTTTTCAATCTTGGTTATCGCAACGATTGGATCCTCATTGAATGTGATTTGATAGGAATTGCCGTTACCGTGAAGCTCACCGCTGTTAAGATATAAAATTGATTCATCACTATGACTGCTGGAAAGCGTATAAGAAAATTCATCATTTACGTAATGATCCTTTTCATCCTCGCTGTGAAATTGCAGTGTAGCGTCACCGGCCGCAAACAGTGATCCGCTTACAATTGCCGCTCCTCCCAACAAGCTTATGGATAGAATTGCGATGAAAAATTTTTTCCACATAATATCGCTCCAGTCATATAATATTATACCATATTTTCTGAAAAACTCCTACTTTATTTTCCTTATTCCTGCGTTTTAACGCATCAAAAAGAGAAAAACAGCTCATTCATCATCGCATCAGCATAATTTATATTACTGTAGCCAATATCTTACATTCTCATCCGTATGTTATTATCATCAAATACCTTTTCAAGAACTAAGTATTCATTACAATCATGTGAAATATTTCAGTTTCGCTCAATTACAATATCCGCTACATTTAAACCGGAATAATTCATAATATTATCTAAAATAACCGTAGCCACTTCCTTCGGACTCATAAAGGACTTTGCCTTTGTTTCCGATACATAGTCGCTTTTTTTATTCCAGAATTCGGTATTCATGCCCCCCGGATAAACGCCGATCACCTTCACGCTCGTGCCCTTATAGGCAGCCTTTAAGCTTTCGGTATATCCTCTTTCGCCCCACTTCGTTGCACAGTAAACAGCTTCCATCGGATTGCCCTTTAAGGCAGCAGAGGACATGATATTAACGATTTTCAAATGCTGTTCCTGTTTCCATTTCAACGTTTCCGTAGAACAAAGAATCATCCCCTTTAATCCGCTTAATGATACATCAATATCATCACCGGTGTAGTTCGTGGGAGCCTTAAAGCACGTCTTTTCCGCGCAGTTGATCAAATAGGCGATATCTCCCATTTGGTGTATTTCCGCTATCGTCTTACGGATAAAATCCGCATCGCTAATGTCTCCGATAAAGCCGCAGTAATTTTTTGTAAAAAGCTGCTTAACGGCTGCCATTTTTTCTTTGTTCCTGGCAATGTTACAAACATACAGATCGCGTTTGATCGCTTGTGTAACAATCTCGAAGCCTAAGCCGCTGCATCCTCCGGTTATGATTAATATTTTCTTATCCATCTTTTTCACTCTTTCTTGATCATAGGAAAACTGCTTCGTTACAATGCATTTATCATCGTATATCGTATTGTTCTATGCGTTCTTTAAAAGCGTTGTTGCTTTTGTCACTGCATCACTAATGGTGATTTCTTCCATGGCTTTTGCTTGGCGCTCATACCATTCAACCTTACCTGAGGCAGCTCCTCGCCCTACGGTAATGCGATAAGGTATGCCGATTAAATCCATATCCTTAAACTTAACACCTGGCCGTTCGCTGCGATCATCCAGCAATACGTCGATATGTTCGTTGCGCAAACACTCATATAGTTCATTGGCCACGTTCATCTGAGTATCATCCTTGGTGGACACTACGACAATCGCCACTGTAAAGGGTGCGACAGCAGTAGGCCAGATTAAGCCATTCTCATCATTGTGCTGCTCGGCAATCGCAGCCATACATCGCTCCAAACCAATTCCATACGAACCCATGACTACCGGTTTCAGCTGATTATCGCGATCCAGATACTGCAGGCCAAGGCTTTCCGCATACTTTGTTCCCAGCTTAAACGTATTTCCCACTTCAATCCCTTTGGTGAAGGTTAACCGTGCACCGCATTTGGGGCACGTATCGCCTTCCTTGACATAGGCAATATCCGCTACCATATCGACATGGAAATCGGTAACATTCGCATTGATATAGTGATAATCACTACGATTGGCACCGCAGATGAAGTTTTTCATTTTCTGAACCTGACGATCCATAACGATGGTAATGTTCGCTAAGCCGATCGGTCCGGCAAAGCCTACCTTTGCATGTGTGATGCGCTCCACATCCTCAAAGCTTGCCAGTTCCATTTCATTGGCTTGTAATAGCTTCAATGCCTTAGTTTCATTGAGCTCACGATCTCCCCGCACTAAGAACGCTACGAATTTTTCCTGATCCACGTGATAAAGCAGCGTTTTTACGAAATCCCGTGGAGAGCGTTCAAAGAATGCCGCCACTTCTTCAATCGTTTTCGCATTGGGAGTTGCCACAGCCTCTAATGGCTTTGTTTTCTCATCGCTTGCCGCCTCATGATCCACCACTTCGCTAATCTCCATATTGCTGGAGAAATCACAGTGCTCACAGCCGACAACCACATCCTCACCGATCGAACAAATGGCTTGGAATTCTTCCGATAACAAGCCGCCCATCGCACCGGTATCCGCTTTTACGATCTTATAATCCAAGGACAGGCGATCAAAGATTCGGCAATAAGCATTAAACATTTTCATATAGGACTCATGTAAGCCCTCTAAGTCCGTATCAAAGGAGTAGGCATCCTTCATAATAAACTCACGTGTGCGAATTAAGCCATAGCGAGGACGTGTTTCATCGCGATATTTCGTCTGAATCTGATACAGATTATAAGGGAAATCCTTATAAGACTTGCCTTTCATCGCTGCGGCAATCGCAAATAGCTCTTCATGAGTAGGACCCAGAACATAACCCTTTTGATAGCGATCCTTCAACGCAAACATATTAGAGCCAAACACATTGCGCCGTCCGCTCTTCACATATACATCTTCCAAAATCAGTGCCGGCATTAACAATTCCTGAGCGCCGGTGCAATCCATTTCTTCGCGAACAATTTCCTCAATTTTCTTTAATACACGCTTACCCATCGGCATGATCATGTAAATGCCGCTGGAGCTTTTCTTCATCATTCCGCTGCGTACCAGCAAATTGCCGGAACGGCTGTCTTCATCCTTTGCATCCTCGCGCAGGGTATAAAAGAAACTCTTACTTAATCTCATATGTTCTCCTCTTTTCTTATTCACTATATCGCTCTTTCTGATCAATGATTTTGCGAATCATTGCGTATTTTTCCATTTTAATATTCGTCTTGATTTTCACAATGCGCATTGGCTGATTGGCAGCTAACAAACGCAAGCCATCCTCATCAAAGATTTCTTGAATTTGAAAGCGCTGTGCCGCTTGATGAGGCGCAAATACCTCCGCCATAATACCTGGCTCAAAATGATTGCGCACCTGTATTGTTGCCAAGTGTTTATATTCATCATACGCCAAGACATCAGCGATGTACTCTTTACTGATTCCGGCCCCGTTTACGCCATACAGATGCTCGTTCACACCCGGCAGACCTGCATAAAAGCCGCACGCTGTCGGTCGATTTTCCGCTTTCATCAGCTGCTCGCAATATTCGTCCATCACTGCTTTTGATAAGCTCCCCTTGGCATAGAGTTCATCAATCATCATCCGATAGGTGTGAACCAATGTCGCAATATAATAGGCGCTTTTCATACGTCCTTCGATTTTGACACTGGCGATACCCAAGCGTATCAGATCAGGCAGATAGCGTGCCCCTACCAAATCCTTGCTGGACATGCTGAATAGATGATCTTCGTCATGAATCGGCTTTCCTGATTCATACAGGCGATATTTCCAGCGACAGCTTTGGGCACAACCGCCGCGATTGGCATCACGTAACGTCATATGATTGCTTAACATACATCGCCCGCTGTAAGAAACGCACATTCCGCCATGTATGAATACTTCTAATGGTAATTCACTGTTTTGGCTTGTTGCAGAAATTTGTTTTAGGGTGCATTCCCGGGCAAGGACAACGCGATCTGCGCCATGATTCTTCCAATAGTTAACCGCAGCGCTATTGGTGATGGAGTGCTGCGTGGAAACATGAACCTCGAGTCGTGGTGCCACCCGTTTAGCACATTGGATCATACCCGGCGAAGCACAGATAATCGCTTTCACGCCAATATCCTCCAATGCCTTCAAATAATCCTCCAAGCCGTTTAAATCATCCTCATGCGGCAGCATATTCACCGTCACATGGACATTCGCATGATGCGCCTCGGCAAATTTTACCCCTTCCGCAATATCCTCCAAAGAAAAATTACCGGCTCGCGAGCGCAGCGAGAACTGTTTTCCTCCGATATATACCGCATCCGCGCCATACCGCACCGCTGTCTTTAAGCGCGCTAAATCCCCTGCAGGCGCCAATAATTCGATTTTATCCATCATTCTCACCTACTTTTTTGTACTCGTTGCCCGATTATAGAAGCCACTGTCAATGAGCTTATCCGGAAAGCATTTCTCATATTCCAGCAATGCCGTTTTCGCGCTGATCTTTTTATGACGCAGTTGATCATAAAGCTCGATCACCGGATAAATTTCTTCCCTGCGATGGAAAATACCGTCGATACGCGCCGTATGAATACCGGCATCATTTAATATCTCCCATTGAGCAAAGCTTTGTTGAATCGCAGCTGAGAAAATATGCGTACCGTTTTCATCCTCATAAATCGGCATTCGTTCGTTTCGTGTCGCTTCCTCAATGGTCAAATTCATCTGTTTTTGTAATGAACGATCCACGCCCAGAAATTTCATATAATTGGTCAATAATGGACGCTTAGAATACATTGCCACACTATATCCATGAACGATGATTTCAAGGCGCTGTGGGGCACAGTGATTGGCAATCGTCAAAATCTCATCAAGCGTAATTTCCCGTGCCAATACCACGCGCTTTATTCCTTCGCCAAGATAAAAATTCACATCATTATGATTGGTCATCAGTGTATCCGGCTGATAAATCAGCTTATTTACTATTCCCAACTTTTGACCATATGCGAGTACCGCCTCATCACTGAAATAAATGCTATCCACATCCAGTTCCTTGCATAAGCAAAGAAATTCATATAACTGCGGTAGCTGTTCCTCACTGAATAAGCGATTCGCCGCTATGGACATTTCCACCTGATGCGCTGTACAGGCTTTCTTAACTTCCGCAAGCTGCGAAACTGATACATTGCCGGCACAACGAACAGAAAACGGCTCACAGCCAAACAACACGGCGTCTGCGCCGGCCTTTGCCATCTTATCAATATCCTCAATACAAGTGGGAGTTGTCAATATAAGCATCGTATTCATCAACAGCCTTTCACAATGCAAATATCATACCATAGAAGCTATGATTTTGCTATGATTTTCCGGTTTTGAGCATTGTTCTACTTTAAAAATGCTAAAAACATTTACTTGTAAACAATTTTTTAACGAAATATCCTTGTCAAGCGCTTACATTTCCGCTATGATTATATATACCTTATGATAATCTTATTATCGGTGTGTTGATATTCATCCTTCAGATATTTGTATATTCAGCGCTGCGATTCATCATAAGGTTTTTTCTTTATCATCTTTTCACCTTCATGAAAATTTCTTAGTTTCCCACATCAATAACATTGATCTTATATGACGCTTAACATTTGCCTCTCATTTTAGAAAAGGACTGCTTTTTAAGCAGTCCCTTCTCTGTTATCTCTGATACAGCGTCTTATAATTAATCGGTGCAATCGTATTATATTCACCCTTCAGATATTTGCGCATATAATTGTTCTCGCGATTTGCATACTCGATCAAGGTTTTCAATGAGGTTCCATCCTTTTCTCTGCTCACAAAAGTGATTTCATCACGGCGGACAAAATACTTATTGAGATACACCGGATTAAAGGTAGAGAACACCAATTGAGTTTCATTTTTATTGATCTTCGGATCATGCAGCCGAGATAACAGCGGAATTAAGCGATTAGGATCCAATGAGGTATCCAGTTCATCCATAACAAGAACACCGCCCTCTTTCATTTTCGTAAATAACATATCAGCGAAATTAATCAAGCGGGTTGTTCCGGCAGCCAGTGGTATCGAACCATCAATCGGTTCTTTGATGTCTACCGATTTTAAGAATGCACTTACTTCTTTTTCGTTTTTCAAAGCAATCGGCTGTAACAGTGTATCACCGGCAGCCATGCTGATAAATAATCGTTTTTCAAAATAATCTTGAATCATGCCACCCAGTGTCGGCGCAATAAAGCTCTTAAAGCCACGTGTCAAGAAAATGTCAGCGCCATGATAGCGTTTAAACTGCTTTTCGTTGATCTCAATACTGGGGATGCGCTGTTCATCCAAATACTCTACTGATTTATTGGTTTTTGCCATATCCAGCTTGGAGCCTTTGCGCTGATACATAACCGAGCGATTCACAGTTAATTTTTCAGATACTACTTCTTTTTCATTAAAGCATACGTCATAAGCAATCACGCGATCATCATAAATGAAAGAAACCCCCAGACTGATCGGCTTCTCTTTACCGTTCACATGAACCAGCTGCTCATAGGGAACGCTGAAAGGAATATCAATACGTCCTGCAGAAATGATCTCTTGCATGATCTTGATGCCCAACAGTAAATTACTCTTGCCACTGGAATTTTGTCCATACAGCAACTTCATCGGCACAATACGATATTCATCGGTTTTGTTGCGATTCCATTTCATAATTGAATTTCTGAATTCACAAATGCTTTCAGCACTTAAATCAAATATTGTAGGTTTTTTCATTGAGCGAAAATTTTCAAAACGAACTTCTAATATCATAATTTTTACCTCTTTCATTTTTTGTTTTCTACTTAAAAGAAACTTTTAAACGGCAAAAAGTTCAAATTTTCGCACTTAATCTTTATTAGAATGTTAATTTTTAAGTTGTCATATGACTTGTCTATCTGTGAAATCCTGATAGGTAAGCAATGAGCAAACGCTTTTTTACAATTGAAAAGAGTGGCTTAACTGCCTGATATTGTAATATTTATAAACGATGATAGTATCACTGATATTTTGCTATATTAAGGGTATGATTAATCATACAAAAAAAGCTTATGATTTTAATCAGCTTTCCATCATAAGCTTCTGCTGTATGTTTGTGATTATTGAGCGAGAGTTCCCATCGGATCCCATGGTTCTAAAAGCTTTGGCTCCTTATTCAACACCGATTGTTGATCCGCTGTTAAATATTGTTTGTGAATGACCGCTTGATAGACATAGCGATCAAACCAGGTATCGCTCGCAACAAAATATCCATTTTTACCGCTTGTGTCCCCCCAGCTGTTTTCAATTTTCCATTTAAGCGATTTCTCATCAAGTATGTCTACACCGCTAAGCACCATCGCATGATTCATTGTGCTGTCACGCATATCCAAAGCCGTTTCCTTATCGATCATGAAGTCAATTTCAAACGCGCTGCCATAATCAAAGGACATATCATCCCAAAAGCCGCCTTGATGATCCTGGAAGGAATTGCAGTCACTACCAAACCATACTAGCTTGCCATCCTTTAGCTGCGTGATGATAGCCTGTTTAAATTCATCCAGTGGCAAATTGAGATAACGCACGGATGAACCATCGGCACGATCAAGGTATTTTACTTGAAACACCTCATAAAATGGCTTATCTTTGGTAGGTGCATGAATCAAACTCACATAGTCATCTAAACTCAAACGTATTTGATTTTGATAAAACTCCTGAGGCGTCATTTCTTCCAAGTGATGCACCTTTCCCTTGCGATCCCCGTAAGCAAAGCGGAAATGCTTAGGAGGGATACCAAAACAGGTACACAAAAACCCATACATTTTTTGCAGCACTTCTTCTTTCAGCGAAATGATTTCCTCATGTTTCCCTAAATCACGAAGATTGCGCACTTCTTGGGCAAATCGACGCAATCGCGTATTGATCAGCAAATTCATCGTTGCTGTGTTGGAACTCTGATACGTTTCCGGCATCATATCTTTTGGTATAACACCGTATTTTTTAACCAGATTCACAAACATATCCCACTGCCCACCATCCTGAACGCCACTCGTGACAAGCCAGACAAAGGTACGATCATCAATTGGCTTATCACTCATCGCAATCGCCAATTCTAAAAATGTGTTTATTTTTTCCAGCTTATCATAAAAGGCCATATAGTTTTGTGATAGCTCAAATTGTTCTAGGTTTAAGTTCTTTGCGATCTCCTCACGCAGCAGGTTCAAACCCGCAAAAATCCAGCATCGACCGCTGGTAAGCTGATTAGAAGCTTTCAGTGTTTCAATTTCTATCGAAAAATGATTTTGATTCTTGGTCATATTTTCCTGAACATTGACACATTGTTCCAGCGCATTATTATAAACAGCATGTCTCACTACCTTTTGTAATTGGTTTTGTTCATATGCCTTTTGCCATTGCGCTATTTTTTCAAATGTGATGGGTTCCATAGCACATCCATCCTTTCACTAAAATTAGCATGCGCTGGCATCCTCAATTCATACCCATAAATGAAAAAAGAGCAGAATCGCAAGCCCTGTCCAACAATGAATTTGCGATTTTTCTTATTTTAGTGTTGCATTTTAGCCAATTTAGTATATAATGTTATAGCAGTGATTCAAAAGTATGGTTCCGTAGCCAAGTGGTAAGGCAATAGACTGCAACTCTGTGATCACCAGTTCAAATCTGGTCGGAACCTCCATTGGGATCGTGGCGGAATAGGCAGACGCAACGGACTTAAAATCCGTTGGGAGAAATCCCGTGTGGGTTCAAGTCCCACCGTTCCCACCATTGGTAAAACACTTCCTGAAAAGGGAGTTTTTTTATTTTCAACAATGATTTGATGTACATTTGGCTTTTTTATACAAATCCAGCATCAACATTTATTATGAAACTTTCGATTATCGCTAATTCTTTGCGTTTATAATATCTTTATGCCGACGTAATCATATGTCAAAGTAATCCATTCATATACAAAAAAGGCTGTAATCACAACTGCTTGTTTTAAGTAAAAACCAACTATGTCATTACAGTCCTCTTGCATGTATAGAAAAGATACGGTTTTCTTATTCTCCGTCTTTTTCTAAGGCTTTTTTTGCCTTATCGCAAATTGTCGTAAAGCCCTTCGGATCGGCAATCGCAATCTCACTCAGCATTTTCCGATTAATTGTAACATTAGCTAATTTTAATCCATGCATAAGCTTGGAATAGCTCATATCATTCAAGCGAGCTGCCGCATTGATACGAGCAATCCACAATTTACGCATATTGCTTTTCAAATCTTTACGATCATTATATGCGTATTTGAAAGAATGCATTACCTGCTCATGGGCAGTACGATATAACAGATGCTTCGAACCGAAGTATCCCTTTGCTAACTTTAATACTTTTTTTCTTCTGCGACGTGTTGTATATCCGCCTTTTACTCTTGCCATATCTGTATTCCTCCTTCACTATTTCTTTAACATCAGTTTGATACGCTTGAAATCTGTGTTGTGTACCGTAGACGCTTTACGCAAATGACGTTTTTGCTTCTGCGTTTTTCCATGGAAACGATGAGAAGTATACGCATGACTTCTTTTCAACTTACCGGATCCGGTTTTTTTAACACGTTTTGCTAAACCTCTATGACTCTTCATTTTTGGCATAATCGAAACCTCCTACTTCATTTACTTATTTCTTTTTCGGTGCCAATACCGTTGACATTGTATTGCCTTCCAAGGAAGGACGTTTTTCTACATTCGCAATGTCAGATATTTCTTCAATAAAGCTATTCATAATTTTCTTACCGACCTCAAGCCGCGTGATGAGACGACCGCGAAAGCGCATATCCACCTTCACTTTCATTCCATCTTCAATCCAGCTACGAGCATGACGCATTTTTGTGTCAAAATCATGCTTGTCAATGACCGGCGATAAACGCAATGGCTTCACCTCGGTAACATGTTGCTTCTTTTTGGCTTCCTTTGCTTTTTTCTGCTGTTCAAAGCGATACCGTCCGTAATCCAGTACCTTACATACCGGCGGTGTTGCATTGGGAGCTACGCATAACAGATCCAGTTCCTGATCATATGCAATATCCAAGGCTTCACGACGTAATTTAATTCCCAGCTTTGTGCCATCCTTATCGATGACCATCACTTCCTTGAAACGAATTTTTTCGTTTACAAGATCGTCGTTTACATTGTTCGGAATAACTTTTTTATTTATAATAGACACCTCCAATTTACTGCCATAAGAAAAGCGGACGCATACGCACCCGCTGTCATGTGTTATCTTAATCATAAGAGTAATACGGCATTTACCTATATCTTCAGATATCAGGTGAGAAGGGGTGCTTCTACTTTCCATTCACTTTTCTGCTTGCTTATAATATCATAAGCAAAATCATTTGTCAAATTCTTTAATCAGAAAATACCAAAAAGGTCTTGAAATTTATTTATAATTTGTTATAATAGTCAAGCAGCTACATATGACTCCTTAGCTCAGCTGGCAGAGCAACTGACTCTTAATCAGTGGGTCCAGGGTTCGATTCCCTGAGGGGTCACCATTAAAAAAAATAGCGGTTTAGCCTTTAAATAAAGGGCGAAACGCTTTTTTTCTTTGCCAAAAAGCTATGCGATTTATAGCATTCAAGTGTAAATTTTGTGCAGTAGAAATGCAAATATGCAGTATTCGAGGCCAAAATGCAGTATAAATGCAGTGTAAAATTCATGCTAAAACACAAAAAAGCCACCTCTCATAACGAAAAATAACAGTAGAATAATAACAGTATAAGCAAATATCATAGACAGTAATATTTTTTTGCTGTAACAGCCTATAACGGCATGAAATAGTATATAACAGAGTATAGCGACATGTCATCATGCAAATGATTGTCTCTAATACAAATAGCGCCAGTATAATACAACCAAGTTAAGGAGTAGGGAACTATGCTGGTATGCATACTTTGAGTAAAAAGAAGTAAGCATTGAAATTACCTTGCCTGTTTCCAGTCGATATACTAAAACTGCGTTTGTGAATTCAGCTAATTTGATTAGATCATCACTAGTATAAGGCCCTTGCATACTTAGTTATTCGTGCTTGATGCTTTGTCAGATCATAGTTATGGCACAGAGAGTGTGTCGCAGTCAAAGGTCTAATCATCTAAAACGCATCAATGCTTAAGTTTTTCATCTTCCACTGTTACACAAACGATACTTTACCAAAGCTGATTTTCCCCTAATTCAAAAATGACATCTGTATTTTCAAAATCCTTCCTATGTTGCTTGCTTTTGAGGGACAGAAACATCATCATTGTTATTAAATTCATGCTGTCACTGCGAAATGGTTTCTCTATCGTACCACCAACAAAAGATGTTCCCGGCATAGCATCCCAGCCACATCGTTGATAAAATTCAACCTTTTCTTTTGTACAGGTAAAAATACTGATATCGGGTTGTTGCGCAATAATGAACTGCGCGGCCTTTTTTATGGTTTGGGATGCGAAACCTCTTCCCTGGTAATGAGGATGCGTTACTACTTCACTCAGTCCATAGGCTATATACTCTTCACCAATATGATATAAAATAGTTTTCCTTACTCCCACATGACAAATCGCGATGTTATCCTCCATTAAGACAAACGATGTCACATAAGTATCTGGTGCTGATGGAAATACGCTATCTTCTTTATCTTGAAACCACACAGTATTTTCTAAAGAAATAATTTTGTCTGCGATATCAGCGTCATCATTCTTTTGTGGAAATTGTATTAGCTCCATCTTCTTTCTCCCCTAATTCTTTAAATTATCACTTTATATGAGCAAAAGCATCCTACAATAAAGTAAGACAGTTTTTCTATATTTATGAATCTTGTAAGAATAACACCATTTAAATAGTTGTTAATTGAGCCATCACTTTATTCATCACTTCGCCGATCGCCTCATGAATTACCACATCGGCAAGATCGTCCATCGCCGTATGGGAACGGTTAATTAAAACAAGATGCTTACCTTTAAAATAGCGCAGCAGGCCAGCTGCCGGATAAACGACAAGCGAAGTTCCTCCAACAATTAACAAATCTGCGGATGCAATATAAGCGATAGCACGCTCCATTACGTTACCATCCAATGCCTCGCCATAAAGCACCACTTCCGGCTTCAAAATATGATGACATTTGGGACAGTGTGGAACGCTATTTCGCTGCGCCAACATCGCAGCCAAATCATAAGGCGCATGACAATGGATACAGCGATTGCGATGAACAGATCCGTGAAGTTCCAGCACTTCCCGACTGCCTGCCGCTTGATGCAAGCCATCAATATTCTGCGTAATGACCGCCTTCAATTTGCCCATTTTCTCCAATTTTGCCAAAGCGGTGTGAGCTGCATTCGGCTTGGCATCCGGATAAATCATCTCATGAAAATAAAAATCATAAAATTGATTCGGATGAGCATAAAAGAAATCCGCAGAGATCATATGCTCCGCCGGATAAGGATATGTCTTATGACTATAAATACCGGCACTAGAGCGAAAATCAGGAATTCCTGATTCCGTGCTGACACCGGCACCGCCGAAAAAAACGGCCGTTGTGCTTTCGTTAAGATAAGATACCAATGTATCAATCATTTTTATTCCTCTTTTCTAAATCAGCATACGAATACTGCTGCCTTCTTTTTGTTTGCATACTTCAATGCCATATGGGATGTTCTCTTTTAACAGTTCTACATGCGAAATAATCCCAATCCACCCCTTACCTTTTGTCATATGATGAAGCAATTGCATGGCATCCGCAATGCTTTGCTCATCCAGTGATCCAAATCCTTCATCAATAAACATCGTTTCCATGACAACACTGCCGCTGCGTGATTGCACAACAGTGGATAGCGCCAAGGAGAGTGCCAGCGATACAAGAAACTTTTCACCACCGGATAACGAAACCACACTGCGTAAAGAACACGAATGGCTGTCGTAGATGCTTAGCTCCAATCCGAATTTTCGCTTTTTTCCGGTTGCTTCATCACTGCGATATATTGCATAACGACCTCCGTGTACATGACGCAACAGTTCATTTGCCGTCTGCGTAATGCTTGAAAGCATGATGCCAAGCACATAGCGTTCGATTCCGATTCCCGTATCTCCACGCATTGCCTTTACGAAATCGCTACGCTTATGATATTGCAAAAGTGCCATTTCATAAGCATCCTGTACGCGTTGATATTGCTGCTGTAATTCCACAATCCGCTCCCGTTGACTTTGCAGCTCCAAATGATGCTGATAATGCTGATGATACGCTTTTTCACTTTGGGAACACTGCTGTTTTAACTGTGCCAAATCAAGCAATTCCTTCCCTTGCAGCTGCTCTTCCCATTCATGAATGGCCCCCTGAATGCGTTCCAGTGCCAAATCATAGTCCTTCAATTTTTCCTCCATCTGGGTGATTTCATTGGCATTGGGTAGACTGGCATTCCAATCCAAATCCGCATAATTTTGTTGTTCCAATGCGATTTTGCACTGTTGGACTTTTTCCTGCTGCAACAGCCATTGTGCTTCATAATGCTGATAGGACGTCTGCTGTTGTGCCAATGCAATCTGTACTTGTTCCCATTCACTCTTCCAAGCCGTAATCTGCTCTTGTGCCGTTTGTACAGCAGCTTTCTGCTCTGCTATCTGCTGCTGTAACAAATTCTCATCTACCCATACTTCCTGTGCAAATCGCTCCTGCATTTTTGTATGCAATATCGCCAACTGTTGCCGATATTCTTGTTCTTGCTTTTGCAGTGATGCTATTTTTTGTTCCTGCTCCTGCCGCTGTACAACACATTCATCCCATGCCTGCTTTTGCACTGCCAGCTGCTTTTGTGCCTGCTGTGCTTCATCAATCCGCTTTCGCACCTGCTCATGCTCGCCATGTGAATAAGGAGTCCCCAGTGCCGATCGCCGTGCTTGCTGCTGTGTCACACGCACCTGTAATTCTTTCTTACGAAGTGCCGCCTGTTTTAGCCATGTTTGAAGCTCTTGCGTTTGCGATTGGCATTTTTCCCACTGCTCCTTAGCATCCTGCAAGCGGTGATGCTCCACCAGTTGCGTGCGTGCTTTCTTTTGATAAGGATGTTCGATAGAACCACAAATCGGACACGGTTCTCCCTCTTGTAAAAGTGACGATAACAAAGCAGCACTGTCATCCAAATACTTCTGATAAAGCTTTTCATGTGCGCTTTGTGCCACCTGTTTTGCTACCTGTGCCTGCTTCAAATCGACTTCATGCATATGAATCTGCTCATTCCAAGCAGCAAGCTGCTGCGTGATCTGCTGCTCGCTTATCTGCGCTTCCTTTCGCTGCTGCCAAAGTGATTCTTCCTTCACCCATTGTAAATAATCATCGTATTTTTGATGGAAACGCTGTTCATTTTCACGATAATACTGTTCCTGCTTAATTATAGACTGAACTTGCTCATCCAATGTTTTTTGATCGTGCAATACTTGCGCCAGCTGCTGTTTCATCGTTTGTTCTTGTGCTTCCCATTGCCGTCTTTGCTGCCAGTGCTCCAGCTGTTCTTCCCATTGTGCTTGCAGTTGCTTTGCTTCCTCACACCGCTGCTGCTTCACTTCCCATTGAGGCTGCTGCTTTTGCAACTCTTTCCTACGCTCTTCATAATGGAGCTTTGATAAAAAGCTTTGTTGCTTTTGTCCGGTAATTTCTTGTAATCGTATGGATTCCTCCTGCCATGCCTTCACATATGGAAAAATCTGTTGATAAGACTGTGCAATGCGCACTTGTTCGCGCAACTGCCGCATCGCCTCCCCTTGACTCGATAACTTCTGTAATTGCTCGCGATTGGCTTGAAGCCGCTGCGCACATTGATGTAATGTAATCTGTTCCTCCAGCATCTTGCGAAAGCTATCCCACTTTATCTTTTCTTCCTGCAATATTTTATTTTCTGTTTGTTCCTGCAATTTTAACTGTTCACATCGTTGAACGAATTCCTCCCATGTGCTCACGTTCCCCTGCACCAAGCAATCTGATCTTTGCTGCTGTAACAAATCCAATTCCAGCTTCTTTTGTTTGCACTGCTCACTCATCACTTCACACAAAGCGTTCCATTTATCACTTTCAAACAGCGTCTTTAAAATTTCCTGCTTTTCTTCACTGTTTGACACCAGCAAGCGTTCAAACTTTCCCTGCGGCAGCATCACAGTGCGAATAAACTGCGCATGGGTAAAGCCGATTAACTTTTCTGCCTGTTTTTCCAACGCACTGATTTTGCAATTTTCAAAAAACGGATAAAAAGTTCCATTACGTAATTCCCCACCGTTCACATTCATCTTATACAATGGTTCACCATTGCGTTTTTTTCCGATCTTGATTTCCCGATAAAAACGATACCGCTTTGCATGGATAGAAAAAATCAGTTCAACCGTCGTTGGCAGATCATCACTCGCAAGCCGTGAGCGCATTGCTTGCAAATCACCGCGTTCGCCACCGCTGCTCTTGCCATACAGTGCATAAGTTATTGCATCAAGAATAACGG
This sequence comes from uncultured Erysipelotrichaceae bacterium, assembly GCA_947385085.1. Lineage (GTDB taxonomy): Bacteria > Bacillota_I > Bacilli_A > Erysipelotrichales > Erysipelotrichaceae > C-19. The sequence continues at coordinate 47,246 of CANDJN010000007.1, read as the reverse complement.
TTTTACCGGCACCGGTCGCACCGCGTATCAAAAACAAGTGATGCTTTGCCAATTCCTCCAGATTAATATCCTGCCGCTTTACATAGGGCCCAAAGGCCTGTAAAGATAATCGCTCTATTCGCATGACATCATACCTTCCTTAGCTTCACGGAACCATACCAATTCCTCATCCGTGATTGCTCGATCATGATAGTCATGGAAAAAACGACTTAAGATTTCTTCATCGGTTAACTGCTCTAACTCATTTGCCAAAACCGATTGATATTCGATCATTTCATCCTTTTGCCATGCCTGCATCGTCAGCAAATAAGGACAGCGCTCGCGGATGAATTCCAATAACTCATACTGAATACCCTGATCCTTCAAGATAATTTTCACATAATCATTTTGATGCTCAGGCAGCATTACCATCACATCTTTATAATCTCCTTCCAGCGTCACAAGGGAGTGCAGCGGTTTTAACGGCCTCACTTGTATCTCCATCGTATCACTGTCAATGATGGTCACACTTTTCTCCTTAGTTTCGGAAAACGCATAAGCCAATGGGGATCCACTGTATCGAATATGCTTGGAACAAGCCTGTTTCTTATGTAAATGCCCTAAAGCAACATAATCCATATCGTGAAACACCTCACAGCTGATGTGATCCGCCCCTCCCACCATTGCCAATCGATCACTCTCACCGACACTTGCGCCGCTCACAAATGCATGCGCCAAAACAAATTGTCGTCGCTTATTTTTACGAGAGCGAATATCATCCATCAAGCATGTGAAAGCTTCCTCATATGTTGTAAACGATTGATCATAAATACGAGCAAGGGTATCTTTATGAATAAAGGGAACACAGTAAAAATCAACATCACCAATCGTTAACGGTCTCGGTGCTTCTTCTAACAATCCATACAAATGCAAGCCTTGATCATGGAGTAAATCATGCATCGCAGATAATCGAACATGGGAATCATGATTTCCTGCAATGACAATCACCTGACATTTCAGCGTTTGACATAACATCTTCATAGCTTCATCAAATAACATAATGGCATCCTTGGTAGCGAGGGTCGTGTCATACACATCACCGCATAATAAAACTATGGAAATGTGTTCTTCCTCAACTATTTGATACAGCTGCTCTAGCATATAACGCTGATCTTCAATCAGAGAATGACGATGTAGTTGTATTCCCAAATGCCAATCCGATGTATGTAATATCTTCATAAACTGCCTCTTTTCTTTCCTATTTTATCATGATTCCCTGATTAAGCAATCACTATTTCACCCACATAGCGCTTTTTACCTTATTCTTATTATCAACGTTTGTAGCACAACATCCATTTACAACTTTTCTGTTTTTTTCTTTCTCTTTCTTTTACTTTTATGTTAAAATAGAAAAGATAATGAGGCGATAATGATGAAAAATAAATTAAGTCGTAAAACACAGACAGTGGCTTCTAGCTTAAACGGTGAATACCGAAAGCTTTATGAACTGCTTTTGGAAAATGTTCATGATGAAAATTACAGCGCGCATGAATGTAATTTCTTTCTGCGCAAAACCATTCATGAACTGGTAAAAAAACAACAAGAAAACACAAATGTCGATGTTTTTACCCATCACAACGCAAAGAAATGGGCAGTAGAAGAAAGCAAAAAGTATCGAAAATGGCATGAACGCTATCAAACAAAAATGAAAGAATGTGATCAAATCACTTATACCGGATTCTTTGCCATGGTCGCCTATTCCATTACCTTAATCACCTTAACTGCTTTTGTCAAAGGCTCTCTGTCATGGTTTTGGATCTTCATACCGGCTGTGATAACAGCGATTCTGTTAATTGCCAAAATCATCTTTGCGCGGCGTCAGAAGCTTCCTTTGATTTATACATACGGCGATCTGTTTATGTTTGCCTTTATCAGTGTCATATGCTATTTCTCCAACGTGTATTTCATCATCTTCCTATGGATTTATGAAGTAGCGTATATGCTTTACTTGCAGTATCATGTGGTGGAAGAAGATTATTAAAGCAGAGGCGAGTGCTTCTGCTTTTTTCATCGTGTTTTTAATTGATGATGGGCGCTTACATAAACACAACCAGTTTAATTCCAAGGATAGTTATGATAAAATAATGCAGAATATAAATAATGAAGTGATGTAATAAAGAAGGGAAAGTACATGAAGGAACTCATATCATATTTAAAGCCGTATAAAAAACAATGTATCATCGGGCCGCTGTGTAAATGGATTGAAGCGCTTCTGGAGCTGATTTTGCCGACCATCATGGCTTTTATGATTGATCAGGGAGTACTGAAACACGATCAAACGATCGTTTATACTTATGGCATACTCATGATCCTTATGGTTCTGATCGGGTTTGGTTTTTCATTGGTTTGTCAATATCAGGCTTCACTTGCTTCACAAGGATTTGGGACGGATATGCGCAATACTCTGTTTCAGCGAATTATGCGCTTTTCCTTTGAAGACCTGGATCGTTTTCCACCCGCTACTTTATTGATGCGCATCGGCAACGATGTGGATCAGGTTCAACTAGCGGTTGCCATGCTCATTCGCTTGGCAGTTCGCGCCCCGTTCATCGTAATTGGTGCCGTAATAATGGCGATGATTTTGGACTTGCATCTATCGCTCATTTTATTGGCTACCATTCCCTTAATTGTCATAACCTTGTATTTATACAGTCGTATTACCACGCCATATTATCAAATCTATCAGGAGAAATTCGACCATTTTTTGAATATCTTGGAACAGAATTTAAGCGGAGTCCGAGTAATCCGTGCCTTTCTATCACAAAAATTTGAAAGCAAGCGATTGGATGATGCCGGAATGGATCTACAAGTGCAAATGACACGGATTGCCCGCATCTCAGCCTTATTGAATCCCATTACTGCACTAATCATCAACGGTGCAATCATCGTATTGTTAATCAGCGGTATTCTTTCTCTGCCCAAAGCCATACCAGCCGGTACATTAATTGCCTTTATCAACTATGCGACTCAAATATTATTGGCATTAGTGGCTACCTCCAATCTCATTGTCATTTTTTCCAAAGCAAGTGCCAGTGCTTGCCGCATCAGTGAGTTATTAGCGGTGGAAATTCCCATTACTTCTGGACCAGCACAGGAAAAATGTAATCCACAATTGGCTCTGTTCTGTGAACATATGCAATTCAGCTATCCAAATGCGGCTCATCCTTCGTTAATTGACATTTCATTAGCCATTCATAAAAATGAAACAATTGGCATTATTGGGGGAACCGGCAGCGGAAAATCTACATTAGCTGCGGTGATGATGAATTTTTATCCTTGTCCAGATATGAAACTGTTTGGCCGCAGTGTCAAGGATTATGATGCGACAATATTACAACATTTGATTACCTTGGTTCCCCAGAAAAATGAACTGTTTTCCGGTACCTTGAAGGATAACTTGTTATACGGCAATCCTGTGGCTGATGATGAGAAAATGTGGGAAGCACTGCATCAGGCACAAGCTGCGGATTTCGTTACGGCTAAGGGCGAAGGATTGTCCATGCGCATTGAAGCGGGAGGAAAAAATTTGTCCGGCGGACAGCGGCAGCGCATCTGCATCGCTCGGGGACTGTTGCGTCATTCTGATATTATCATCTTTGATGATTCCTTCAGTGCTTTGGATTTCGAGACTGATGCCAAGCTGCGTCAAGCACTGGCATTGCAACATGACATGACCAAGATCATTATATCGCAGCGTGTCGCTACCATCTGGAATTTAGATCGCATTATCGTCATGGATCAAGGACGAATTGCCGGAATGGGCACCCATCAAAAGCTCTTTGATTCCTGTGATGTTTATCGCGAAATCTGCCTTTCGCAACATATCGCAAGGGAGGGAATCGCATGAGTATTCAAGCTATTTTACACCGGATGCTTAACGACACAAAGAATTTCCGCTTTGCCTTTCTTTGTTCCTTCATTTTTGCGATCCTATCCACAATTCTCAATCTGTATGCTCCCTTATGCATCGGCACGATCATTGATCGCATCACCGCCCAAAATCCTCCTGCGGCTATCATGTCCCAATTGGTTCTGTTAATCATCATCTATCTGCTTTACTCATTGACGACTTGGGGAATGATGCTCGCAACCAATCATATCGCCTATTCATTTGGATATACGATGCGCAGTGCTTTGATCAAAAAGCTGGAGAAGCTTCCGGTATCCTTTTTTGACACTCAGGATCACGGTGATCTAATGACCCGTTTCAGCAGCGATGTCGATCTTATGGCAGATGGTCTATTGCAGGGGCTGTCCACCTTGTTAAGCGGCATTGTGACGGTAGTCGCCGCGATCGGCTTCATGTTGCAAATCAACCTTGCGATGACGATGATTGTGCTGCTTTGTACACCTTTCACCTTCCTTGTCGGCAAGCTTATCGCACAACGATCACATAAATACTTTGTTGCCAAGGCCAATGATTTAGGACAATTAAACAGCCATGCACAGGAAATGATGCACGGCATTCGTACTTTAAAAGCCTATGGACAGGAAGCAGCGGCACAAAAGAAATTTCAAGACTTAAACCAAGCACTATACCATTCCGGTCAGAAATCGCAGTTCTACGGTTCCCTCGTCAACCCTTCTACCCGCTTGGTTACCAATATGGCATACACCATTGTCGGCGTAAGCGGTGCGATATTGGCGCTGATGCAGCAGATAACGGTTGGTAATATCTCCAGCTTTCTGTTATATTCTAATCAGTTTTCCAAGCCCTTTAATGAAATCAGCGGTGTAATGACGCAGCTTCAAAGCGCCTTGGCAAGCGCTCAGCGAGTATTCGCTATACTGGAAACGATAGAAGAGGAAGACACGGTCGAAAAAGTGAGTACTCCTGTTAACGGTCACGTTTGTTTTTCCCATGTATCCTTCGGCTATGATCCTCGCCATTTACTGATTCGTGATCTTTCTTTGGATATTCCAGCCGGTAGCCGCATTGCGATTGTCGGTCGCACCGGTGCAGGAAAAACAACCTTTATTAACCTATTAATGCGTTTTTATGAATGCAATAGTGGATCAATTATGTTAGACGGCATTGACATCACCACCATGAGCCGAGAAAACCTTCGTTCCCATTTTGGCATGGTACTGCAGGATACTTATCTGGGTGAAGACAGCATCTATCATATCATTGCCTATGGCAAAAAATCAGCTACCAGAGAAGAAGTTATTCAGGTGGCGAAACAAAGCGGAGCGCATGAATTTATTCAAAGGCTGCCACAGGGTTATGATACGCGCTTAAGTCATCACTCCTTCCTTTCTCAAGGACAGCGTCAGCTGTTGTCCATTACTCGTGTTATGTTGATGGATCCAACCATCCTCATTCTGGATGAAGCCACCTCCAACATTGATACACGCAGTGAAGCACATGTTAATGCAGCGATGGAAAAACTGATGCAGGGTAAAACCAGCTTTGTGATTGCCCATCGTTTATCTACCATTGTGGACAGTGACCGCATCCTTGTCATGGAACAGGGAAACATCGTAGAACAAGGTACTCATAGCGAGCTTCTGGCAAAGCAAGGTGCCTATGCTTCCCTATATTACAGTCAGTTTGCCCATCTCACACATTAACGCATACAAAAAGTCAGAATGAAGAAACGGAGATATTGATCAAATCCTGTTTCTTTTTTCTGACTTCTTTTTTAATTTATTTCAATGCTCTCCTGAATTTGCCACTGCAAATCAAATTGTCGATGCTCTACTTCCGATAACTGCTTTTCCAGTTGATTCAATACCGTGCGTACTCCTGAATAATACGTATTAAATTGATCAAATGTCAAATTCATTTTTATAATATTAAACTGCTCAGCGTTCATATCCTCTACCCTCAGCTTGTCTAAAAAATCACAGGCAAACTCCTGGGGTAATGTCATCTTTGCAGTGGCTATGTCCTGCTCAAAGTTCTTCAATAGACCACTTAGCTGTGCTAGCTCATCCATCGCCTCTTCATTTTTCCCCTGATCCTTCATTATTTTCCAAACCTTTAACGCTTCACTGCGATCTACCGCAAGATCACTCAATATATCTGTAAAATAAGTAAGGGAAGAACATAGTCTTTTGGCACTGTCCCATGCCTTCTTTAACGTTTCCTTTTGCGCTAAGCATTGAGCCAATTCCTGTTCCAGATCACGAATTTGATTAAGAACAGCTGTTTCCAGCATCTTTCGTTTGAGTTCCAGCAAAGATTGATAGTCACTATGAACATTGTCATACTGCTTTAATTCCTGTTCCAGCAGATTCTTTTGGTAGTGCAGATCCTCCAATTCATTCTGTTTTAATTTGTAATCCAAAGCTGCACGAAAGGCTTCGGCCTTTTCCTTTTCCAAACGCAATTCCTCTCGTGAGTTAAAGGTTTTTAACAAACGGGTCAAAGATACCTGCTGTAAGCGCGCCACATCTTCATTTTCTTTATCCAATTCCCGTTTTAAGCGTTCCAAGGTCTCTGATTCATGCTGGATTCGCTCTGTAATTTTAGCCAGTTCCGCATCTAAATATTCCTTGCGTCGCTGATGATATTTATTCTTGACTAATTTTTGATCAATGCTTTTCATCTTTTACACCTGTCCTTTTCTTACCCTGCTACTTCAACAGTAATATTATAGTCTCTTGACGTATTCAAACCTTCAAAGATCCAGCGGATTGTCACCGGATATTCGCCCGGTGTCAGTTGTTGCGTATTGAGCTTGAAAATTGTTTCTGCCTGAACGATACTACCGCTTTTTTTCGTTTTAGTTTCCTGATAGAAAACAGTAAACGGCATATTGTTGCCATTGATAAATTTTACGCGCGGCACACCAACCGGTGTACTTTCATTATAAGAGTAAGTAAGCTTTAGCATCAAGCCATCATCAACCGGCTCCGTTTCCATATTAACGTTTAAAATATAATTGATAAATACGCTTACTTCTTTACTTACTTCTTTGCCACCAGCAAATTCCGCCCGCAAAACAAACTTGCATTCTCCCGGAGGAAACTGATAAATGCTTTGCGCCATCGCAAACGATGTGAGTTCTTTCATTTCCCCGCCGATCATGCGGTCATCCTGATAAAGCTTTACACTTGTTAGCTCTTGATTGGCACGATCAATCGTCCAGTTCAGATATACGGTAGCGTCATGCCCATAATTCCCTTCCAACGATGTAATGGCAGGCTCATCTATCGGTCTATCAGTTATATCGGGTATGGGAACCTCCGGATTTTCTGTTTGTTGTATCAGCATATAGATGCCAAAACCGATGCTGGCACCGATGAAAATCAGCAGCAGTCCGACAAACGTGGCATTTTTACGCACATATTCAATCAGTCCTGACACGCAAATCCTCCTAACTATAGTACCATTATACAATGATGCGGAATAATTTACCATAGTTTTCTCATAACGACTTATCCGCAAGTGAACTTTCTTTTCATTATACAATCGATGTCTGAACCGCTTTAAATTGCATAGAAAAAGCATTCACAGAGAATGCTTTTCAACATAACTATTTTGCCGGTACAACGACACCGGAGAATTCTGATTCGATGAAAGCCTTGATTTCATCGCTCTTTAATACTTCTACCAAAGCCAATACCGCTTCATTATCTTTATTGTCCTCAGTAACAACGATAACATTAGCATACGTCTGAGCTGCTTCATCTTCCTTTTCTTCAGAACAGATCAGCTTATCGGTAATCTTTGCATCCAGGGCATAGTTACCGTTAACAACAGCCAGTTTCACATCTGCCAATTTGGTCGGAATTTGTGCCGCATCCAATTCGTACAATTCGATATCCTTTGCCTTGGATTCAATATCCTTTACTGTCGCATTGATCCCGACTCCCTCTTTCAGTTTGATAATTCCATATTTCTCCAGCAATAACAATGCACGAGCTTCATTGGTCGCATCGTTCGGCACAGCAATTTTATCACCGTCTTCAACATCATCGGCAGAAATTGTCGTGCGACCGTTAGGCTCCTGTGCATAGACTCCGAGCGGTTCAAAGTGAATCGCGCCAACGCTTACCAAATAGCCTTCCTTGCCACTTTCATAGCCGCTGTCACTGTTATAGCCATCAAGATACGGTTGATGCTGGAAGTAGTTCGCATCCAGAGAACCATCAGATGTTGAAGGATTCAAACGTGCCCAGTCACTGAATTCCGTTACTTCTAAATCATAGCCTTTTTCTTTCATTGCATCCTTCGCTTGATTTAATATCACCGCATGAGGTGAACTGGTCGCTCCCACCTTTAATTTGATCAATTCCTTTTCGCCATCTGATGCAGAGTTTCCACATCCGCTCAATCCGACACTTACCAATAGTGCCAATGCACCCGCCAATAATTTTTTCATTTTCTTTTCCTCCTATTTTAATGGGTTGTTTTTTTAACAATATAATCACCGATACTTTGAATCAGCGTGATTAACAACAAGATAATGATCACCACAACATAAGTGACATCATACATATAGCGATTATAGCCATAACGTATCGCCATATCGCCCAGGCCCCCGGCGCCCACCGCACCGGCAATCGCAATCAGTCCGACTAACGAAATCAATGTGATTGTAACCGCTCTCGCGATGCCCGGAACACTTTCCTTTAAGTATACCCGTGTAATAATCTGCATCGGGGTCAAGCCCATTGCCTGACTGGCTTCGATAATCCCTTGGTCCACCTCAGATAATGTACTTTCAATCTGTCTTGAGAAAAACGGGATGGTTCCGATGACCAAAGAGGGCAGTGCCCCGGCAACACCGATCGAGGTTCCCATGATCATGCGGGTAAAGCCAACCAGCAATGATGTCAAAATAATAAAGGGAATGGCACGAAACAAGTTCACCAGCTTGTCTAACACAAAGAAGATGAAACGATTTTCCATAATGCCGCCTTTGCGCGTTACCACCAGCATAATGCCAAACAAGGTACCGAACACAAAGGAAATCAAACCGGGAATAAGCAGCATCTGTAATGTCTGTATTAAACAAACGGGAAATTCGTCTGCCAAGTCGATGACATTGGGTATCCAGTTTTCCAAATTCATGATTTGATCACCTCGATTTCCACTCCCTGCTTCTGTGCATAGGCAATTGCCTGTTGAATATTGGTTTCACTGCCGCTGAATATAACCACCAAATCACCCAATGGAGTATCTTGCAGCACTTCTACATTTCCAAAGATAATACTAGTCTCCACATCCAAATCACGTGTAATATGTGAGAGCAGCGCTTCCTTTGTCGTATTAGCGCCGTACTTCATATGCACGAGACATTGACCAGGTTGTATCTGAGTAATCGGTGAATCCTGTTCCACCATCTCATAAATGCGTGTCAGCGCTGATGTCGTGTTAATGAAATTCTTCGTCACATCACTCTGTGGATGCATAAAGATATCCACGATGTTTCCCGTTTCCACAATCACTCCGTTTTCCATCACGGCAACACGATCACAAATTTCTTTGATGACCGCCATTTCGTGGGTGATTAAAACGATTGTAATGTGCAGGCGCTGATTAACTTCCTTCAACAATTTCAAAATGGAACGCGTCGTTTGCGGATCCAATGCACTGGTTGCCTCATCGCAAAGCAGAACCTTTGGATCATTGGCAAGGGCACGAGCAATGGCAACACGCTGCTTTTGACCGCCAGATAGCTCGGAAGGATAAGCATCACGCTTATCGACCAGATCCACCAGCTTCAACAATTCCATCACTTTCGTTTCAATCTCCGGCTTGGAAAGCTTACTGTCCTTTAGCGGAAACGCTATGTTTTGAAACACCGTGCGGGAACGCATCAAATTAAAATGCTGGAATATCATTCCGATTCTTTTTCTAACTTCTCGCAGCTGCGCTTCATTCAGTTTCAATAAATCCTGCCCATCCACGACCACAGCTCCCTGATTGGGTCGCTCCAACAGATTGATACAGCGGATTAACGTCGATTTCCCGGCACCGCTGAAACCGATAATCCCGAAGATTTCACCAGCATTAATTTGTAAACTGACATCCTTTACCGCATGTACATCACTTTGCTTTGTTTCAAATGTTTTTGACACATGATCCAACGTAATCATGTCGCACTTCCTTTCTCATCCTCATCCCCCATGACATTCGATCACTTTTCCATTCCTTTAAACTTCGCATCATATCCCTCCGTTTAACAAAAAAATCTTCATCCATAAGGACGAAGACTTGTTCGTGTTACCACCTTAATTCATGAATCCCTTACAGGAATCATCTCAACAGGTACGTCCGTATCACGGATTATACCTTGGCGCTTTAACGTGCGCACACGTCATAATCTTAGTAGCACCTCGATTATGATAGCTCCCAGACCATATTCAACAGGTACTCTCTTTATCCTTTTACACCATCCAAGGACTCTCTGCAAAAGCTTTCACTGCTTACTTATCTGTTCTCTGCCATTTATCTGTGTCATATGATATCCTATTTTTTTTGTTTCGTCAATATATTTTTTTCATTTTCTTGGATTTGCCGGATTGTTACTTAATGAATAATGACTTCACCTATTCTCATTCTCACAAGACTAATGCTTTAATTCATACTTCAGACGATACGTTTTACCCTCGCTCTCATCGTCAAAATATTCCGTATAGCTAAATGTAATACGCTTGGTATTTGCCGCAATGATAAATACGAGACAGCCGCGCTTTTCTTCATCAGGCTTTAGGGCATACGTATCAGGCAGCTGATGCATCACTCCGAATTCCTCCTCCGCTTCATAGGGACCTTCCCCATCAAAGCGAATATAGAAATCCTCTTTAAACATACTGATCACTTCATTAGTATGATTGCGCAGTGTCAAATGCAGTAACAGAAAACGCGCATTTTGCGGTACGGTATAATCATTCAGCTTTTGATTACATAATTCAATTCGGCGTAGATTACAGGTGAAGAATTGTGTTTGAAAAGCATTCTTCATAGCAGGATTGGGACAATAATCACTTGTTAACAGAATTTTTTCTCCATCACCCTCATGTGCGATGATTTCCATCCATCATCACCTCCGTATACATAAGTATATGAAAAAGACACAAGCAAATTGTGTCGAAATCGTGATTATATTAACAGATAAGGCCATAAGCGCACGCCGTCTTTGATGATCTGCATGGACTCATCACCATGAAAGCGGCTCAAGACGGATGTGAAATCGCCGCCCTCAAGCAAAATGATATTCGCGCGCCCGCCTCTTTTGAGCTTACCTGCATCATGATGCCCCAATGCCATTGCCGGATAATACGTACAGGAGGCTAATATTTGAAGCGGATGAAGATGAGGGTGTTGTAGCGCACATATTTTTGCCATGAGCAGCTGATCCAGACTATCCACACAGGGGTAATGACAGCTGATACAAAAGCGGCGCAAGCGTATCGCATCTGGTTGGCGAAGATCATAAACAGGAAAATCATTGTTCACTTCTGTATAGTGTCCATCCACAACCTGTATGGGATGCAACACATCCATCATTGCCTCACGCAGTGGCTGCGAATGCACGATCATCGTACCATGGCGTACCAGCAGCTCACCGATTTCCCAAAGCTTGTTCGACGAACAGTCATGCAGATCGAAATTACAATCAATCATACCGGGAATGGCGATATGACTGCGTCCCTCTACAATTCGCGTATCCTTATCGACATACTTGTCTCCTTGCCCTTGACCGATTGCCAGAATATAGTCATGATGAACCGCAATAAAGCCATTCGATAACGAGGTTTTCACCGTCGGCGTCATCGGATAAATGCGTTCAAGATTGCGAATCAACAGCGTTGCCTTTTTGATCATGGTCACCTCATTCCTGCTTTCATTATATAATGTTTTAAGCCAAGTTCCTATCAAAATCGACAAAATTTACAATTTTCTTGTTTTTTGGTTCTATGGTATAATGAGATGAGAAAGTGAGGAAAGCCATGCTGGAGTCATTCAAATCCTTGTTAAAAAAGCATTTAATATCAAAAAATGATGTTACGAACAATGAAACAGTTATCATTACGATCCACGGCTATGGACGTCGCCGGAAGCATGAGATGGACAATTTGTCATTGTGGGCAAAGCAGGATCCTATTCTTGCACATTATGAGATTCTGCAATTTGATCTCTATAATCTGTTCGATGAAACCGACTGTAACTGGCGACAATGGGTAGGTCGTGCCAAAGCCATCATCAATGAGCAGGAGCTGTTAAATCGTTGTATTTACCTTGTCGGGTTCTCTATGGGCGGTGTGATTGCTGCTTATCTGGCCGCGACCTCAAGTCATGTCAAAAAGCTGATTCTGCTCGCTCCCGCCTTTCAATACTGGAATAAGGATGCGATTACATCCGTTATTGCCAAGGGAGCCAATTCTTTCTTTAGCAGTGATGGTAAAACAAATGATGATGAAATCACGATTCCCAAAACCTTCTATCCTGCCTTTACAGAGGTCATTCGCCACTGTAAGCCATATATTGAACAGGTGAAATGCCCCGTACTTTTACTTCATGGCGATGAGGATGAAGTCATAGCGATGAAAAGCAGCATATACGCCTACGATAAAATACCTCACGCACAAAAAAAGCTGATTTTCCTTCACAATGGGCATCATCGGCTTTTAATGGATGAAGCGGTAAATTGGGAGGTATATCAGCTCATTAAGCTATTTGTAATCGGAGCAATTTTAGGCAATGACAACATTCCCCAAGCTCCTGACATATTGGAGGAATACCGCAAACAAAATATGAAGCAAACAAAAACAATTGAAAACGCTGAATGATCAGTTTGCTTTTTTATTTTTTTCTATGTTTAAAGTATAAAACTTCTCGCACAAGCGGGTGATAAAATGATCTTTATGATAGCGATAGGCATATATAATACATGCCGTTACCAATAATCCGCCAACCATTGCACATAGCATGTCGGTAATGGAATCATGTACACCCTGGGTATAATGATTGATGCAGTCGTTATCAAAAAAGATCAGCATCGCATATTCAAAGAATTCCCAACATACCGCAATCGCCAAATTCATCGCATTGATAAACAGCAAAAACAAATGATAATCATCACGGTCATCCACATGTGCTGTTTTCTTTATCGCAAGAAATATGATCACCGATGCGATCGTCAACAATAAGCCGCTGGAAAAGTGCAATACCTTATCAAACCCCAGCAGTGAATAGCCATGAAAGCAGGAGCCGATTAAGGACGCAAAATAGACGAAGGTGATGTTGCAAATCCAAATTTCATAGATTGGCTGCCAATGAAAGAAACGAAAGAGAATGGGCACGATCAATGGAGTGAGACAGGCAACGACACTCATCCCCAGTGCATTCATATCATGAATTTGCCAGCTGTGATAAAAGCTGTAAAGCAACGTGATCACATAGATGAATACCTCCACCTGAAATAATCGCTTGCCGCGTTCTTGATTACGATTCACAATTCTTCACATCCTCTAGCATCGCCAATTTCAAATCTAACAGTTTCTTACTGAGATCAACATAGTACACCTGCGGAAATTCAAAGCGCAGTATTTCATCCCATAAACGACCAAATTCTTGTTCGCTGTAGGTCCGAATTTCTGATAAGGAAGGAACATTATAAACAAGCATTCCTTGAACAAAGATCGGTTCTAACAGTGAGCGTACCTCATAGCTGCCGCCGGGCAGGGTTTTGTTTTTCCATGAATTCATTTGATGATAAATTGTCAAATCCGCACTGGGATTCACCTCTTCATCATATAAAGTCATCAAATCTGCCAGCGCCTTTCCACTCTGTTTATCATAAATTCGATACAGATTCTTAAAGCCGGGATTGGTCACCTTCTCCACATTTTCCGACACCTTGATTTTCGGAATCATCTGATCCTTTTCAAAGACGGAAGACAGCTTATAGACACCGCCGAAAACCGGTGTGCTTTTACTGCATACAAGATTTTCGCCTACTCCCATACTGCTGATTTTCGCACCTTGAGAAATCAATGATTGGATCAGATATTCATCCAAAGAATTGGAAACAACGATCTGTGTTGCATCCATGCCGTTTTCATCCAGCTGCTTGCGAATCTGTTTAGACAAATAAGCCATATCGCCGGAATCAATTCTTACTCCTGCCAGGTGATGACCATTGGGTGCTAAAAATTCTTTTTCCAAGCGAATCGCATTAGGCAAGCCGCTATGTAATGTATCATACGTGTCAAGTAATACCGTACACTGGTCAGGATAGGTTTTCGCATAGGCAAGAAAGGCATCATATTCGCTGTCAAATGATTGAATAAAGGAATGTGCCATCGTTCCTAGTACCGGGATGTTGAATTGTTGACCGGCGTAGGTCGTTGCCGTGCCTGCGACACCACCGATATAAGCTGCGCGGGCCCCGTAGTTGGCGGCATCAAAATTATGCGCGCGTCGAGCTCCGAATTCCATAATCGCACGTCCCTGTGCTGCTTGGACAATCCGCTTTGCCTTGGTTGCGATCAGCGTCTGGTGATTAATGACCAGCAACATTGCTGTTTCAATAATCTGCGCTTCGATCAGCTTAGCCTTAACGCGAATCAACGGCTCGTAAGGGAAGACCGGTGTTCCTTCACGGATCGCATACAAATCTCCGGTAAAGATAAAATGGCGCAAATAGTTAAGGAAATCCTCATTAAACATATTCAAAGAACGCAGATAATCAATATCCGCATCGGTAAAATGTAAATTCTGAATATAACCGATGATTTCCTCTAAGCCGGCAAAAACCGCATAACCTCCCTGATCGGGATTGCGGCGATAAAACAAATCAAAACTGACAATTTTATCCTTATCAGCACTATTGAAATAACATTGACTCATCGTCAATTCATAAAAATCCATGCACATACTGAGATTACGCGCATCACGAAAATCAAATTTTTCATCAAAGCTTTTCATTTTCTGCTCACCTCATAATCTTTGAAACGATGAAAATACCGTTTGCCTGCATATTTTCCAATGCGAATTGATTGTTTCTTTCCGCATCATGAGCTCCCTCAATATGATACGTATCAATACAATTCGCCGGTATCACAATGCGCTGCTTTGTTTTATTATGCTCATTCAGCCATGCGTTCAAACATAAAGCAAACTGCATAATGCATATATCAGTGCAGCAGCCGGTGATGATCAAATCACTGTAACAATCAATATCATTCGTGAGAAATGTCTGAAAATCAGCAGCGGTAAAGGCATTCGTACTGTTTTTATGAATTAATTCCTCCACATACGGCTGTAATTCGTCAATCACTTCACTTTCCGCTGTCCCAATCACACAATGGGATGGATAAGCTTCAAATTCTCTTGTTTTGGGTGGATGGGCATCCGCAATAAAAATGCGGCGACAATCCAAATCGGTAAGCAGCTGTTGAATCGGGGCTGTACAGGTTAAGATTGCCGGATCATGTAAAGCGCCTTCCTTGATAAAACCATTGATCATATCAACGACAAACACAATCGGATTATGCAAATCATGTTGACTAAGTGTAGACATCTTCTGATAAAATTTCTGAGGTAATCTTGCCATGGCTCGTCTCCTTTACTTTATTCATTGTTTTTTCTGTTATTAATTATAACCTTTTTTAATAAATGTTCAACGTTAAATCCATTCACGATTGATTCACCAATGGTAATCTTCTAACAATTCATGCCTATCCACCGCATAAAAATCACTTCCGTTGTAAGTACAGCGAAAGTGATCATTTCAATCCGATTATATCCACAGCGTGCATAATTGAAAGATGAGGAAAGAGGTGAGATAAGGAATGATAATCATAAGTATAATGGAAAGCACCATTATCCCCCATCCGGCCTCACGTCGCAGCGCCTGTAAGGTCATAACACAGGGAATGGACAGCAATATATATACCATAAAGGAATATGCTCGGGCATTGGCTTTGGCATCAGTCCATAACTGACCAATCGCACCTATCAAACTTTCTTCACTGCCATTCTCCATCGGTTGAGGAACCCATGCCGTGCAAAATTGACGACAGGCGGAGCCAAACGCAAAGGCAATTTGTTTTGCATCCTCAACAGGATCAATATCAGTCGATATCGCTTCATTTTCCTGTAGCAGCACTTGACCCATAAAGCCAACAACGGTTTCCTTGGCTACAATGCTCCCCGGTAATGAAGCTACACTCTCCCACCGTGTTCCAAAGCCCAACGGCTCATAAATCGGAGCCATTGCTTTCCCAAAGCGTGCAATATAGCTCGTATCCATGCGACCATCGGGAAAATAACCCAAAGCCCATAATATTACCATAGCCCATAATACAACACCCATTGCTTTGCGTATATAGGCACTTACTTCTTGCCGCACTTTCTTTGCGATTATACTCCATGCCGGGCGACGATACGGCGGCAGTTCCAGCAACATGATGTCTTGATCGCAAAACGATTCATGATGAGCACACATGAGCGCAACTAACAGTGCGATGAAAATGCCGATGCCATAAATACTGAGAACCATCACTGCCTTTTTACCCTTAAAAAATGCCGCGGCAAATAGCATATAAACCGGCAGCCGTGCGCCACAGGACATGAATGGAATCAGCAAGGCCGTCATTTTTTTCTGCTTGGGATGATCCAAAGTGCGAATGGCACTTAATGCCGGGACATTACACCCAAACCCCAGCAATAGACAAACAAAGCTCTTGCCACTCAGATGAAAATGCTGCATCGGATGATCCAAAAGACACGCAATACGTGCCATATACCCGCTTTCCTCCAGCAGTGCCAGCGCAAAATACAAGAATATCATCAACGGAATAAAGACAAGCACCCCACCCACTCCGGCAATGATCCCATGTAAAACGAGATTTTTCGCCGCATCATTTAGAAAAAACAAGGCGGCGTTCGCATATTTCATTACTATTTCATTCATGCAGAAATCAATAAAATCATTGAATGGTGCACTGCCCTGAAATACCCACAGCATTAACAGCATCATGACAAGCACCAGCATGATACGACCATATAAGGGATGTAATAAAATGCGATCCATTTTGCGAGTTTGGCGGTATCGCTCTTCATTATCCCCCACATGGATCATCAATACCTCATGAATAAAGCGATATGCATATTGTGCTTCCTTGCCATCTATATGAAATGATGGCAGTTCAACATGCCATGCCTCTAGCTGCCTGACTGCCTGTCGCTGTTGAAATAGCAGATCATAGGCAAGCCATGAAACTTCTTTATCTTGTAATTTCTGAAAGGCAGGAAGACGACGATGACACCACCGCATACATTCTTGATAGGTACCTTCATCATTGGGACAAATGCAAGGGTAATAAGCAACTGTTTCATTGACATGTCTCATAATTCCCTTTTGTATTACTTCCTTACTTGCTGGATCAAGTACACTATAAGGGTAGATCGGAATTTGTAATGCCTGCGCTATCGCATCAACTTCCATCTCGATATGAAAACGCTCCACCTCATCCATAAAATTGAAAATGATCATCATCGGTATTTGTAAGCGCCGCAGCTGGAGCGTCAAGTAAAGATTTCTTGCCAAATTTGTCGCATCAACTACATTGACAATCAAATCGACCGTTTCCTCTTGTAAAAAGCGAGCGCTGATCCTTTCCTCATGATCGCGATTGTCCAGCGCATACATTCCCGGCAGATCAATCAGATGGTATTTCACATCATTCCAAGTAACAACAGCCTCTTTTTTCGCTACGGTCACTCCCGGCCAGTTCCCCACCTTAAAATTAGCATCGGACAGTGCATTAATCCACGCACTCTTTCCGACATTCGGATTACCGACAAATGCGATTTTCTTCATCTTGTATCACCTCGATTTTTTCTGCATCACGGTGCCTCAGCATCAAAAAATTGCCGCATACCAACAGTATTAACAAACCACTGCGTGGCTCATTGCGCTCAACCTTCACCGGCGCTCCTTCATATATCCCTAATACAAGCAAGCGCTTTTGATCCTTTTCACTCATATGAATGCGATGAATTCTGCCTCGCATTCCTGCTTTTAACTCCGTACATTTCATAAGATCACCATCATCACTATACCAAGACATTATGAAAAAGCGACTCACAATAATGCGAACGATTTTGGTTCTTTTTTCATTAAAAGCGGAATAGAATAAAAAGGGCTTTTCAATCTGTGAAAACGATTTCTGAAAATTCCTGTAAAAAATTCTTTTATTTGAAAATCTTTTGATATATAATAGTAGAGGTAAAAAGGAGGCATATTATGGCAAAGTTAGACTTTGTAAAAGAAATGGTGCGTAAACGCAATCCCAATGATGCGGAGTTTATTCAAGCAACGGATGAGGTCCTGGCATCATTGGAATTGGTGGCAGAAAAGCATCCCGAGTATATTGAAAACGGCATTTTCGAACGGATGATTGAGCCGGAACGACAAATTTTATTCCGTGTTCCATGGGTGGATGATCAAGGAAAGGTTCAAGTCAATCGCGGCTATCGGGTGGAATTTAATTCCGCAATCGGTCCCTATAAAGGCGGTCTGCGGTTTCATCCTTCCGTAAATATCAGTATTATCAAATTCCTTGGTTTTGAGCAATGCTTTAAAAATTCACTGACCGGCTTGCCAATCGGCGGTGGTAAAGGCGGATCAGATTTTGATCCTAAGGGCAAAAGTGACGGCGAAGTTATGCGTTTCTGCCAAAGCTTTATGACTGAACTGTATCGCCACATTGGTGCAGATACCGATGTGCCTGCCGGTGATATCGGTGTCGGTGGTCGTGAAATCGGTTATTTGTTTGGGCAATATAAGCGGATTCGCAATGAGTATAGCGGTGTATTGACCGGAAAGGGATTGACCTTCGGTGGCTCCTTAGCCCGCACCGAAGCTACTGGATATGGCTTATGTTATTTTACCGAGGCGATGTTGAACGATAAAGGCGATTCCTTTAAAGGAAAAACCGTTGTGATTTCCGGTTCCGGTAATGTGGCCATTTATGCGGCGGAAAAAGTTGCCCAGCTGGGCGGCAAGGTCGTTGCGATGAGTGATTCCAACGGCTATATTGTAGATAACGACGGTATCGATTTGGCATTGATTAAGGACTTGAAAGAGGTTAAAAGAGCCCGTATTAAAGAATACGTCAATGCAAAGCCGAACGCTGTTTACAGTGAAGGCTGTAAAGGTATCTGGAATACGCCATGCGATATTGCATTACCCTGTGCTACGCAAAACGAATTGGATGAAGCATCCGCAGAAGCACTCGTAAAAAATGGTGTGATTGCCGTATGTGAAGGCGCCAATATG
Organism: uncultured Erysipelotrichaceae bacterium; assembly: GCA_947385085.1. Lineage (GTDB taxonomy): Bacteria > Bacillota_I > Bacilli_A > Erysipelotrichales > Erysipelotrichaceae > C-19. The sequence continues at coordinate 27,957 of CANDJN010000007.1, read as the reverse complement.
CCATGTACCCCGGAAGCCATCACCGTCCTTCAAAACCACAACGTATTGTATGCGCCTGGTAAAGCTAGCAATGCCGGCGGTGTGGCGACCAGCGCACTGGAAATGTCTCAGAATTCCCAGCGCTTATCATGGACATTTGAAGAAGTGGATCAGCGCTTGAAAGGAATCATGGAAAACATTTATCGTACTTGTGCCGATACGGCCAAAGCTTACGGCTTGGATGATGATTTCATGGCCGGTGCCAACATAGCCGGGTTTGAAAAAATTGCCGAAGCCATGATGGCGCAAGGGATTGTATAAAGTGTATATCTGAAAAAAAAACTTTTCTTTCATCCTAAGATGATTGAAAAGTTTTTTTATGGAATCGCTAAAAAATTCACGCTGACGCCTCTGTTTTATTTCGGCTGTATATCGCAGAAGATGACAACACAAGCAGAAAAATTAACCCCGTCTGAACCCAGAATATCGTATAATCCAAAATGCCGTGTATCATCACCGTCAAAAGAAAGGACAGAACAAGCGAAAACAAACGCATATCAATACGGCGAGAATATAGATGCCATATTTCCTTTCCCTGTTCCCAGAAGTACGGAACTAACAGGGATACGCCAATCACTCCAAAACTCAAAAAAGGATCGAGATATACGCTGTGTGCGTGCTGCGTCGGCGGACCCCCATATTCCATAAACGTATGATAATAGGTTAACGGTCCCTGCCCTAACATTGGATGATCCGCAATGCCACGAGCTGCTGCTGCCCATATATGTCTGCGAACCGCAAAATATTCAGAAAAGCTGCCGACGCGAGGAAATATATCCGGGTCAATCCACAACGCAATGGCACATAGGCTGATCACCGCCACACTGCCGATGAAAAAGCGTTTATGATTATTCAATAAAAACAACAATGGAATCGTAATCAAAAACGAAATCCACGCGGTTCGACAGCCGCTCAAATACAATCCGGAAAAATTACACAAAATTGTCACAAGATAGAAAACAACTCGTCTTGTTGTTTTCACATTCATCATTTTATAAACACACATCAAAATAAGAAATTCTACCATCATGCCATAATAATTTGCATTAAAGAAGGTAGAATTCACCCGATACATCGGATCATCCGCCACTTCAAAGGTGAAAAAATCATATTTCAGCGTCTGTACGATGGAATAATATTCCATCAGTGCCCACACAAAGCAAAACAGCGATATGATACAGCAGGCATCTACGCACAATTCAAATAGTCGCGGCGTTACCTTGGATCGATAAAATAAAATAAACAAAAAAACAATCGCAATCCCCAAGGAACAAACGGCTCCTAAAGTGTTTTGATAAAAAAGTGACACAATCACATTGATCCCACAAAAAGCAAATAAATAATAAGATTTAGGATAGGCGCGAACAATCTCCCCCAGTCTGCCTTTTATCAGCAAATAAAGCAGAATCATCACAATCACCGTTAAGGAGCAGAAAAAAGGAAGAAAAATACTGCATAGCGCAACCATGATCAAATATTCTTCGATATCATAACCATCAAATTTACGATGATAAAAAGCCAATGCTCGATCAATCATAGTCAAATCCAGGCACATCCTTCCCACAAAATTTTTGTTAAAGCTATTATAGCATTTCAATTTCTGAAACTCAATCATGACGATAATTTATTACAATATTGATAGTTATTGCTTTTATGCGATACCTCATAGATTGTTAACAAGGATATATTCACGTTTTTCATCCCCTTTACATCATATGCATCACACATTTTCCCATTGTGATCCTTCCTCTTGACACCAGCGATACCAAAACAAATTATTAACTCATCTTGTATCACCCCCAGCGAAGAGAAACGCTATGTCATACTATCCTATGTAAGATAACGAATAAGGGAACTGGAAAAAGCCATCAATATCGTAAAAGATGCCAATATCAATGATCGGCTGTCCGAGGCTCAACACCGCAAACAACCGATCGACTTTGTATTTTCTTATGAGTAATTCTTCATGGAAACGTTATTACTTCATTGTATTTTGAGGATCAAGAAATTACTCATTCATCAAACGTATGAAAATCAAATGCTTCAATCACATCAGCAATACGCTCACTGGCATGACCATCACCATAAGGATTTGCCGCATGAGCCATGGCATCATAAGCATTTTGATTCGTCAATAATTCCTGAATTTCCTCATAAATCACATTTTCATCCGTACCTGCCAATTTCAAGGTTCCAGCTTCCACACCTTCCGGACGTTCCGTCGTATCCCGCAGCACCAAAACCGGTTTACCCAAAGAAGGCGCTTCTTCTTGAATGCCGCCACTGTCTGTTAATATGAGATGAGAACGGGCAATGAAATTATGAAAATCAAATACTTCCAACGGCTCAATCAAACGAATTCGCTCATGATTGCCGAACACTTCAGCCGCGATTTCACGAACGATGGGATTCATGTGGATGGGATAGACCACCTTGACATCAGGATGCTCTTCAACAATGCGAAAAATAGCATGAAACATGCGCCGCATCGGCTCACCGAGATTCTCACGGCGATGGGCGGTCAACAAAATCAAACGACTGTCTTTCGCCCAGTCCAATATCGGATGTTGATAACCATCAGAAACGGTCGTGTTCAGCGCATCAATTGCCGTATTTCCAGTTACGAAAACACGCTCTTGCGCCTTCCCTTCCCGCAATAGATTTTCCTTGCTCTTGGCAGTGGGCGCAAAGTGCAGATCCGCTAACACCCCTACCATCTGGCGATTCATCTCTTCCGGAAAGGGCGAGTACTTATCATACGTCCTTAATCCGGCTTCCACATGACCGATGCGAATATGATTATAAAAAGCCGCCAATGCCCCGGCATAGGTCGTCGAAGTATCGCCATGAACCAATACCAAGTCCGGCTTTTCCTGCTGCATGATGCTCTCTAACCCCTCCAGCACCCGTGAGGTGATCTGACTCAGTGTCTGGCTGGCTTTCATAATATCCAGATCATAATCAGGATGAATCGCAAATGTTTGAAGCACCTGATCCAGCATTTGGCGATGCTGGGCTGTGACACAGACAATCGTTTTTATGTTGTCGCGGCGCTGTAATTCTTTCACCAACGGCGCCATTTTTATCGCTTCGGGTCGGGTCCCAAAGATTAACATTACTTTTTTCATCATCATTTCCTTTCACGGCGCATCGCTCTTACCATGCCGATAAATTTCACATTGTTCTGATAGAAACGCTTCCATCGGCTTGGCTCGCTGACGATGCGGTACAGCCATTCTAAATTGCAGCGAATAAAGAAAGCAGGAGCACGTTTTTTCATTCCGCTCATCACATCAAAAGAGCCTCCCACACCGACAAATATTCCTTTGGAAAAGCGTGAAAGATGGCGATATATCAATTGTTCTTGCGCCGGGATACCCAAAGCAACCAGCACAATGTCCGGCTGATGTTCTGCGATCTCATCAAAGACGACATCTTTATCTTTGACATAGCCATCGCTATACCCCACCAAGCGCAAATTTGGTAATTGTGTTTCAATTAACTGTTTCATCGCCGCAATCACCTCCGGCTTCGCACCGAACAGGTAAATACTTGCTGCCTGTGCATCACCCATTTTCATCAGCTGTTGCGCGATTTCAATACCCGGGATCCGCTCTTTAACCGGTACCGACAACATATTGGCCGCTTTCACTACGCCGATGCCATCAGCCACAATGGTCGTGTTTTCATCCTCCAATAAGCGTTGAAAGGCTTCTTCACGATCACCAATCATAAAAGTTTCAGGATTCGCGGTCACAATAAACATACGCTTTTGATCACGCAGCGCCTGATTCAGACGAGCATAAAACTCTGTTGCTGTTTCTCTAACCAATTTCTGAAAGAATGATTCCATATCATCCACCTCAACATTTCATAGTTATTATATCACGGAAAGCGTCCAACGATTGAACAACTTACGATCGAACGTTTCACCGTGCTAACGTGTTTTCAAATTATGCTGATAGTAATACTCCAAGTTAATAAACTCCTGATACTTTGTCAGTTCAGCGCCGCTTAATGTTTTTTTCCATTCCCCGTTTACCAAGAAATAATTCTCATTAAGGACTGGTAATTCCGGATACAGAGCATTTAGATACTGCATATATTCGTTCCCTTCCAATCCCAAATAGTGAAATAGATACGGTAAAAGATACATCGGTGAAAATTCATCTCCTTCTCCCTGAAAGGAAACGCCATACATGGATTTCGCGGCCTCATTTCCCCAAATGAGATACGGAATTTGATAATACTCGCGAAAGCCTGCCACCGTACCCAAATCCAAATTCATACCGTTTTGAATATAGCCGCTGTCACCGCTTCCCAAGAATGGATTATGATCGCCGAAAATCACAATCATTACCGGCTCATTTTGAGCGCGGAAATAATCAAACAGTTCTTTCAACGCCAAATCCGTATCGGCAATACCTGCCAAATAATTGTTAAAGATTTGATAAGGCTCTTCTTCAATGTGATCGTTACGCAACAAATAGGTTTGATCGCTCTTAGGTGTTGACGCATAAGGCCCATAATTTTGATAAGTCACGGTAAAGTTAAAATACGGCTGCCCGCTTCCTTGATTTCGTTCATATCCGGCGATGATCTCCTGAAATAATTCGTGATCGTACGTGATCTTCCCAAAATAATTCTCAATATAATAAAAGTTTTGAAAACCTAAAAAACGATTGATATTTTGGCGATTATAGAACCAGCCATTACTGGGATGCAGCGCTTCGGTAAAATAGCCCTGTTCATTGAAATAGCGGACAAAAGAATTGGTATCTATTCTGTAGCCTGGTTGATTTTGATAGCCACTCAGAAAACTGCGCTCCGTTGCGACCGTTCCACCCGCAAAAATATTAGAGATAAAGTAACCTGACAAGGATTCCTTTTGAAGTTCATGAAAGTTATGATAAGGATCGTTTTCCAATGGTACATAGCGGGAGAAGTCATTATAAGATTCCAGCATAATACCAATGACGTGAGCCTTTTTGTTATCAGGCATCGAATGGTATTCATACGTATCCAATATCCGTTGTGCTTCACCGGGATTGTAATTTTCCGGTTCTTTGTCAAATGCGTATGTATAGCTGTATAAAAACGGATAAATCATACCATGCACTTGATGTCGCTGTGTTGCAACCCAGCGGTTGATTGCTTGAAAATTCATATGATTCGCATAAATCTCTTCGTTCTGATAGACGCTGCCGAACATCACAGAAAAAGTAAGGACACTGATGGATGCCACACCAAAGCGTATCGGCCAAGGCTGTTTTTTTCTGCGCGCAAAGCGAAGCAATAATCCAAAGAGAATCAATAGCAGTAAAAGCGCTAACCAATGCTTAAGCTGAAAAGTAATATCGTACTTCCCCGCCATATTCTCGGCCTCTTGCAGCAACAATATATCGCTGATCACAAATATTTCATTTCGATACAGCAATTTAAAGTATTGTACCATACACATGACATATAAAACGATAGAGCCGCCAAGAAAAGCAAACGGCACAGAATGGAACAATGCATAGAGAAAGAGCAGCAATAAAAAAATCGGTACATAATTCAGTATCAGTAATACCGGATCCATCATAATGCTAAAAATAATTTTCCAACTGATCTGCAAGGTGGTGAAACACAGCGTCATAATCAATAAGATCCATGCGGCGATAAACAATAAAGCGGCATCATACCCCAACTGTTTAAGCATTTGCTTGTAGTAGCTTTTTTCATCTGAAAACATCTGTGAACCAGCCACATAACGAATCGTACTGCCCCGACGCATTTTGCACGGCGGCGCTTTAACATAGACCTCTGCCGTATCCCACTCTGTCTGCCAGATTGCATCCATATCGCAAATTTCATTCACGATTCCTGTTTTTTCCATTGCGGTGCCATAAGTCTGCAATCCTGTATCCTGAAAAATGGCAGTTAATAAAAACTGCGGCGCATCGTCAATCAATACATCATCCTGATGAGCTTCCCTTTGAAACCAATCATAGCACTGCTGAGCATACTGTGACGCAAAGGCCTGTATCCATTCTTCTCGAGAATTCACTCTAGACAAAAACCGCCATTTTTTTGATAGGTACGTTTTCTTATCGTATATATGTATCCGATACAAAATCGCTGCGCCAAGCCACCAAAGATAATGAAGGCATAATTTCCAATTCTTTCTCAGACAATATTTTAAGAACGCATTCCCGCATGATTGCTTATGAATGCAATCACTCCCCATATATACTCGCATTTCGCATCACCCTTTCTCCCAACACCTGCCATGTTTTTTGAAACACAGGCATTGGAGTACATATTTTGCCCTTTTTAATGATTCATTTGATAGACCATTGCGGCAATCATTTTGTTAAATAATATGAGATAAATCCCTTTAAGACCGTTTCGATAGAAGTAGGCATGGAAACGATAATGCGGAAATTTTTCTTTTACATTTTTTTGTGCCAAGCGTACAGCTTCATTGTAGTCTGATTTATTTAATAATGCCGATTGTTTGATAAACGTCGCATATAAATAGCGAACATAAGAATATTCCAACACCCGCTGATATTCTTCAAAAATTCCTTTTTCCTGATAATAGGCAATGATTCCGTTCATATTATCAATGTAATCGAATACTTTTTTATTCGGTGTTTTGGTGATGGTTCCGCTTCGCTGGGTATAATTAATCAAATATTCATCCACTTTTCCAATCGACTTGATGTTACTGATCAAGCGATGGGTAAATTCCACATCTTCAAATAAAATTCCTTTTTTGAATAAACAATCATCATGAAAAATCGACCTTTTATAAATTTTATTGCAGGCAGAAGGATAAATGCTGATGATGATTTCCTTTAATTTCTCCTTCTCCGTAATATCTTCTCGCAAATGAGACGATACGTATTTTATCTCATCGCTGTCTTCATAAATATACTTTAAATGACAGGCAACCACATCAAAATCCGCTTCTCTGGCTTTTTGATACATCCGCTCAAAGGTCTGTGGCTCCACATAATCATCACTGTCAATAAACGCCAAATATTCACCGGATGCTTTTTTTATTCCATAGTTTCTGGCATCGCTTAGGCCACCGTTCTCTTTGATATAAGCGTGAATCATTTCTGGATATTGTTTCTGATAGGCATCAATGATCGATTGACTATTGTCTGGTGATCCATCATTGACAACGATGATTTCAATATCCTTGAGCGTTTGATTCACCAGGCTGTCTAAACATCTTGGCAAATATGCTTCTACGTTATATACCGGTACAATTACACTTACTTTTTTCATCTTTTCTGTATTCGCTATCTTTCAGTATATCGAATAGCTGCTCCTTACTCTTAATGCTTTTGGGATCCCAATGCTCACGATAGATTTCCAACTGCTTTTCCGTAATCTCAAAAGAGAATGCAGAGAAGGCATCCAAAATTTGTTTTTGGCTTTCATTATAGGTTCTCAATCGTTCCTCATAAAATTCTTCCTGAGCGTTTTCACCGCTGATTTCCACCTTTTGTCGGAATACATAATGCGGTTTCTTCATATATAAGCAATACCCGATATGCGTTCCGATATTATTGGACATCGTATAATCAGCCAGCGATATAATATATTTTAACCGATTTGTAAAATGAATATCATTTTTATGACCTGCTGTTACGATTTGAAAGCCCTCTGCTGCGAATCGTTTATGCATTCCCTGTTGGATATCATAAAAATAAATATTGACCAGTACCGTGTCGGCACCGACTTTTTCTTTTACTTTTTTGATTTCCGCAATAAATTCATCACTATCAAAGGTATGGTTTACTCCTTCGATGGATTTAGAAGGAAATATCAGCAATACTTTCCCTAGTACCTTTTTGTCTTGATCAAATTGTGCTTGACCATATAACGGATCGGCATAATGGATATACGGTCCGACCGGGTAAACGTGCTTAGTGTAGTTTTGGTTAATAATATCAATCCGTCTTTTGCTTACGGCGATGATATTAGATAAGCCATTGACCGCATCCGGAGGATAAACGGAAGTGGAAAAATTCACCCCATGCTCAATGTAAGAATCCAGCAAGCCGTGATAACCGGCATAACTGCGCAGACAATGAGCAATGCCATATAAAGTATTGTCCTTCGATAATTCATAATGAGCCACCGGCATATCCTGTGATAATTCCATATAATCAAATACCGACAAGGCATCTCGTTTACTCAATTCCTTGCGATAGTGACCGCGGTTTTTCATCCTGCTTACTATACTCAAATATTTACGGATTCGATTTTTTAAATTCACCGTTCCGATCTTTTTATTCAAAGCATCAAAGCAGTGAATAAAGATCGGCACATACAAGATAATGAGTGAAGTTTGAATCAGCAAATATCCTGTTGTATACGTTAGGAAGATGAATAATGACATCGCGATCAGCAGCATATATTCTTCCTCAAAGAACTGAAGTTTGGCTTTGACAAACTGAATAAATATCTTAATCAGTACAAAAGCGAAGATCAATAAAAACGGCAGATAGACAAGAACAAAAGGGATAATACCGTAATTGAACAGCATTGAATAAACATCATTTTCCATATACAAATGATTTGGCTGATTACAGAACCCGACTCCGAAAATTTGATGTTTCCATCCTAAATTGCGGAATAGATAGCTGTTGTAAATCAATTCATTGGTGCGGTTATCCGCTCCGGCCAAGCCGTTTTCATACGTTACTTTTTCAAGATTCACCAACGATTTCTCCACCGTTTTGTAATACTTCATCCGCGCGGGATCGGCAATATTCACCGAAGATCCGCCTTCCACCGAATCAATAATATTTGTAACCTTTTCACTCAGCATTCCTTCTGATTGTTCCAAGTCATTTCGCATCACGTAAATATTCTGATAGGTATAGGTATAACGATATGCGAAGATCGTGCCGCATAGGAAAATCACAAGGAATGAAAGAATATACAGAATCTTCTTTTCAAATGAGAAAACCGCTCTTATGAGTTCAAATAAAATGAGCAGGGCTAATATAATATAAATACTGAACGTACCTGACTTTGTCCCAATAAAACCAAAGCACAAAATACACATTAAGGTAAACATCCCTAACCATATTTTATTCTTTTCCTTTTTATACTGAAGCCACACCAACGGGATCAATAACGATCCGATATGGTTGATTAAATGGGAAGGCACAAGCCATCCCTGATAACCCAAATTGGTATCATTGGAATAGCTTAACGCACTGGTACCGGTAATTAATGATGCAAAATAAAACACATAATAAATCATACCGGATATTGCCAAAACCTTGATTAATTGATCACTATGGAAGTTAAAGTCTTCTTTGTTGCGGTACAAGATCACAAAGTTGCATATCACCAGCATCACATAAATGATTTGAATCATCCGCTTTACTTCTTCGCTAAAGGTACTGTAAGAAAAAGAGAAAAATGCGTTTTTGGTAATGAGGATATGAACACCGGCATAAATGACAACGATGAACATCGGTATTAGGTAGATCGGTTTCTGCTTTTTCACAAAGAATAAATAGGCAATAAAAAACAGATAAATCAAGCCCATAATGAGTGGCTTTAAGATTGTGCTGAAAGATACATTCAGCTGCATGATCTCACGCATGAGATAAGTAACATTATCCAGTATGGGAGATGCTATAATAAATAGATAGATTACATTGACAATGTTATTCTTTATTTTTTCCATAAAATCACACTCCGCCCTTTCTGTTTAACAGGAAACTTCTCAATATATTTATAATATCATATTTTATCATTAAAAATACAATATACACAGTTCGTATAACAATTAATATTATCACATTGGGGCAGAAAAATCTTGTCAAATAATAAATAATTAATCCGCCAAGCAAATACAAGAACTCGTTCTTTATGTTAGAAATGCGATAGACATCACCTTTTAAAATATACTTGGAATTGATGTAATGCAGTAAAAACAACATAGAATAAGAAGCCAATGTGGTATAAGAGGCCGCTTGATAGCCGTATTGAGGAATGAAGATATAGTTTAATACGATATTAAAAACGGCCGCGATAATCGTATTGACTGTGATATTCAATGTTTTTTTACGATAGATGGCATAATTCACATAAATTTGATATAGAAACACCATAATATAACCCAGGCATAATATCGGTATGATGGATAAGGCATCGTAGTAATTGGAGCTGATAATAATCTTCGCAAAATTCTCAACATAAAAAATGATTCCCAGGGCAAGCAATACGATCAACTGCATATACTTTTTTAATACTCCTTCAACGCAGCGATAATCACCGTTGTTTTGATAAAAAACCGGTGCCCAGGAATAATTCACGGAATTTACCACCAATAACAGCACTTCCCCAACCCGTGTCGCTAAGCTATAAAGACCGGTATTTGAAAAATTTCCGTATTGATTGATTACGAGTTTATCAAAATAAGTCAGTACATAATTGGACAAAGAATGCAATACCAGCGGTGCCGAAAACAACAGTGCCGATTTTATATTGCTGCGCTGGATTTTTTCCTTAAACAAGGTACGTCCTTTATAAACGATATACAGTAAAAATAAAAAATTAACCGCAATGATGACCAATACTCGGATATAGCCACCATTGAGATCTTTCAATGCCAATATCAATAATATGGAAATGATCGTATTCATCAAAGAAGGGATGACCTTAAAAAACATATGTCGCTTGGAATTTTGCGAAGCCACCAGATGGCGCTCATAGAATTCCAAGTAAATATTGATATAGCTGCCAATAATAATTAAATAATAAAGCGATTGATCAATGTTTAAAAAGTTACTGAAAGGAGTCGCGAGGACAATGAAGAAAGGCGTTAATATACCGTTCAGAAAGAGGATAAACAAACAGATTGATTTAATAAATTCCCGGTAATTCACACTTTTTTCATAATAAAAACGAGATATGGATGCCGATATGGAAACCGATAATACGATCGTGAACATACTCACCGTAGAGGTAAAAAGATCGACGACACCATATTCATCGGTAGATAATAAAAATGTTAGTAAACTGACGGAGATAAATGAAATCACCAACGTGATGATACTGGATAGTGTATAGAAAAAGGCGTTTTCTAATACTTTATTTTCAGAGGATTCCTGTTTCATTCTTCACCAATCGCTCCCTTGATAAACGCTTCCATATTCTTATAAGAGCAGATCATCTTCGCATATGCGTTTTTGTAGATATTTACACTATCCTGTTCTAAAATATGAATCCATGCGTCAAGATCATCGATAAAAAATTCATTCAATGGATAATACTTTTCTTTTAATAATTTATATCGAACTCGATTGGAGAGCTTTCTCACGCTGTTTTCTTGTTTTTTATATAAATGATAAGCCGTAATTCTAGGTAAACCGAGTGCCTCGTTTACTCCTGCTCCGCGGCCGTCTTCTTCAATCAGCAGCGATAAATTGCGATGACTTAAATTATAAATATGCGCATGAACTCGGAAACCGACGTGCAGATCACATTCATCATAGATCGAAAATCCCTCGGCTGAATAAGAAATATTATGACATTTCACTTGATCGCCGTATTGGCTCGCTAATTCCTGTTCCATCTTTCGATAACCGGCATCCTGTTCTTGACGGTGAAACACCACCGCGATTTGTGCCTGATGGAATTTGTCACGCAAGTATTGAATCAATAGTTTCAACTGCTTTGTATTTTGAGCAATCGCCGGATCGGATACGCAGATTTTTTTGATCGTTGTTTTTTTCAATGCTTTTGCGTCTGCTTTCGCTAAATACTGAACATCATACCAAGCCGGGCAACCGGTAAAAGTGATGTGCTCAAAGTCATTGGCGTGCAATACACGGCATGAGAAATAATCACGGCAGCTGAGGGAATGCGCGTCGCTTTCCAATCTTTTTAACAGATCTTTTGTTTTTGTCGTAAACTTATATTTCGTATAGATGTACTGTTCATTGATTTCTTCGCCATACCATCCCAACCCCACCGGAATGATCTTGGTTTTTATCTGACTCAAATCATCCACAAGCGGCAGCGTATTCGGATACACATTGGGCAAATACGCCGGGCCTCCGGCAATGATTAAAGCATCCGATTGATTGATCTTTTCTAAATAAGGAGTCAGTGATTTATTTCTTGCGATCTCTTGAAAGTGACAATCCGGATAGATATGCTTTAAGATTTCTTTGGTTCTTTTTACAATCAGAAAGTCTCCGGCATTCACATAGGCACCGGACAATATGCAAAATGTTTTCATAATGTCTCCTTTGCTTTTCGTAAAGATTCCATTGTTTGATCCGTCAGCGGCTGTTGAAACAGCTGAATGTTTTCTTTTATCCATGATTCATCCATATCCCACCATTTCATTTCTTCCAGCTGCTGAATCACGGCATCAGAAAAGCGAGCTTTGATTTTTTTAGCGGGACTTCCCACCACAATGGCATACGGCTCTACATCCTTTGTGACTACGGCTCCGGCACCGATGATTGCGCCGTTGCCGATTGTAATTCCCGATTTCACGATCGCACCGCAGCCGATCCAAACATCATTACCGATGATCGTCATCTGCGGCGGCAGTCCTTTCGCCTGACTTGCAAAATCGTACAGTTTATTGTAAGGAAAGCTATGCGTGGAAATGGCATCCAACGGATGCGATTTTGCGCCGATCGTAACATCCCACGAGACGGAACAAAATTTTCCGATCATGCAGTCCTGCAATTTGCTGTATCTTCCGATGGAAGTATATTTGTCAATCTCACAGTGAATGATCGACGCATCATGAGCGACGTTGACGCTTCTTTTCAAGTCACTCTGAATGATTTCCACATTTTTGGCTATCGTACAATCTTGAAATTGACCTTTATATTTCATTCTGTTTCTTATTTTCTGTAACACACTCATCAATTCTTTCTATTGTAACCACAGTATTGCCAGCCACTTGATCCGCAACAAAAGCATGACTGTGGTAGATTGTATGATCCATTGTTCAGGATCTTATTCATAGTCTAACCTTATTGGATCATATCTTTGCTCAATATCGTATCTTCTTTGATATCGCATTGAGCTGTTTTACCGATTACTTCATCAATCAATTGCGGACTGATACCGGTACCGGGTCGTTTAAACGTCAAATCTTCCCTTGTAATCACAGCACCCTTTTTAATATCTCGCTCTGCCACAATGGAACGCCGCGCATTTTTTCGTGCGGAAGATTCTGTTTCCAAACATTTCAATTCATAAGTACCGCGAATGGAATCAATGTATTGAATGCCTTCAATAATATTTTTGGCATCTACAGGATCCATTCCGTGATAATGATCATTGCCTTTCAGCGTCTTGTCCAAAGTATAATGCTTTTCAATCACTTTAGCACCTAGGTTGTATGCCGTTTTCAGCACGTCATAGTTCGCTTCCGGTTTCGTATGATCACTGTAGCCGATATAGATGTTGTCGTATTTCGCTTGAAACTTTTTCAAAGTGACAATTTTATTTAGATTGGCGTGTTCATAAGGGGTAGGATATTCCAAAACACAGTGCAACAACGCCAGCGGCTGATGATTGACATTACGAATCGTTGTAATTGCCATTTCAATTTCTGCTTCATTGGAAGCTCCGATTGACAGCAGCATCGGCTTGTTTTTCTTTGCCTGATGCTCAATAAAGGGCAAATTGGATAAGTCAGAGGATGAAATTTTATAAACATTCATCAATTCATTCAAATAATCCGCTGATTCGTAATCAAAAGCCGTGGATAAAAATTCAATGCCGATTTCATCACAATACGTTTTGATTTCCTTGTATTCTTGATACCCAAAGGAATCAAACTTTTTAAACAGCTCTCTTTGCGATCTCGTCGCTTCTTCACGGATATCCCAATAATACGGTGAATCCGCAGCAGCCAGCGTTTCCGCTTTGTACGTTTGAAACTTTACCGCATGGACTCCCGCCGCTTTTGCCTCTTTTACCATCAATTTAGCGGCTTCCATATTGGATATTCCCTTTAATGTCGCAATATCATAATAATTGACGCCTACTTCCGCAATCAATACAAATTCTTCATTAACCATTCTTTCTGCAATTGTTTTCATTTTCACACCTCGCCTATTCCAGTATTAAATTGATTTCTCTTGTAATTCCCAGTTTGATGTTCTTCTTTAACATCTTTTTGTTCATTTCTTTTCGTCGCTCAAAATCCGCGATTAATAAATGCAACGTTCTTTCGATTTCTTCCTCGGTTACATCTTTCCCTAATCCAAGATTCATAAACCCATTTTCTGCCGAGGCAAAAGTATGTAATAATTCACGTTCATTCTGGGCTAACACTATGGAAGGAACGCCGATGGCAGCCAGTTCGTATACGGTTCTTCCCTGCGAAGTAAATGCGATGTCCGCTGCTTCCATATATTTGCTCACATTCTTTACGTTGTTCAATACCTCAATATGGTGGGACTCATCCGCGGTGATTCCTAGCGAAAGGGGATCATATCCGATACCTGTAATAAAAGTAAAGGTTAAGTTTTCATCCCACCTCTTTGCGATATGATACAGTTTTTTAGTTAAATTACTCGGATCGGTTCCTCCGAATAAAACCAATACGTTTTTCACTGTTTTTTCGATCACTTTCGGTTGCGCAATTAAAAATTCGTCACGCAGACATACGTATTTTTCACCGCAATAAATATTCGGGTTATCATTTTTCTCATACAGAGCGTTGATACAGACATCGGCAACGGCACTTCCCGTTCCCATATCTTCAATCGTAACCACTTTATCGGCATATTTTTGTAAGTTGCGAATATACTCCTCACTCGTATCCAAACAATCGTTGACGACGATATTCGCTCTCATCCGATCCAGCAATCGGTAGAAATCGTTATCATCTTCAATCAATTCATACTGAAAAAAAGCTTCTTTGACCTTTTTTATTCCATCCTGATATTTTTTATTCAATACAAATACGATATCATGCCCGGTCAAATGGTAAGCAAGGGTTAAACAATGATAGATATGTCCCATCCCCAGCATTTTATGGCCGTCACATCGCAAAACGATTTTTTTCCGTTTTAAAGTGCTTTCACAAAGCGCCCAATCACTGTAGGAATCAATATCGATCGATTCCTCTTCCGCTACTTCATAAACATGAATAACCTTTCCAAATCGGCCAGTTTCCTTAACAAACGCTCGTTTGGTAATCACAAATGCTCCGGTCTCTAAATAATTAGCCGGCAGCTCCTGGCGATTCAAGCGTTTTTCATAGTTGGGAACGATTTTGCCGTTATCATTTTTCCACGATAGATGTGGTTTATTGACAACACTGATGACGGTATCCGAATCGTTTTCCAAAAAATATTCAATCGCAGCGTCTAATGTCTCCCATTTCAATAATGGTGAGGTTGGCTGCATCGTGATGACGATGTCATAATGTTTATTCTGTTCTGCTTCAATTCTGTTTGTTGCATCATAAATGACCGGATCGAGGGTTACTTGATCATTCCCTAACTCCGGATTTCTTTTTACAATGCCGCTGCCGTATTTCATTGCCACGTTTTCTATTTCTTCATCATCGGTACTGACAAATACATCCGTAACATATTTACTGTTCAATGCGTTGCGGATGGCGTAGCTGATTAACGGCTGCCCGTTTAATAATCTGACATTTTTCCTGGGAATCCCTTTGGATCCTCCTCGTGCCGGAATAATCACTAGTACATTCATTGGTTTTCTCCGGATTTTCGTGCAAACTCATAAGAACTTTTCATCATTTCTTCCAGTCCCAATTCCGCTTGCCATCCCAGCTTTTCTTTTGCATATTGCGGATTAGCGAAGCACTCGGCAACATCGCCGGGACGTCTGTCCACAATTTGATACGGAACATTCACCTTGTTTACTTTTTCAAAGGCCTTCACCAAATCCAGAACGCTATATCCCGTTCCGGTTCCTAAATTATAGTAGTCAAGACCGGTTCCCTGAAAAATCGCATCTAAGCTTTTTACATGACCTTTCGCTAAATCCACGACATGAATATAGTCGCGAACACCGGTACCGTCAGGTGTCGGATAATCGCTGCCGAAAACAGATAGGGCCGGCAACTCTTTCATCGCAACTTTTACGATATAGGGAACCAAGTTATTGGGTATCCCGTTGGGCTCCTCGCCGATCAAACCGCTCTCATGCGCTCCTACCGGATTAAAATACCTCAGTATCGCAATATTCCATGCGTGATCTGAAACATACAAATCATTCAAAATTCCTTCGATGTATAACTTTGTGGAACCGTATGGATTGGTGGTTGACAACCGGCACTTTTCATCGAGCGGCAGCCGCTCGGGCTCACCGTAAACAGTAGCGCTGGAAGAAAACACAAAGTTCTTACAGTCAAATTCCTGCATCACTTCCAGCAAGGTTAATGTACTGTCAATGTTGTTTCGATAATACATCAACGGCTTCGCCACTGATTCTCCTACCGCCTTATATCCGGCAAAATGAATCACGGCATCCGGCTTTTCTTCCTTAAATATCTTCGCTACCAATGAGCGGTCACAAACATTACCCGCTACAAAACGGAAATCTTTTCCGGTTATTTTCTTGATGCTTTCAATGGCTTTTGGCTTTGAATTACTGAAATCATCGACAATCACAATATCATATCCTGCTTGTAATAATTCTACAGCAGTGTGGCTTCCAATATACCCGGCTCCACCGGTGATTAAGATTTTCTTCATCTTATTCCTTCTTTCTCTGTGATAAGATTAATATACCACATAATATATTATATCAACAATTCCAAATGTTGTAAAAGGTTTTAAAAAGAATCGTTACCTAACTCAAAAGAAAAAAGCTATCCCAAGGATAGCGAGCATGAAAAGCGCAATGCGACCATCTAACCACATTCCTTGCCTGTTTTTTCCAGAGAATAACGAATATCGCTCATGTGCTAATTTCTTTAAATCCATAAAGAACCCATTCACATCATGTGAAATCATTCTGTTTCAACCCTTATTTGCATAAGCACTAAACAAGTTTATGACTATTTCTTCTCTTTAAATGAAAATAACAATAATGCTAAATAAGTAATGGGAATACCAATAATGGCTGCAATCGTGTAAGCAATTAGCTTATACCAGTGCAATAAATCAATGAATATAGCTACACAAATCAGCTGAATGATAAAATTAGGAAGATAAGAAATACAGAATCGCAAATATTTAGATATTGATAGTTTTTTATCATGAAATGTATAATAGCTGTTTAACAGATAAGAAGTTGCCAGACTGGTGATATATCCGATGATAAATGCAAAAGTAGCATTTCTTATGATGAATGAATATAAAAATGAAAAGAATATACCGTTAAAAGTATTCAGGCAACCAACTAAGACAAAACGAATAAATTTGGGGGTTAAAAACGTATGCTTTATTTTTTCTAACTTTGTTTCTTGATATTCATAATAAGGTATGACTCGGTCTTTTTTCACTTTAAAACCTTTTTGAGCAAATTCGATCATCGGTAGATCAGCGCTGCTATCGGTATACATTTCTACAATTATGACATCGGGATACTTTTCCTTTAGCCTTTTTACTTTTTCTTCTCCATGACAATTCTCTTTTAAAAATTTTCCTGTTCTTTGATCGACTGCGGAAGCGATGAGATCTTTCGCTTGTAATTTCTTGAAGGGTATTTCCAATAAAAATTCAGGTGATGCCGAAATAATCAGATCGTGGGAATGATCCTTGGTTAAATACCACATTTTCATTTTTGAATAATGACTCGCCCAAAATTCACTTAATAATTCTTCTGTATGATTAAAATCTTTCAAAAAGCAAAAAAACACCTCTTTCATTTCTGTTTTTGTTTTCAATCCTAGAATATAAAGGCAAAAATACCAAAACTGCTTCGGCCAATAACGATAAATACGTTTTTTTTTGAAACAAAATTTGTAAAAATCAAGTGAGGAATCGCCATCATAAATGGTACCGTCAAAATCATAAGCTATTAATTTCATATTTTTTATCTTCCTTTATCACATTATTTTCAATTTGATTGCGAAACCACTGCAAACCCAACGGGGCTAAAATGCACATTATCGGCTGAACGGCATACATATATCGGTTTTGTGCTTCCACTAATATTAAAAGTAAGAAGCTGCCATAGAATATCAGATATAAAAGAAAGATCTTTGTGTTTTTCTCTCGATTCAAAATAAACATCCCCAATGCCATGAAAACGACCAACATAATGAAAAAATGATTGTTAATTTCCTTTATGACCTTTTCCATTATTTTAGCAATCGTATAATGCTCTTCCGCTTTCAGTGATTGAATAATCCAACCGACTCTAGCTTTATCTCCTGCAAAAAGAACTCTGGCCTTATTATCAAAAAAGCCCTCCTGCTTGATGGAACTATCCGAACTCTTAAGATATTCAATCAAATTGCCTGTAATTTCTTTATTCGTTTTGTCATAATCATATTGATTCGCTTCTAAAGTATCAAAATACATTCGGTAATTTTCTTTACTATATTTTCCATCACCTCTAAGGCCGACATTTAAGTAGCAAGGCACGATATTTCTAGCGACCTTCGCTCCTACTAAATGATCCACCCCTAAAAAAATAATATTTTTACTTATCACGAACGATAAACAAATCAGGAGTATCGTCGATGCTTTTTCGATCAAATATTTTTTCGTAACCGTTATTTTTAATGAATCCAATAGGTAATAAATGATAAATGCAATGATAAAAACAGGGGCAAAATTTTTGAAAAATGCGCTTAACCCTAATAAACTGCCAATCAAAATCATATTTATATAATGAAGCTGACCGTTGTTTTTTTCTTTTTCCATTCTTAAAAACAAGTAAAGAACCAATATTAGAATGAATGCGCATAGATGCTCTTGACTAAAAATTAATGTATAAAAGATGTTGGCAGGCCACAATATATACAATAACGAAGCGATAAAGCCGTATTTTTTATTATCAAACAATAATGTTCCCACCATATAAATAAGAATAGCGGCGCCAATCAATATGATTGCATTCGTTAGTAACGCAACAATTTGCGCATTGCCAAATATCATATAAATATAATGAAGCAACGTAGGATATAATATCCAATGTGTAAAAACCATGTAGTAGGGTCCTTCAAAATTGAGGGTTTTTGACGCCTCTATTGCCTTTTGAAAATCCGAAACCTGACTAATATAAGAATTGAATATGATAACAACACCAATTCTAGTGATAATCGCAAGAGCGAAAATGATCCAAATATAATATTTTTCCTGGATCTTCAATTCCCACTTAAACTTGTTTTTCAGATAAATGAATGTGGCAAATAACGCTAAATAAGCGATTACGATTTTTAAATCAACGATTCCATAAGAGGTTGGAAATATTAAAAATAGTATTGAAAATATAAGTAATAATATGTTTAATATTTTAGTTTTCATAACATACTCCATTCTATGAACCCATGCACAATTGAACACAAGGAATTACTTCACAAATCAATATGATAAAGCAAAGCCAGCACTTAATAGCTGTACCATCAGAACTTTCTGTGATATGCTTTTATTACTGATTCTAAACTCGTTACACTTTTGACTCACATTAACAAGCATAAATCATCAAGACTATCACCGTCACATAAACAATCCCCATTAGGAATAATATCTTATCCGATAAGATCACCTCAACAGGATCACCATAGCTGTCATTTTCAACATCCATGCTGTATTTCATGAATATCAGAATCACCAATGGCACTGTCCAAATTAATAAATTTCCGCTTTTTACTACATTGACGGGATCGACGCACCACAGCGAATAAAATATAATGGTTAAAGTTAAACACATATACATATTCTTATCTAAAAAATTTTCATTATAATAGGATAAAACCTTCCTTGATTTTGCGCCGGACTTCTTGATTTCATTTCTTCGCTTTCCTAATCCCAAGTAAAAGGCTGCTGAGATTACCGTTAGATAAAGCCAATTGGAAACGCTGACATCAATTATAGATGCACCATATAAAACGCGAAGCAAAAATCCCGACACTAATATACTCAGATCTAATAACGGAATATTTTTAAGTCCAAAACTGTAGGCAATATTAAGTAAAACATAAATGATGATGTAAAGAAAACTTACATGAGAAAAGCTTTCAATGGATAACGCCGCAAAAATGTAGGAAACAAGAACACAGAACAAAGCGATAACAACAGCCTGTTTTACACTGACTTTTCCGGATGCTATAGGACGGGTTTTCTTTACCTCATGTTGCCGGTCTTTTTCCCTATCTTTAATATCATTGATAATATATACTACAGAAGACGCAGCTGAAAAAGCTAAAAAAGCAAATACACACGATAACAATTTTGCTTTATCAAAGATATTTCCACTAAAGATCAAAGGCAAAAAGATTAAAAAGTTTTTTAAATAATGGGTAACCCTCATTAATTTTATATAACACTCCATTTATTGTCATCCTTTCATGCAAAGACATCGCTGAGAAGAATTGCCGATGGATACCATACCTCTTAAATACCATATAATTTCTACTAACCATACTCATAAGATCGCTGCGCATCGCTATGAACACCGTTATCGCTTCCATCAAAAATATATGAATGCGCTTCTATATACGAAGGCACAGCAATTTCAAATCACTTATTTCCCCTCAAATACATCGCGGATTCGCTGTTGAAATACCGCAACCTCTCCATCATTCGGATAGAAGTAATATAGATGCTCATTTCTGATTTCATCATCATTCCAAACCAATTCTCCCTGCATCGTATACATTTCAACCTTTTGAATTTGATCCTGCATCCTTATCAATAGATTCAAAGCCTTGCCCATATCGGATTCTGCTAAATTAGTAGTAAAGTTATTTTGAACCGCAATAAGCAGACCGTTGATATGCTCCATGGTCGGCTCCTCGATAAACTTGTTCATGACCGCTTCCACCAATGCCATCTGATGCCGTCCCCGTTCAATATCGCCACCGGAAAATACGCGGCGAATCCGCGAGAACATCAATGCCTCTATGCCATTCACCTCATTGGGACCGGCCGCATAACAATAATCCCTTACCCCATAGCCTTCAAAGGGGTGCGCTTCACAGAAACCGACATCACTGATGACCGTAACACCACCCAATGCATCCACCAGATCGATGACACCTTGAAAGTTGATTTTCGCATAATAATTAATGGTAATGCCATACGTCTTTTCTATCGTTTGAATGGAGCAGTCAATGCCGCCGTAAGCGCCGGCATAGGTCAATTTGGAATGGCGATCATTCATACAGGTAATCGGAACCCAGCTGTCACGCGGTATTGTCTGCATGATCATTTTTTTCGTTTTCGGATTCACGGTTAAAATCATATTCACATCCGAACTGCCCTTTTCATTGATTCCGCGACTGGTTAAATCGACGCCGCTGATATATACATTAAAGGGATCCTTGGATATATCCACGGCCTTGGATTTGACCGCCGCTCGCTGAAATGTCTTTTCAAACAATACTTTGATATGTGCTCCGCTGTCAATTCCCTTTTCCTCCAAACTTTTCTGGATCTGGGCATCATAGACCATCATATCAATTCTTCCCTCCTGCATATCCGTATATGCTTCTTGATAGGAGGAATAGGCAACCTCTTGATAACCGCTTTTCTTTTCCTTACTCAGAATTTCTCGCGCAAAATTGTTTAATTCTCCGTCATTTTCATATACTGCCATTTTCTTCCCCTTAAAGTCAGAGGAGGGCATCAGCTTGGAATCCTTTGCGGTCACGATCATCACCGTCTCAGTTTCCACATTATTAAATACATGGGAGCCGAATGTCGCCATACGATAAGCGCCGATGGATCCGATCAACAGCAGCAGTGCCAATATGCCGCTGCAGCAATAAGTCGTTCGCTTTTTCTTCGTCATGAACCAAAAAAGCATGAAGATTGCCGATGTCAGCACCAAAAAGATTCCGATCGCATAAAGGGCACGAAGATAACGCATCACCTGTAACGATATATATATCGTCATGACCTCACATAACAATAAAACGATCAGGCAAATACGATCCCATTGATCGGTTTTTTGGAAATAATCTTTAATCACACTATGATGGCTTATTGGATAAACAGCCTGCGTTTTTTGAAGACGGCGCTTTTCTTCAATCGTCATTTTATTTTCACGCTGCTGCTTGCGCTTTTCTTCAATCGTTAAAGGCTGCGATTGAGACGATGCTTTATTTGCGGCACCGCTTGCCTTTTGAGGCAGATCGGATGGCTCTTTCAAACAGGAAGATGTCTTGCCTTTTTTCTCGTTCCTTGTTTTTTCTTCACCCGTTTTCTGCTCTGAATGCTCTCTTTCCTTATCATGATCGGATGCTTCCGTTGTGATAGAACCATCTTCCTTTGTGGAATTGATTGACTTTTTTTCCTTAACGCTCACAGCGGAATCCGAATCAACGCTGCGTGATTCCGCCTTTTGCGCTGCATCCGCTTGCAAGTCGCTCAGCACTTTTTCATTGCTCTTTGTGATTTCTTCTATCTCACTTTCCGCTGTCGCCGCTGCTTTTTCAGCTTCTGTTTTTGTTTCCATTTTAGGAGATACTTCCGCGGATTCAATCGTTTCATGAACAGTCGGCTCTGATTGTGAGGGAACGTCTGTAACTTTTGTTTCATCCTCCTGATGAGGCGATGATTTTGATGATGTTTCTTCTATCACTGCGGACTGTTCCGCATTCTTCTGGTCGCTCACATGACTCCTCCTATTCATTTTTTACATTATACACGTTGATTCATCATTAGTAAATATTTACACGTTGGCAATGATAAGCTTATAAAGCATGGATCATAGTACTTGTACCTTACTTCACGGCTTCATTTTAAAAGCGGAAATAGATAAACGGCTGAAAAGACTCGCTCACAATAAACAGAATACAAATCGCATAAAGAATAACACACAGAATATTTTTCACTGCCGTATCCAACACTTCATTTTGAAAGTGAAAACGAGCAAATATCGGCATCGCGCACAAGAATGCCAGCGGCATGAACAACAGGCCGGTAATAATGGATACCTCCGCCGCCATTGATGTCATAAGTGAAACAGAGCTGATGGTAAACATATGCTTTAATGCGAATAATAACTGTGATAAGTCGGTAATGTTAAAAATCACCCAGCCGATACATACGATCACCATGGTATAAAGCCATTGGAGCGCCTTTGGAAGCTTATTTAAGATTTTGCCTAACCAGAATTTTTCGATCAATAACAGAATACCGTAATACAATCCCCAGATAATGAAATTCCACTCCGCACCATGCCAAAAGCCGGTCAATATCCAAACGATTAGAATATTGCGAAGCCATTTGATTTTTGAGGTACGATTGCCGCCCAGCGGAATATAAACATAATCCCGAAACCAACTGGATAAAGAGATATGCCAGCGACGCCAGAAATCAGTAACCGAGGTCGCAATATACGGATAATTAAAATTTTCCAGAAAATGAAAGCCGAACATTTTCCCCAATCCAATCGCCATATCGCTGTATCCGGAAAAATCAAAATAAATCTGTAACGTATAGGCAATCGCCGCAATCCAGTACATCAAAGCCCCATACGCTTCTGTGTTTCCAGCATATACCGTAGTCGCAACCATCGCAACCTGATTGGCTAAAAGAACTTTTTTTGCCAAACCGATCGTAAAGCGTCTTAAACCGCTAGCCACATCATTGACTGTGATACGACGATTCTCTATTTCTTGTTCAATGGTTTCATAGCGAACAATCGGGCCAGCGATCAGCTGCGGGAAAAAGCTCACATACATCAACAGATAGAAAAAATTCTTTTGCAGACGAATCTTCCCTAAGTATAAATCAATGCTGTAAGAGAGAATTTGAAAGGTATAAAAGCTGATTCCGATCGGCAGTGCTAATGTGATTTCCTTCACTCCGAGAAAACCGAGATTTTTGGTGAAGAATCCTAAATATTTGAAAATGAATAAATTCGCAATAATCAAGGCAATGGTAATGATAAATACACTCTTTCGCAATGAAATTTTGTTTGTTTCCTTTAATCGTTCTTGCAGGATACCGCTGAAATACGCCAGTGCGGTAATCAGGCAAAGTAATAAAATGCTTTTCGGTTCCCCCCATGAATAAAAAATCAAGGAAGCCAATAATAAGATCATGTTTTGCAGGGAACGATTGCGGATAAAAATACTGAAAGAAACAATCGGTAAAAACAAAAACAGGAATGTTAGACTGCTGAATACCATTTATTCATCCTCCAATACAAATGTTTCCATTTTATAAAAATCGACATTTCCGATAAGCAATACACTATCAATATCGTGCTCTTTGACATACGAATCAAAATCAAACTTCTTTCCCATGGTTCGTTCATAATGGCGAAGATCAATCGAATATGTATGATGAAAATGTGATGCCAAAAGCTTTAAAATCGCATTGTCATAGGATTCACCGACAATCAAAATGTTTCGTTCATCGCTTTGATCGTTTTGAAATATTATTTCACCATCATCCCCGCCATAGAAAGCACCATAAGAAATTGCCTCCTTATTTTCCTTGTTCCAGAAGGCCTCCTGATTGCCGTAATCATCTGCTTTTTCCCCATTGATCGTTATGCTCATTGGCGGATAAGCAAAGCGATACGCTTCAAAGGGCTCCTGAAACAGTCCTTTAGCGCCCAGCATACTGCTTTTAGAACCACTGAAAGAATCGGAAAGCACTCGCTGTTCTAACGGAGCCAACGCCTTTTCATCTGTGAATAAAGACAAAACCTGCTGATATGCTAAATAAGAGCCTTTAAAATTCCAGTGATGATCCGTCTGATAAAAATAGGTTTCAAATTCATCCAGGCTGTTAATAGAAAACTTTGCCATATTTGCCTGCGGTATGTTCAAACGATCTTTCAAATATTCATACCCCAACAAAGGCTCTCCGGTATCAAAATTCATATCGGTATCCTTTTCAATGTAATAAAGATAGAAATCAATATCAGGATGAGTATCAACAGTATGGTTCAAGCTTTGCGTCTTCGCTTCCAAAGCGGCATATGCGTCATCTTTTTGATTCGGCTTATAGGCAATGTATTTGCCATGGTAAATAGGATGACCGCTGTAAACGATTTTTTGATTGGGATTCATACGATATATCGTCTGTAAGGTTTGATATTTCAAAATATTATTTATATGTTGATATGCTTTTTTCATTCGCTGAGCGCCGGGAATCTGATCATTCAGGGCAGCTTCTGTCTGATCTTGAAATGATTTATCCAACCAAGTGCTGGCGGTGGGTTTGCTCAATCGATATGCGCTGCGATTCTCATAAGTATTCACACTTTTGGGTTTCAAAACGGTTCTTGCAAGCCCACATAGTGACACAAACAAAATCACACTAAGCAGAGCAATGTTGAATAAAGAAATATATTTGTTTGAATATTCTTTTTTTGGCATCACTTAACCTCTTTTCTTGATCCATCATCCTGTCAATAGCTTATATTTTACAACAAATTTGATGAAATTACTATAAAACGCACGATGATTTCTTCATGCATTTTTTACCACCTGTTGATTCAAAATCATTTTTGCGAATAACGTATGGTTTTCTATATATAATTACAATATTAATTATTTTAAAGTAATTACCGTTATTCCAATATTATTCATCATATAAATCAAAATAAAATCGCATTCAATATCATTTTATCATTCGTTGCCAGGCAGTGAAAAAGCATCTATATCACGGATTTCTCCATAGACAGATGCTTTTCCTTATATAAATAACAACTGTTAAGATTGACGGTTTTCTTTCTTTTGTCGTAATACTCGATAGAAACAATAACTGTTCATGAGAATTGTCAACAGGAACAATAACAGCCATATAAATAAACTAGTATAATCACCGGTCTTCACCTTATTCATCAATGACAAACCATCAGATCCGGATAAATTATAGCGATTATCCGAGTTATCCACCAGGTTTTTATCCGCTTTTCCATCGCCATCTGTGTCGATGTTATACTCCGGTTTGATACCGCTCATCGTATCATAGCGGAAGCCTTTGACTTCATAATTGGCATCCGGTTTCCACTTCGTCAATCTTACGAGATTCAAATCGGCAATACCATCCCCGTTTAAGTCAATATTGATGTCTGCCTTGCCATCCCCATCACTGTCAATATCCACGTCGGGAATGAGATCACCATCCGCATCAATATTCAAATCAGGTAAACGATCTCCATCCAGATCCAAGTTCACATCAGGTCTGCCGTCATGATCGGTATCAATATTGATATGTGGTTTTAAATTGCCCATCGTGCAGTATTTTACGGTGTTGACGGTTTGGCATTTGTTTGGTTTCCATGGCTTAGGCAATGTTCCGATATTGATGTCGGCACTGCCATCACCATTACTGTCCACATTGAAATCCGGTTTGCCATCGCCATCCGTGTCAATATTGATATCCGGAATGCCATCACAATCGACATCCACATTCAAATCGGCTTTGCCGTCCTTGTCAATGTCAATATTCAAATCGGGCAAGCCATCACCATCGCTGTCCTGATTGATCTTGATTGTACAGGTTTCCTCGGTATCCGATTTATTTGAATCTTCTTTCATGGCGATCGCATATTTCAATAACGTATCCGCCTCAAATACAAGATGACTATCGCTTTGCTTTACAGCGATTTCTTTGACCTTTTGCGCATCGTCAATCTCATATAAGATTGGCTTTTCATCACTTTGTGTATACGGTAAGTGTACCTTTACCATGCCATCCGGCTCAATAACTTCATTCCCCAGCATCAAATACACATCATATGCCTTACGCGCTTTCATCGGCAGTTTCGGTAAGCTGGCAGTCGCAATATCCTCTACGACCAATACTGCATCTGCCGCAAAATCCACATCGCCGACGCCTTCCACCCATGCGCTCTTGTCTTCATTGTATACAACCTTTATCCGACAGGTGTTTCGGATATCGCGCGCATCGCTCAGCCATTTCTCGACATTCGCAAGCTCTGTTTCATCCATGTGAGCCTTCGCTTCCTCATATTCCTGTTCAATCTGTGCGATGATCTTTTTCGATTCTTCACTACAATTAATTTCTGTCACAATATCAGGCAATGCGACAATTTCAAAGGTCAGCGTCTGCTTATTACCCGCATGATCTTCGGTATTGATGACATAGGTACCGACATCCCTTACGGTAATGTTATCAGTAATTGCTTCACTGCTTCCCCCTGTCTTAGTAATATTAGCCATTGCTACACCACTGTGCTTATCCGTTACACTGATATAGCGCGGTAAATAATATTGATGATATACACTTTGATCCTTAACGCCTTTGATTTCCGGCGCATGTGTATCAATCTTCACCGTGATGATTTCGCTTTGATCGTTGCCGCTGTTATCTTCGGCGCTGACCTGTAGCTTATAGCTTCCATCCGGCAATGAAGTAAAGTTCAATGTGCTTCCCCTAGCCTCTACATTTCCCTTATCGCTGTGATCAATCCTGGCCGTAATCGCTTCATTATTGACACCTGATAAGTTATCACTGACACTCACAGTTAAACTGTTATCACTGATCCAATCCGTGTAATCCTTATCGAATGTGATTTCCGGTGGTGTTTGATCCGCTATGACAAAGTAGGTGGACGATGTCTTAGCGATCTTGCCATCGCTATTGACGGCTTTCGCATAGATCATTGTCTTGCGATCCGGATCAATGCTTGTATGATCTCCGCTTGTCCAACGAGGATCATCATCAGCCGGTACGCTTGGATTCTCACTGTCATCTAAGATATAGTAAATATCACCGTCCGCCATGCCATACCAGTTTACTTCAATATCCACATCCACATGGTCTTTATACAAAT
>CANDJN010000006.1 GCA_947385085.1 uncultured Erysipelotrichaceae bacterium | reverse complement strand
TGTCAATCGGAATGATGTTACTGATTTTGTATAAGAGAAAACAAGAAGATTGAATACACTGAAAGATACATTTTAATATCAGAATGGCTACAAAAGTAGACTTATCGAGACAGGGCAAATCATAACGATTTTCCCTGTTTTTCTACGCTGAAACATAAATTTTAATCCCTTGGTCAGACGCATGCGTCCTAAGTTATAGATAAGAGTAGAGTAATTATTGTATTGCGTCAAGCGCATTATATCTATATGGGCAACGCCAATCAAATAAGCTCTAAAGGAAGATCAAATCCATGCGATGATAACTTCCTTTTTTCTTTGGAGGAAACGACACGTGTGAACTAAAATGAACAAATATGAACAAAGTTGATTAAAAATGATCAAAAACTATTGACATTGATTTTTGCCTCTGTTATATTATAGCTGAGCAATCCACAAGAGCTGGATATCGCCATCAAAAGAAATGCGAAAAGGAGCGATAAAGCATGGCAAAGATCAATATTGACGGTGTACAGAATGTCGAAGTCAGCATTAAAATCCCCTGTGAAAAACCGGTAATGGAACAGCTGGAAATTATGGAAGCTTATACCAAGGCGCATCAAGACAGTGCTGGCCTGGATAAGGCAAAAAGAGAGATTAACTGCTTAAAAACAATTTATCCTACGTTGTTTCGATCCATTGAAGGTGATGATCTGATCGCAGGACGGTTGGATTTCTTGCCGATCGGTTTTGGGTGTGTTACGAGTGTCGGCGGTGTTGGTCATTACTGCGTATTCCACAAGCTGCGTGCATTCAAAGAGCAGCTGGAGCGTGAAGAAGACAAGGCGCGTGTGGATGCATTATACGACTATTGGCAGGATCATGATGTCAAAGCACTGTATTGCCAGGACATCTTAAACGATACGACAACCGGACGATTTATTGATTGTAAATATCCGTTTATGGCAACGGCAAGATTGTCAGGCATGATGCTTAATTATAATAAGCTGATGCGACTTGGCATCAACGGCATCATTGAGGAATGTAAAACAAAGAATCAAAATGATTTTATCGAGGCATCCATAGAAGCGATGGAATTATTAAAGAAGGTCATCGAGCGCCAACAGGAACTGGTGCGCGAAGCAGCTGCCAAGAGCGATGATCCCAAGCGTCATGCGGAATGCGAGCTGATGTTAAACAGCTTAGAACATATCAAAGAACACAAGCCGGAAACCTTCCATCAAGCATTACAGCTGTTCTGGATCTATGCGCTGTGTGCCGGTGTGATTAACTATGGACGGATGGATATTGTATTAGGACCATTCTTAAAGCATGATATTGATAATCACGTCATCAGCGAGGAAGACGCTTACCGCTATTTGAAATCCTTATGGAAGATGATTGAGAATCGCCGTACTACGGTAAATGGACGAATCATCGTCGGTGGTGTCGGCCGTGAAAATGTGGAAGCCTGCGATATGTTTGCGCGGATATGCTTACGCGTATGCAAGGATACGCGCTATGTGGAGCCGCAATTCACTCTGCGTTTCACGAAAGATACGCCGCAGGATATAATGGACATGGCTTATGAATGTATCGCTTCCGGCGCAACCTATCCGACATTATATAATGATGACGTCAATGTAGCGGCGGTGGAATATGCGATGCGTGTCGATCGTAAAACCGCTGAACAGTATATTCCCTTCGGCTGCGGTGAATTTGTCATTCAAGGCAAAAGCGTCGGTACGCCGAATACACTGTTAAATGTTTTGAAAATCTTACAGCTGGCGCTCAATGAAGGATATGACCCAATGGATCGCGTTTACAAAGCTGGGACGGTAAAAGTAAAAGCACTGCGTGATATTCACAGCTTTGATGAATTGTATGATCAATACAAGGAATTGTTGGACTATTACTTCACCTTGAGCGTGGAAGCACAGGCCTATAGCTATCAGATTATGAATGAACAAGTGTCTTTCCTGTACACTTCAATTCTGATGGATGACTGCATCGGACGAGAAAAAGCATTGTTAGACGGTGGAGTGGAAATCCTGGGTGGAACCAATGAGATTTACGGCAGTATCAATGCCTCCGATGCTTTGTATGCGATCAAGGAATTAGTATTTGAATCCAAGAAATATACGCTGGAACAGCTGAATGAAGCGGCGCTGCATGATTTTGTCGGCTATGAAGTAATTCAGCGTGACTTGTTGGATGTTGCGAAGTACGGTAACGATGATGCCGGGTGTGACGAAATGGCTAACAATCTTTATGAATACATTGCCAAAGGAATCCGTCAAAAAGGCATTGATGCGAAGCTTGGCTATTATTTGATTGTTATTTCCAACAATCAGACGAATACGGATTGGGGTCATGAGACCGATGCTTCCTTGGATGGACGCAAACGCGGCGTGTACATGAATCCGGCCAACAATCCACAGGGCGGCGCAGCCAAGAGCGGTCCTACCGCATGTCTTAACTCCCTGGCTAAATTTAAAGCCAAATATCATGGCGGAAGTGTTCAGAATATAAAGTTTACTCCACGCATGATGCACGATGATAAAGAGAAAGTGAAAGCATTGTTCGATACCTATTTCAAAAAAGGCGGCTGTCAGTTGATGGTTACTTGTGTCGATCACGGTGTCTTAGAGGATGCGCAAAAGCACCCGGAAAATTATCCGGATTTAATTGTTCGCGTAGCCGGTTACAGCGCGGTGTTTGTTAACCTAACACCGGATATTCAAGCCGAACTGCTAAGTAGGGAATTGTATGATTAATGTTTTCAATATTGAAAAATTTGCGACGCATGATGGTCCCGGAATCCGAACCACCGTATTCTTAAAGGGCTGTTCCCTGCACTGCCCATGGTGTGCGAATCCGGAAAGCTGGTCATCCAAGCCGACCCTGCTTTATGATCAGCGCAAATGCGTATCATGCAAGGCATGTGTCGCAAGCTGTACGCAAAAAGCAATTACATTCGATCAGAATTGGCAATGGGACAGCACCCAATGTCTTCGCTGTCGCGCCTGTACGCAAAGCTGTTTAACGAGAGCACTGCGCTTTGCCGGTGAAACCATGGCAGTGGATGACGTCGTAAAGGAAATTATGAAAGACAAAGAATACTTCGATAACAGCAACGGAGGAATTACCGTTTCCGGCGGGGAACCGTTCCTGCAGGCAGATGCATTAACAGAGCTGCTAAAGGAATGTAAGATGCAAGGGCTTCATACCGCAGTAGAAACGACCGGAAATGTGCCGATGAGCGAAATCGAAAAGGCTTTGCCGTATATTGATTTATTTCTGTATGATGTCAAGCACTTGGATGTAAATAAGCTCTTGGAAGTGACAGGTGGACGCAGCGAATATATTTTTAACAATCTGGAAATGCTGGCACAGCGCGATCCTGCCAAGGTGATTATTCGCGTACCGGTGATACCCGGATTCAATGCGAATCACGAGGTGTTATGTCAAATCATTGATTATGCGAAAAAGCTGAATGTTCCGGAAGTGAATTTACTACCCTATCACTCATTGGGTAAGAACAAGTGGGAACAGATGAATCGTGATTATATATACAAGGATTTGAAAATGATGGAAAAAAGCGAACTGCGTGAATACGTGGAGTATGGCGAATGCCAAGGCGTCAAGGTAAAGCTTGGCGGTTAACGGGAAGGAGCAACAAACATGCTGACAAAAGAACGATTGTTTATCATTATGAATCTAATCAATGAACGCTCCTTTATCACCGTAAAAGAGTTGACCGAAGCTCTCAACGTTTCTCGCTCCAGCGTTATGCGTGATTTAGCGGAATTGGAACAACAGGGTTTGATTCAGCGAGAACATGGCGGCGCAATCGCAAAAAATACCATCAGCGGTTTAAATGAAATACCGGTTAAGCATAAGGAAACAATCCATGTGGAGGAAAAGCAGCGCATTTGCGCAGCGGCGGCGAAACAGATTAAAGATGGCGACTGTATTTACATTGATTCAGGGACGACACCGGTCTACTTGTTGGAACATATCGTGCATAAGCGCATCACGATTGTCAGTGCCAGTACGTATTTGATTCGCAAGCTGCCCGAATCCTTTCGCGGTGATATTTACTTGCTGGGAGGGGAATTTCACAGCGGCAATGACATGTCAAGCGGCTCATTGACACTGGAGATGATTCGTCAATTTAATTTTGACCACGCGTTTTTCAGCACCAACGGTGTTAACCCGCAAAACGGGGAAGTGACAATCTTTGCCTTTGCGATCGGTGCGGTAAAAAAAGCGATCATGGAGCGTTCACTGCGCAATGATCTGTTAATCGATTCTTCCAAATTTGAGGTGAAAGCATTGAGCACCTGGGCACATATGAAGGATTTCCATACGATCTATACCGATGCCGTACCAAAGTCCTTAAAGAAAACGAAAAACATTTGTATCTGTGATTGAACAACAAACTCATGAATCAACCATGACATACATGGTGAATCATATAAAAAAGAAAGAAGGAAAAACAATGAAAACAACAGATCCAAGAAAAAAACAGATTTTAGAAAGCATGAAAGGCGGATTGATCGTATCCTGTCAGGTTCAGCATGATGATCCGATTTACACAGACGATATGGTAGTGAAAATGGCAGAAGCTGCACGATGGGCAGGAGCTGTTGGTATTCGCGCCAATTCTCCGGAACAGATTTCAGCGATTAAAAAAGCAGTGCCGGAATTACCGATGATCGGTTTATGGAAAGTATGGCATGATGATACAGATGTATTCATCACTCCTACAATGAAAGAAGTCAAGGGCGTATGGGAAGCCGGCGCGGAAATCATCGCCTTGGATTGTACTGCTCAAGTTACCCATGAAAAAAACCAGGCTTGGGATTTGATTAAACAAGTTAAACAAGAAATACCGGAAGCCATTATTTTTGCCGATGTTTCCAATTATGATGAGGCAAAGCGTGCGATTGAAAACGGCGCTGATATTGTCGCCCCTACACTTTATGGCTATACAAAGGAAACTGCCCATATTGAAGGCCCTGATATGCGCGAATTTGCCCGGATGTGCCGTGATTTTAAAGATGATGCTTATGTGATGATGGAAGGTCATATCTATACGCCGGAGGATGCGATGAAATGTATCTTCTTGGGCTGCCACAGCGTTGTCGTCGGCAGTGCTATTACACGTCCGCACTTAACAGCGAAGCGCTTTGTTGATCTGTTAAGCGGTTATCAGGATAACTGGCGCGATGCGGAAAAGGCAAAGCACTAAAAAATTTAGCGCTGCATTCATGTAGCGTTTTTTTTCATATTTTTCTTGCTTGATATGATAAAAATAACGATGCGCTGAAAGTATATTGCATTTCCTTTAATGCGGCAAAATACAACAACCAGATCCGCAGTGTGTCCATGCTTTTTCTGCGCTATTTATAATAGGGCCATTCGTATTTAAATTTGATGATTATCATTTGGCTTTTGTCTGCTTTCCTTTCGTAAAATCACACTGCTGGCAATTCCTAAACCGCCTAATATCAAACAATTTTTTGAAGTTAAGACAGTCCCGGTCACTATTAAGCCAGTCCCAACAATGAAGTTACAAAGTGCGGCAGTCTTATAAGCTTTGTTACTGGAGTCTGGCAGTGTTATGGATATACCCAGCTTCTTATTTAATTTTTCACATATTTGATTCACTTCTTTGATCATGCTTGTCTCCTCCTTCAATAACAAGTGCATATCATGATTAACAATCATTAATCTATTCATTATTATAGAAACTTGTCCTGTTTCTTCAACAGGCAAACATGTTTGCGTATAGCCATGAAGCCAGTTTCATTTAAAAATATCATCCACCAGACAGTCTACCATGAAATCAAAGACATCAACATAATCACATGTAATGGATAGGATTTCCTTTGCGTTAATAGTTGACAACAAGGCGCTTAATACTCCATATGCTTTCGCTTCACTCATTTTCAATTCAAGGCCGGCGGAACGAATGACTTGACTGAAAAAATCAAAACTGTCAAACCTAATCAATTTTACTGCCTCTTCAGGGAGCTTTGTGATAAAAGATTGGAAGTCAGGCGTATTGACATTGTATAGGAAAGGCTTACGGTCGTATTCCTGGAAAAGCTCTTTCATGGCCTCAGCAAACCCATCCTTTGTCTGTCTGTTCCTAATAATATTTAATATGTTTTCTTTCAACGTTGTTTGTATTGTTTGTATTGTTTCTAAAAATAAATCTTCCTTTGTCGGATATAGCGTATAAAATGTACCGATGGAAATTTCTGCGTTCGCGCATAAGTCTTTAATGCTTGTTTTTTTATAGCCCTGGGCAATCCAGCATTCTTCACATCGTTTTTTCAGTCTTTCGCGAATATTCTCTTTATCGGTGGCAGATAATACTGGCTTTAATGGCATTTCGATATCACTCCTCACGAATATAATATACGAATATTCATATTATATATTCGTATAAATCATAACATGGCTTTTTCAGCTTGTCAAGAAGAAGAAAAGAAAAAGCATAGCAGCGTTTTTATTCCTTAAGATGCCGGTATGAATAATCGTTTAATTTTCCTGTGCTCATTTATCGCTTTTACAAGATATCAGAGGAAAATCGGCGGTCAGATAATCTTGTGCCTTGGATAAAGGCTTTGCTTATTGGCATTTAACGTGTTATAATAAAACCGATCGAAAAGGAGTGAGAAACATGGCAAAAATGACAATGGATGATTATGCGGCATGCCTGTGGAATAAAAAAACAGAAGCACATGACAAACAATGGTTATACATTGAAGTGAATGCGAAGGATTTCAATGAAGAATGTGAATCCGGTGTAAAAAACATCAATACGTGCTGTAAAGCGCTGCTGGATGGAATGTTAGAGGGTGACATTTTTATCGTTGAGCCGAAAAACAAAAGCAAATGCGCCGGTTCTTTAACGATTCGCTATTATGTTGATAATTTAAGTCCTGATCGCAGAAAATGGTCAGATGTAAATAATTAACAGTTATAAGAAATCCCTTAACTGTGGATTTCTTTTTTTGTTTATGTTAGAATGTTCAATAAGGATGTGATGAAATGGATAAAATCGCAAGTTTTTGTATCAATCATGATTACTTAATGCCCGGCTTGTATGTTTCTCGTCAAGACGGAGATGTGATTACTTACGATTTACGGATGGTAAAGCCCAATCAGGGAACGTATTTAGATGATGATGGGATGCATAGCTTGGAACATTTATTTGCGACGTTTATGCGCAATTCACAATATCGTGATGCGGTGGTATATGTAGGACCGATGGGATGTCGCACCGGTTTTTATTTGCTGGTGCGTGATTTGCTAAGTCCATGTGAGGTACTGCGTCTGGTTCAGGATGCCTGTGCGAAAAGTGCTGCCTTTGAGGGTGAGCTTCCCGGGGCTGCCACCAGTGCGGAATGCGGCAATGTTCAATGCCATGATTTAAACAAGGCGAAGGCTTATGCGCTTGCCTATGGCGAGATACTTGCGAATTGGAATGAGGCAAAGATGGAATATCCCCCAGAAGTGAGGGACTCGTATGAAGTTTAATACGCGAATTTTTACAACGGCACTAATACCGCTGTACGGATATCTTATTCTTCATATCTATGCGATCATTCAGTCACAGTTTCAATATACGATTGACAAACCGTGGGAAACATTGGCTGTTAGTGTTGGCTTGATTATGGCAGCGGGTGCCAGTGCATTACCGATGAAGAAATATCATTTGATGGGCATGTTTTTATACCTGGTTATCGGAGCGATCGGTATTTATTATGGACTATTAATGGATACGCAAAATTGGATGATGCTTGTGGCTTCGGCCTTTGTGATTGCGTTCGGCATGGCGTTTTACGAGATGGTGGAGAATCATCGGGAACTGTGGCATGAACAGAATTGAAGTGGTATGCGTTGTTTTGCTTGATAAAACAGGACGAGCATTGATCGCACAGCGGCGATCGGCAATAGCGAATGGCATATGGGAGTTTCCCGGCGGCAAGGTAGAAGCTGGGGAAAGCAAAGAAGCAGCCTGCATTCGTGAAATCCGGGAAGAACTCGGGGTTGAAATTGTCGTGGATGGCTTCCTTTGTGAATTTGATGATAACGGCTTTGACCCCATCGTACACGTCAGTGCCTATCGAGGTCATATCGTAAGCGGCAGTATTTGTTTTCACGCCCATCATCAGGGCAAATGGGTAAGCATGGAGGAATTAAGCGACTATCATTTTCAAGCGGCAGATGAAGCGCTGCTTACATTATTGCGCCATCAGGCAAATAAAAAAACATTTCATTGCTAGTGATGCGATGAAATGTTTTTAGATTCTAGTGTTATATTTTTATAGCGGTGCCGCATCAGCCGGAAAAACAATTCCGGCTTTTTTACGTGCCGCTTCATATACTTCCATGACGCTGTTGGAATATGCCAGCCATTCATAGCACGTATCATAATTTCTTTCACTCATAACCTTTAAGAAATCCTTGACCTCATAATATAAGCGAAGATCATTTTGCTTGATGGCAGGAATCTGTGTTCCATCCTTGGTGGTAAGGGAATAATTGGCACAATAGCCGGTTTCCGAGTTGAGGGTGATATAACCGTTTTCCCCTTGAATTTGTGCAATGTTATGGGAGCGGGTGTCCTTGCATCCGACGCAAACCGCATGGAAACCATCATACTCTAATACCAATATGCCGGAGGTATCAATGTTGCGCTGAATATTTGCGAAATAGTGAACATCACGAGGCTTGCCAAATAAATTCATCACGAAATGAAGATTGTAAATGTTAATATCAGAAAGCGCACCGCCGGAAAATTCCGGATTGAACACATTCGGTGTTTCACCGGCCACAAAGCGATCATAGCGAGAGGAATATTGTGAGAAGTTACACTGAACCATGCGAATCGGTCCTAATTCCTTTACATGCTCTTTCAAAGAAAGATAATTGGGCATATGAATGGTCACAATTCCTTCAAACAAGAAGCGCTGTTTTTGCTTGGCGATGCGTGTCAGCTCTAGTGACTGCGCCAAGGTTGAAGTAAAGGGCTTTTCGCAAATGACGTGCTTTCCTGCCAATAAAGCAGCCTTAGCATGTTCATAGTGCAGGGAATTGGGCGAGGCAACATATACGCATTCCACCTCATCATCGTGAAGCATGGCATTTAAATCGGTATAAACGCGGTCGATATAAAACTGATCTGCGAGCTTACGACCGGTACTTTCCTTGCGGGAATAGACGGCAATTGCTTCTGCGTCTTCACAAAGCGCTGCTGCGGATAAAAACCATTCAACGATGAACCCGGTGCCAATGGTAGCGATTTTCATATAGGATCCTCCTGATCTGTTCTTTTTTCTATATCTTATCATATTTTGCACGAATACGATAGCAGTAAGGAAATCTTTTCCACTGTTTGCTTATTGTTTTTGGGTTCATACTATCGTGCTTTGTTTTCAAAGAATATCATATTGAGATAGCGTTGCAGATTATCAAAGAAAAAGAAATCCTTTAAAAATTTGCACATCGACCCAAAATTCGCTACAATGATAAGGAAATGAGGACTTGTATGCGAAAAGTGGAATTATTAGCTCCGGCCGGCTCGATGGAGGCATTGGTGGCGGCCGTACAAAACGGATGTGATGCCGTATATTTAGGCGGTACGATGTTTGGCGCGCGCGCCTATGCGGACAACTTTGATGAGGCAGGGATGATCGAAGCCTTGCGCTATGCTCATGGGTATGGGGTTAAGGTTTATGTCACAATGAATACGCTCATCTTTGAAAGTGAAATGGAAAAGGCCATTGCTTATGCGAAGTTTCTTTATGAACAAGGTGTGGATGCGCTGATCATTCAGGATCTTGGTTTGTTTGATGTGTTACATCAGCGTTTCCCGGATCTTGAGCTTCATGCGTCTACCCAGATGCATATTCATAATGAAGCAGGCATTCACTTGATGCGCAAGGCTGGCGTCAAACGCATTGTTCTACCGCGGGAGACGACGATCGAGGAAGTACAAAGACTGACGAAATTAGGAGTGGAGATAGAGGTGTTTGTTCAGGGTGCCTTATGCATTTCCTACAGCGGGCAGTGCTTAATGAGCGCCAAGAAGCTACAGCGCAGCGGCAATCGCGGTGCCTGTGCCCAGATGTGCCGGATGAAATATCGGCTGGGACAAATTGACGGGGATGATGTTTCCTATATTCCTACTCAGGGTGACTACTTGTTAAGCCCGAAGGATTTGAATACATTGGCGCGCATTCCCGAACTTATTGCGGCGGGAGTAACCTCTTTTAAAATCGAAGGAAGAATGAAACGGCCCGCCTATGTTGCTCAGATGACGGCTTACTATCGCCAAGCGTTGGATGCTTATGAAAATCATTGTTCCTTTGCGGCAGATTCTGTAACGATGGATATGAAAAAGGTGTTTCATCGCGGCTTCAGTGAAGGTCATATGTTTCATCAGTATGGCGATGCACTGATGAATCCTGTTCGCCCTAATCATATGGGTGTGACAATAGGGAAAGTCTTGTTTAAGAAAGGAAAAAGAATATCCATTCAGCTCAGCGATACACTACGTCAGTATGATGGGATACGTTTCTTATGTCAAAATGGCGATGTCGGATGTGTTGTCAATAAGCTTTATGAGCATCATCGTCTCGTGAATCATGCGGATCGCGGGGCGGTTGTGGAGATAGAGATTGACGGTGTCATTCCCAAGGGAAGTGTCGTGGTGAAAACAAGTGACGTTGTGCAGTTAGAACAGCTGCGACAATCGTATGAGACTAAGCCCCGACGTGTACCGGTCTTTATGTCTTTAACGCTAAAAATGGGGAAAGCTCCTGCCTTATGCGTATGGGATGAGGAAGGTCATCAGTGTGTGCTGGAGGGCTTGGAAAAGGCGACAAAGCCTCAGCATCATGGCATCGCAAAGGAGCGTTTCATGGAACAGCTAAAAAAATGCGGCAATACGATTTTTGAAGCAGCGCATATAGAAATACTTTGTGATGAGGAAGTGATGATCCCGATCAAAGTCATTAATGATTTGCGCCGCCGTGCTTTGGATGCGCTCTATGAACTGCGCACATCACCACCCCAATCACTGTCCTATGGCGCCTATGAGCGTCATGTTCATTGTGAAACACTACAGGGCTGTTATATCAGAGTACATAAGGAAGCACAGGCACAGGCGCTGAAACAGTGGGATTCTATCCATACTTATGCGGAAGCCTCATTATATAAAAAGCTTCATGTGATGCACCCTGATATCGGATATGCAGGTAAGCGAGTGATGAAAGAGGACTACCCTAATTCGCATTTCCTGTTCAGTGAAATCGGCGCATTGGCTGAAAAGGATGGAATCGCTGAGCATTTCATGAATGTGACTAATTCCTATGCGGCGGCCTTTCTGTTTGCCCATGGCGTCAAGGGTATCATTCTTTCTCATGAATGCGATGATGAACAGATTACTGATATTCAAACGGCTTTTAAACAGCGCTATGGTTGTGAGGGAAGCTTTCTTTCCTATATTTATGGCACAGAGGAATTGATGGTCATGAAGCATTGTCCGATTCAAACTGCACTAAAGCAGAAACAAGCAAAAGACTGCGGCTTATGTCGGGGAAAACGAAAGTATTTTCTGAGTGATATCCATGGTCATCGTTATCCTTTATATGGTGATGAAAATTGTCATATTCATATTATGGATGATCAGCCAGAGGAGCATCCCCCTCATACCAAAGCGATCTTTTTAAGCTTCTATGATGAAACAGCGGATGAGGTTATTAAGCTCGTAAGTAAATATGTGAAAGAGTAAATGGATGCTTTGAAAATAAATTTCATCATTTGATCATAAGGGTCAGTCTTGCATACCGTTTTATGAATTTAACTGCAGGATTGTAAGGTTCAAAATCACAGCTGTAAGCTTTGTAATATCTTTCACACGAATCAGATAAAATAGAGGTTGTTTT
Organism: uncultured Erysipelotrichaceae bacterium; assembly: GCA_947385085.1. GTDB lineage: Bacteria > Bacillota_I > Bacilli_A > Erysipelotrichales > Erysipelotrichaceae > C-19. Next base: position 65,551 of record CANDJN010000006.1, on the reverse strand, counting down.
TCATTATGAGTAAAAAGCGAAATAATACGTTACACCCTGTTTCTTTCAGAAAATCATTTCATGGGTATAAAAGGGGATGAAAGGATCATACTGTAAATGAAAACGGATGCGAATGTAAGATATATTTCATGTGGCATTCGCATATTTAGGAAGTACTTTTTCCTTGTCAAATGATAAGGAAAAAGGCACATTCGATAATTTACCGTAAGCTAAATTCATGTTATACTTATAGATACAGGAGTTGGTGGATATGAAGGGAAAAAGGTACGCGTGGTCTTTGCTGGGACTTTTTATTATGCACTCTGATACCTTTCTTCCCTCATCTTTTGATGTGCGTTATTCGCTTGTACAGGATGAAATCCATGTGGAATACGGCAGTATGAAATCCTTTGATCCCTATCAATATCTATTGGAAAATCGCCATGCCTTATCCCAAGCAAACCAGCTGCATTTTCCGATTCGCGGGGCGGTAGACGTAAAGAAACTGGGAGAGTATGACATTACCTATGCGCAGGATTTGAAGCTGCATGTGGTAGTCGAAGATACTACAGCGCCCAGTGTATCACTGTCTGCTTTATCACTGACCCAAAATGAATCTTTTGAATGGGATGAGAAAACACTGAAAGCGATTGTGCAGGATCTTAATGACAACGAAACGGATTCACAAACATTAAGCGAGCGGTTCCATTGTGATGATGTGGACACTACGAAAAGCGGTGCTCAGAAGGTACAATGTCAAACTGAGGATAACAGCGGCAATCAGGCGGTAGCGCTATTGTCAGTACAGGTGAATGCCAAGACAGCCGGTAGAAGTAAAGTGAGCACCCCAGTCATCACGCGATCATCAGAAACGGCAGATCGATCTATCAGCACAACCTCTAATACAACCGTAATACCTCAGGCAGCTTATAGTGCGACGGAAATGAGGCAGATTCGCGAGGTGGCCATATTGATCAATCAAATTCGTACGGAACACGGTCTTTCTCCGTTAACCTTGGAAATTGGTAAATATCATCAAGTTGGTTATATCAGGGCCTTGGAGGTTGCGAGTAAATATTCACATACGCGGCCAAATGGGAAGCCGTGCTACACGGTCTTTAGCGATTATGGATTATCGTTTCAATCCAGTGGTGAAAACATTGCCCGTGGACAACAAAGTGCCCGGCAGGTTGTCGATGACTGGATGAATTCACCGGCGCACCGAGCCAATATTTTGCGTCCGGAGTTCACCTATATTGTCATCGGCGTCACAGGGAATGGAACCAATAAATACTGGATTCAGGAATTCTTCTCATAACATTACATAAAAAGCGGACAGCCAGAAACGGCATCCGCTTTTTGTTAGGGATCAATAAGATCCCTTTTTCTAATGATCAATGGATGGAAAAACCGCCGTCCACGGGAATGACACAGCCGGTGATATAATTGCTGGCAGAGGATGCCAACAATAACAATATGCCATCCACATCCTTGTAACAGCCCCAGCGTCCTGCCGGTATATTGGCTAATATCGCATGATCATAGCTGCCGTTTTCATCTACCTGCAGGGATGTTCCGGTCGTCATATAGCCAAAGGAAATCGCATTCACTTGAATATCCTGTGCCGCGAATTCATTTGCCAATGCCTTTGTGATGGCTTCCAGTGCACCTTTGCTGGCGGTGAAGGGCAAGAAATCATTGCTGGATCGCTGCGAGAGAATGCTGGAGGCATTGATGATTTTTCCTCCGTGTCCCTGCTTTATCATGATGCGAATGACTGCCTGTGATAAAAAGAAACAAGCCTTGGCATTGATGTCCATGACCGCATCGAAACAATCCTCATTTACTTCCAGCGTATGTGATTTGCGCACAATCCCGGCAAAATTTAAAAGAATATCGATATGACCATATGCCGCCAGGCATTCCTTAACCACCTGATCGACAGCGCCTGGAACAGTCAGTGACATCGTTACCGAATGGTACTGACGTCCACACGCCTCCACTTCTTCACGCAAATGGGTATCGTCACCGATACTGACGCCGAAAATATCCGCACCTGCTCTGGCTAAGGTCAAAACACACGCATAGCCAAGCCCTTGAGAACAGCCGCTGACAAGTGCGACCTTCCCAGATAAATCAAAATATTCCATTGTGCTACCTCCATTGTTTTTCATTCAATGTTAGTATGTGCATTCCCAATCTGTTGTAAACCTAATAATGAAAGAAAAAGCGACAGCACAAAATTGAAAATAAAAAAATTCCCTAAAATGGGAATCGAGTTTGATTGTAGGTCTTGTAAATATCATATGCGATTGGTAATAAAATGATAAAAGTAAGAAAGAACTGAGCCACAAATAATACGAGCGCAAAGCCATCTTGATTAATAGAACCGTAATAGAGATAAGGGTGCAGGTACTCATATAATGTGGGAAACAGAGAATAAATCAGTTCAAAGAAATAATATCCGCATGGCAAGCCAATCGCAATGCCAACCCATATCCACTTGTTAATAAAGTAATTATTGGAAAACATAACAAACACACAAAGCAACACACTGACCATCGCGAAAATGGAATACAATACATATTGATTCGGAAACGTAAAATAAACAGTCAGACCAACGGTATAACAGAACAATATGCACAGGCTCGTCAACATGCCGCGAATAATCTGTTTCCTCTTTGTCATATTATCACCCATCCTTCTATAAATAAGAAGCATTTTTGCCTTAAAAAGTTCTAAATATTGATAGTCCAAATATTGCCATTTTAAAACATTGTCTTATTATTTGTGAATCTTAAATCATTTTAAAGTTTTTATTGCTAAATTTGTTTTTAAAACAATAAATAAAGCATTAATTTAATCAAATTAACGAATGGAAAATTTTATCAAGTTTAAAGAGATAAAGATAAGCGGCTGATCATTAAAAGCTGTCTTCCAATCGCTGTCCCTTCATCATAAAATCAGGGAACATGATAGAAAAGCAAAGTGAGATTTTCTTCTGATATTATTGAATCATCGACATGAAGAATCATGATGATCGCTCAAACCGTCAAGAAAGGCTTCCAATGCGGCGCGGGATGTGGATAAATGCTGATGAGGGAAGGCACGCTGCAACCGGTGTTGAACCTGATGATATTTGTCATGTATCGTTAATTTCATTCGCAGTTGATGTATCGCATCCTTTAATCGCTCATCGCTCTCGGTTCCCTCTAAAATGATTTGAACTCGATTTTTCAGCGTATTGATGGGGAAAATGTGGAATGCTTCAAAGCGCTCCTTTAGATCGCTCATGGCGCTTTCTATTTCTATAAAGGCATGATTGCGATGAAATAGCGCCATAGCCGTTTGATACAGATCATAAATAAATATCCAAGTCAATAGGAAAGCACTTAACGCTGCGATTTTAAAGGGCAGAGAAGCGATGAATTCATCCAGCAATGGCTGTAAAAGATAAATGACAAACAGTGCCATTATGCCGAATAAAAAGGAATTGCGCAGGCAGATGCGACCGTTCAGTTGAAAGCGGCGGTTGGAATAGTCCCACCATTTGGTGTGAAATAAAACTTCCATAAGCCAGCTAGTGGCATATTCCAGCGTGCTTGTTAAAAGCATACCGCATAGAAATACCGCCCACCAGTCGTTATGAAGCGGAGTAATCAGCCATGCGGTTAACAAGGCACCGCAGCCATAGATCGGACAATATGGACCGCGCAAGAAACCGCGGTTGATAAAATGCTTGGCGGGTATCGAGCAATAGAGGCATTCACAGATCCAGCCGGCGCTGCTATATAGGAAAAATGATAATAACAAATGGACAAACAGGGACATGAATAAGCTCCTTTTCTATACCGAAACGCCATCGCTTTTCTCATGCGTTGATTGATCTTCAAACACACTTTGCAGGCGAGCGTTTGCCAGCATTAATTTTAGGCGATTTTCCTGATTGATTGAAGTCGCACTTGGATCAAAATCCAGTGCTACGATGTTGGCATAGGGATAGGCGTCCTTGATTTTGCGCATCATACCCTTGGCGACAATATGATTGGGCAGGCAGCCAAACGGTTGACAACAGACGATGTTGGCAGTACCACTGTGGATGAGTTCCACCATCTCACCGGTCAACAGCCAGCCTTCACCCATTTTAACCCCGCGATGGATCATTTCATCGGCACAGCTTTTGACCTCGTTAAAGGACGCAGGAGCGCGGAAGGTACCATCCGTTTGAATCACTTCGATGAAAAGCTGCTGGATTTTCTTGATGAGCTGTTGAGCGTGTGATGCCAAGCGGTACGTATGGCGGTTGCGGCCGTAATGCGCATGATCAAACTGAACATTCTCCAGGCAGTATAAGCCGAAATCGAGTACACCGGAAACAACGGGCTCGCAGTTCTCGCGCAGTAAGAAGGCCTCCAGTTCATTATTGCCTAATGGCGCATATTTCATGTAGATTTCACCGACGATGCCAACGCGCGGCTTTTTTTGCTCATGGCAAACGATGGCGCCGTAATCCTTTACCATCCTGTTCAGATTGTGCTTTAAGCGCAGAAACCGGGGTGAGGAGGATTGATCGCACAATTCTTCGATCCAGCGCTTGGTACAGCGATCACAGCTGCCCTCGATGCATTCATACGGCGTGACTTGATTGGCAAGCCACATGATCGCATCACCATACAGAAAACCGATGGCGATCTGGATCAGCGTTTTCATCGTTAGCTTAAATCCGCTGTTTTTTTCTAAGCGGGAGAAGTTTACCGAAATCACCGGCACTTGTTCATAGCCTGCCTGAATCAATGCCTTGCGTAACAGATGGATATAATTGCTGGCACGGCAGCCGCCGCCGGTTTGGGTGATGGCAAGGGCGACATGATCAACATCATAACGGCCGCTTTTCAGCGCATCAATCATTTGTCCGATCACCAATAAAGCAGGATAGCACGTATCGTTGTGAACATTCTGCAAGCCTTCATCAATAATGTGCCGGCCACGTGTCTTCAATACCTCTATATGATAGCCTGCTTTGGTTAAAATATGCTGTAAAAAGGTAAAATGAATCGGCAACATCTGCGGAATAAGAATCGTATGGGTATGCTTCATCGCTTTCGTAAATTCGACATGCTTGGTCTTGGTCATAGGATCACCTCTCTTGCATAGCGGCTTTTAAGCTGCGCACCCGGATTTTCACCGCACCCAGATTATCCACCTCATCAATTTTAATCTGCGTATATAGCTTACCGCCATTGCGCAGTATTGCTTTCACTTCATCAGCGGTAATCGCATCGATGCCGCAGCCAAAGCTCACCAGTTGAATTAACTGCGCTTGAGGCATGTCCAGCGTAAGGCGGGCAGCGTTATACATCCGCGCATGATACGTCCACTGATTTAATACATGGCGTCTTTCATAAGGGAGATAGGGCAGGGAGTTTTCGCTCACCACGACAAAATCAAGATTGGTTAAGAGCTGATCAATGCCATGGTTGATCTGCGGATCGACATGATAAGGTCGTCCAGCCAATACGATTACCTGCTTTTGATGGGCTTTGGCAAAATCCAGTGCTTTGGCACCTTCCGCCTTCAAAGCCTTGTGATAGTCATGATACGCCTGATAGGCGCGATTCGCCGCCCTTTCCACGTCTGAATCACTGACTTGAATATTATGCTTACGCAATATCTCGCCGATTGATTTCACAAAGTGCTTGGCATCGTTTAAATATAAGTAGGGATACAGAAATGTCTGTTCGTTCACATCCATATTTCCTGCGATGACCTCGGGATAATAAGCGACAATGGGGCAGTTAAAGTGGTTATCGCTGATATGTTCGTCAAAGTTATAGGTCATACATGGATAAAAGATAGCATCGACGTGCTTTTCAAGCAGCGACTGAATATGCCCATGGACGAGCTTGGCAGGGTAACAGGCGGTATCGGAAGGAATGGTGTGCTGACCCATGGCATAAAGCGTGCGGGAGCTTTGATCACTGAGTACCACCTGATAATCGAGCGCATGAAAGAACTTCGCCCAGAACGGCAGCGTATCGTACAGGTTAAGGACAAGCGGAATACCGATCGTTCCCTTTGTACCGCCTGTTTCAACACAGCTGCGAAGGAAGTTATATTGATACTGATACAGGTTGGGGTTTTCATGAAGCTCTGTTTTAGTGCGCAATGGGCGCTGACAGCGATTGCCGGCAATATGCTTAGAGCCGTCCGCAAACGTATTGATCGTCAAGGCGCAATGGTTTGTGCACAAGCCACAGTTGGTTGCCGTGGCTTGATGGGTGAAATGATTCAGTTCTTCCTTTGATAAGAGCGTTCCCGGCTTTTTTACCTTTTGCTTGGCAGTGAGCGCTGCACCATATGCCCCCATCAAATGGGCGATGCTTGGTCGTATGACGTTGCGACCCAATTCACGCTCAAAGGCACGCAGTACGGTATCGTTGAGAAACGTTCCGCCTTGTACGACGATCTGTTTTCCTACATCATCCGGATTTTTGGCACGAATGACCTTATACAGTGCATTTTTTACTACACTCATGCACAGCCCGGCGGAAATATCCTCCATCGCCGCACCGTTTTTCTGTGCCTGCTTGACGCTGGAATTCATAAACACAGTACAACGCGTACCCAAATCCACCGGATGATTGCCCGCTAATCCCATTTGCGCAAACTCAGCCACGCTATAGCCCATGCTTTTCGCAAAGGTCTCGATGAAGCTGCCGCAGCCTGAGGAACATGCTTCATTTAAAATAATATCATCAATGGAATGGTCTTTAATGCGGAAGCACTTCATATCCTGTCCACCGATGTCGATGATAAAATCCACATTGGGATTAAAATGCCTGGCTGCTGTATAATGTGCCATCGTTTCTACCATGCCGATGTCGATATGAAAGGCATGACGCATCAATTCTTCGCCATATCCGGTCACAGCGCTGCCCGCAATATTAATGCGATCCTCCATGCATTCATAAAGGTGACGCAGTTCCTTGAGAATCACATCAATCGGATTCCCCTGATTATTGGAATAGGACTCATATAAAATGCGCAGATTTTCATCGATTAAAACGAGCTTGGTTGTAGTGGATCCACAATCAATGCCTAAATAGGCGTTGCCGCAATACGTGTGAATATCGCTGTGCTTCACATCCCCGCGCAGATGGCGCTGCTTGAATTCCAGATAGTCGGCATCAGTCTCAAACAATGGCGTCAATCCTTGATTACGCTGCTTTTTATGTAAGACGATCTCCAGCTGCTCATGAAGCTGTTCGTAAGTAATGCTTGGTTCATGATCCGCATACAGCGCAGCTCCTAAGGCGACAAAATACCGCGCCAGTTCAGGAAAAAGCGCTTGTTCGGGATGCAGCTTCAAGGTATCGACAAAGCGCGCCTGTAGACCTTTTAAAAACGATAACGGTCCCCCTAAAAATAACACGTTGCCTCGAATTGAGCGTCCCTGTGCCAAACCGGCAATCGTCTGATCGACAACCGCCTGAAAGATGCTGGCAGCCAGATTATTCTTTGACACGCCCTGATTGATGAGTGGCTGAATATCGCTTTTCGCGAACACCCCGCAGCGGGAAGCGATCGGATATAGCTTTTCATAAGTTAAGCTCAAACGATCCATCTCATCCAAATCTACATCCAGCAGTAACGCCATCTGATCAATGAATGCGCCGGTTCCCCCTGCACAGGTGGAGTTCATACGTTCCTCCAGCGCGCCCTTTAAAAAGATAATTTTCGCATCTTCGCCACCCAGTTCAATCACCACATCGGTTTTAGGGTAATAGCGTTTAACCGCCTGAGCGCACGCGAATACCTCCTGAACAAATGGGAATGCGCCATCCTTGGCAATGCCTATACCGGCACTGCCGCTGATCGCAAAATGTAAAGTATGTCCCTGTAATAAGGAGCGCAGTTCTTCTATTTTGGCATAGGCAAGCTCACGCACCCGTGATTTGTGGCGTTCATAGCTTTGATAAATGACGCGGTTCGCTTCATCTAATGCCAACACCTTTAACGTTGTGCTGCCAACATCCATTCCGATTCTGATTTTCATAAAATCCCTCCTTGATCCAAGGCAAAGCTGCCGCGCATCATGGCAATAAACATCTCTGTGATATTTTCTAATGTGTCGGGCTGATGATAGAAGATGGCGTTAAAGCATACGACGGAACAAATCTCCATGGTCAGTAAAAAGCGTTTTACCGCCGTTTCTTTTGATTCTCCATCAAGCTGAAAGCTACAGACAAAGCCGTCAAAATCATTGATCTGACGATTCAAAACGCTCAATGAAAACAATGATCGCTCATCAAATAACAGGGAATGATGAAGCAGCTTTAATAAATGCGGCTGTTCCTGAACGAAACAAATAAAATGTCGAATAAAGGCACAAGGCCAGGAATCACTGCCGGTATCGACATCCTTTTTGGCTTTATGAATCAGCGTATCCAGCAATGAAATGTTCATCTTTGTTAACATTTTATGAATCAGTTCGCCTTTATCCTTAAAGTATACATAAAAGGTTCCCTTCGCCAGTTTTGCATCCTTTACGATGTCATTCACACTTGTTTCATTGACGCCCCGCTCTAAAAATAAGCGGATTGCGCTTGCCTCTAAACGCTGCTTTTTTTCACTGCCGCCAGCCTTCATAACACATCCTCTTTTCATTTTCTGTAATAGTTTAACGCTGAATTGACCACCGGTCAATAGCGAAAAGTAGCTTTTTTATTTATGAAAAGGCTATCATTTTTATCATCACCTTGTAAGAGAATTCATGCCTTATCAATCATTTGTAAGCATTAAAAGCACGACATGATTGATGCTTCATCGAATCCGATAAAAAGATGCTTTTGACTTCATAATGCGGGATCATTCTTCCAAGCTTTAGACTTTTCCATGAATAAAAAGCATTTTGTTATTTTCAAACTACAAAAAAAGCGGTAAAATAAGGCTATCTTTTTTTAGAGAGCGGAGGTCGTATATGAGCGGATTTTTCGGTGTAGTATCAAAAGAAGACTGTGTACTGGATGTGTTTTTCGGAGTTGATTACCATTCCCACTTGGGGACAAGGCGCGCGGGGATGGCGATTCATGGGACGAATGGATTCTCCCGTGCGATTCACAATATCTCCAATTCCCCGTTTCGCACTAAGTTTGAAAAGGATATTGAAACGTTTTCCGGCAATATCGGTATCGGTTGTATTTCGGATAATGAAGCACAGCCGTTATTAGTGAAATCCCATTTAGGATCGTTTGCGATTTCGACTGTGGGGCGTATTAACAATATCGAGGAATTACAAAATCAGTGCTTTGAACATGGCACAACACACTTTTTAGAAATGAGCAGCGGTGAAGTGAATCCAACCGAGCTGATCGCATCACTCATCAATCATAAGGATTCGATTGTCGAAGGGATTCGCTATGTCCAAGAAATTGTAAAGGGCAGTATGAGCATTTTATTGATGAACAAGGATGGGATATATGCGGCTCGTGATTTCTATGGCCGTACTCCGATCGTCCTTGGTGAAAAATCAACCGGTTTTTGCGCTACGTTTGAAAGCAGTGCGTTTTTGAATCTTGGTTATCATCATTATCGCGATTTAGGTCCCGGAGAGATCGTCTTTATGACTGCGGATCGCATCGAGGTGATGCAGAAACCACATTCCAGAATGAAGATTTGTTCCTTCTTATGGGTGTATTATGGTTATCCGACTTCCACCTATGAAGGAATCAACGTCGAAGCGATGCGCAATCGCTGCGGAGAAATTCTCGCCAGTCGTGATCATGTCGAAGTGGATAGTGTTGCCGGGGTACCGGATTCAGGTACTGCCCATGCGGTAGGTTATTCTAATGCTTCCAAGATTCCCTTTTCACGCCCCTTTATTAAGTATACGCCGACTTGGCCTCGTTCCTTTATGCCGCAGAGTCAGTCACAGCGCAATATGATCGCTAAAATGAAATTGATTCCGGTACAGGAGCTAATTCAAAATAAACGCTTATTGTTAATTGATGATTCGATTGTGCGGGGAACACAACTGGGAGAAACGACAGAATTTTTGTATGAAAGCGGAGCGAAGGAGGTCCATGTGCGTCCGGCTTGTCCGCCGATTGTGTTCGGCTGTAAATATCTGAATTTTTCTCGTTCCAGTTCCGAAATGGATTTGATCACGCGCCGCGTCATTCGCAAATTGGAGGGTGATGATGTGTCGGCAGACGTCTTGGCTGAATATGCCGATCCCGACAGCGAGCGCTATGCGAAGATGTGCGATGAAATTTGTAAGCGTTCTAACTTTACCTCGCTGCGCTACCATCGCTTGGATGATATGATTGTTTCCATCGGTTTAGACAGATGTAAATTATGTACGTATTGTTGGGATGGTAGGGCAGACGAAGAAGAGGAACAAGGATAATTATGACCTTGGCAGGTAATCGGATAAAACAATCGGAAGGGATGAATTATGCGCTCATCGCTGCGGGAAGCTTCTTATTTGCGTTTGGCTTAAACCTGTTTATCGTGCCCTTGAATTTATATAGCGGCGGGATTATCGGTATCGCACAGATTATTCGTACGTTTTTGATGGAAACAGCCGGATTGTCGCTGCCGCAGGGCCTGGATATTGCCGGTATCTTGAATTTTCTGTTAAATATTCCGCTGTTTCTGTTGGCATATCGCAGTATTTCTCGTTCCTTTTTCTACAAGACGCTGTTCAGCGTATTCCTACAGACATTGTTTTTTACCGTTTTGACAATTCCTGCATCGCCGATTATTACCGATACGATGGCATCATGTCTGATCGGTGGTATTTTATGCGGTGTTGGGATCGGTCTTACGCTGCGCTCCGGGGGCTGTGGGGGCGGAATCGATATTTTGGGTGTTTATTTCAGCCGTAAAAAAGCCGATTTCAGTGTTGGCAAGCTTGGTATCATCATCAATGCCGCTGTCTTTGGCTTATGTGCGCTGTTATTTGAACTGCCGGTAGCGATCTATTCTGTGCTATATGCCGTTATTATGGCGCAGGCAATGGATAAGGTGCATTACCAGAATATTAATATGACTGTGATGATTTTCACCAAGCATGATGGTATTCAAAAGGCGATAAATGAAACAATGCGCCGCGGTGTCACTTATTGGAAGGGAGTAGGTGCTTATACGGATGAGGAAACCTTCATTTTGGTTACCGCCATTTCTAAGTACGAAGTCAATACTTTAAAGAAGCTGATTCACAGTATTGACCCAAAGGCATTCGTCATTTTCCAGGAAGGCATGAGCATCAGTGGCAATTTTGAAAAGCGCTTGTGAAAATCCAAATAGATGATGTTGATAATACGAGGAAAAAAATTCCCGGTATGGATCAAATTGATTGGTCATTACCGGGAATGTTTATTTTTTCTTGTTAGTTTCGCTCCATCTGCTTTTCATAGATGTACTTTAAACCTTTGAAGGTTAAATCAGGATCATAAATGTCGATCATTGACGTATTTTGGTAGATGATTTTGCCTAAACCGCCGGTCGCAATGACCTTCATTTCCGTATTCAGCTCTTCTTTCATTTTTTGAATGATATATTCGCTTTGACCGATGTAGCCGTATACAAGTCCTGCCTGCATGCTGGTGATCGTGCTTTTGTTTAAAATTGTCTTGGGCTTTTTGATTTCGATTTCCGGCAGCTTGGCAGTCTGTGTCCATAATGCTTGGGCGCTTGCCTCAATGCCCAGCGTGATCAATCCGTATTCAAAAACACCGTCTTTATCGATATAGTCATAGGTTGTTGCGGTGCCAAAATCAATGACCATCACCGGACCGCCGTATACGTGATAGGCTCCCGCCGCATCGACAATGCGATCGGCGCCGACCGCTTTGGGATTTTCCGCGCGCACGGAAATGCCGGTGCGAATGCCTGGTCCGACAATGATCGGTTCCTTTTTTAAGTATTTGCGAATGCCGTTGTTAAAGGAATGCATCACTTTAGGTACTACACTGGAAACGATGACGTCTTGAATCTCATTTTCATCAATATGAGCGGCATTGAGAAAGCTCATGATCATAAAGCCGTATTCATCGCTCGTTCGTTTCATTTTGGTCGTCAGCCGATAGCTTGCCAAAAGCTTATTTTTTTTATAAATACCGATGGTGATATTGGTATTACCGATATCCATAACCATTAACATACTAAAACTCCTTTTGCTTTCATCACTTGAATGATTTCCTCCCAAATGCGGAAGGCGACATCGCGTTTATCCATGCAAGGCAGTTCGATTGGATTATTGTCACTTAAGATGGTGACGATGTTGGTGTCTGTCGCAAAGCCGGCTCCGGCTTGTTTTAAATTATTGGCAACCAACAGATCACAGTGTTTGGCGATACGCTTTGTCGCAGCGTTTTCCAGCATTTTTTCTGTTTCCATCGCGAAGCCGCACAGTACTTGATTTTCTAGCTTGTGATTGCCTAACCATGCTAAAATATCAGGGTTTTTTTCAAGGTTCAGCGTGAGGGTATCTTCATGCTTCTTGATCTTCTGATCCGATGGGCTTTGGGGGCGATAATCACTGACGGCGGCTGCCTTAATAATGACATCGGCCGCTTCGTATTCGCTTTGAAAAGCCTCGTACATCGTCTGTGCCGTAGGTGTGTAGATCGCTTGTATGCCATAAGGAATGCGTTCCGTAATCGGACCGTGAATGAGCGTTACATTCGCTCCCAGCGCCTTGGCACACCAAGCAAGGGCAATGCCCATTTTGCCGGTGGAATGGTTCGATAGAAAGCGCACCGGATCCAAGCTCTCTTGGGTGGGACCGGCACTGATCATCACCTTTTTATCGTTTAATACCTTTGTCTTGATACAAGCCATTGCGATTGCATCTTCAATCTGATCCAAATCTGCGAGTTTACCATTGCCCACATCGCCGCATGCCAAAAATCCGCTTGCCGGTTCAACCACTTCCATGCCGTATTCCTTTAACAGGGCGAGATTGCGCTGTGTGATGGGATTTTCGTACATGGCGGTATTCATCGCCGGACAGATGATTTTTGCGCACGAGGAAGCCAGAAACGTCGTTGTAAGCATATCGTCAGCCAAACCATGAGCGATTTTAGCGATGACATTGGCACTGGCAGGGACAATGGCAAACACATCGGCGCGTTTCGCAATCGCAATGTGTTTTACGCTGCGATCGGCTACGCGATCAAATGTGGAAACCATGACATTGTGCTTGGTCAATGCCTCAAAGGTTAACGGCGCAATAAACTCGGTTGCGTTTTTGGTCATGATGACCTCGACGTCCATATCTTTTTTTATGAGATTGCTGGTGAGCTGGGCAGCCTTGAAAGCGGCAATTCCTCCGGTTACTCCCAATACAATCGTAGGTTTTTTATTCATAAATTTTACCTCTTGGTATTCATGTGTTAGTATTATAACGCTTTTGTATCCACAACACAACCACTTTGTGAATTTATTACCAAGTGCTGAGAGATGAATAAAAAGCCATTGTGAAAGGAAATGAAACAATGTGTCCATTGTGTTGCTTTTCGATGGATGCTCTTATATAATAGCTTTCATAAAGAAGGTGGTTTTATGAAGGTATTATCGCGAATTCAGGCGCAACATCTCGATCAGCGAGCACAAGAGCTGGGGATTGACGGTGTGCTGCTAATGGAACATGCGGCAGCGGCGCTGTATGAGCGTGTGGTAGAAGCGACGTATCAATATGGCAAGCGCATTGGTATCGTTTGCGGCAGCGGCAATAATGGCGGTGATGGCTATGCGCTGGCTCGCTTATTGGCGCAGCGACAAAATATTTCCTTACAAATTGTAAAGGTGGGCAGCGAGGTGAAGACGAGGGAAGCAACCGTGTTTGCGCATCTTGCATGTGCTTCAAACATAGCGATGGCCGAGGCAGCCAATGTGGATTTTACATCGTTTGATGTCATTGTGGATTGTTTGTTTGGGATTGGCTTGGATCGTGAAATCACGAATAATTATGCGCATATCATTCAAAAAATCAACGCTGCGAATGCTTATGTGATTGCCTGCGACATTGCCAGCGGAATTCATGCGGATAGCGGTCTGATCATGGGATGTGCGATCAAGGCACAGGAAACCGTGAGCTTTGCGTGCGGCAAAATGGGTCTGTATTTTAATGAAGGGATTGAGCACAGCGGCAAGATCACGATAGCGGATATTACCATTCCCGCTTCTTTATGCCCGGAGGATGAAGGCCTGCATTATCTGGATAAATGTGATTTTCAGCGTTTTCTGCCCAAGCGCCACATTCATTCGCATAAGGGCAGTTATGGCAAGCTGTTATTGATCGGCGGACGTAGCGGCATGAGTGGTGCGGCATTGTTGGCGATGGAAGCAGCACTGCGCTGTGGTGTCGGCACTGGCACACTGATGAGTGATCCGATCACGTTAAGTGCGGCTGCAGTTGCCTTGCCGGAAGCGATGCATTTAGATATGGTGAAACAGGGGGATGAGACGATACGGGAATTATTGGCGCAGTATGATGTCATTGCGATCGGCAACGGCTTGGGGCGCGATGAACATGCGGCATGGCTAGTCGAGCAAGTGTGGCGATGTGATCGTCCCGCAATCTTTGACGGGGATGCGTTATATCTTCTCGCACATCAAAAAAAGCAATCAAAGCGCCAATCACCTTATGTTATTACACCGCACCCTAAGGAGCTTTCTTATCTTCTTGGTATAGAAGTTCAAGAAGTGTTAAAAAGCCCGTTAGAAGCGCTGAAACAAAGCGAGAGAGCGTATTCTGATGGGGTATTGGTATTAAAAAACACTTCGACAATGATTACCAATGGCCAATACCGCTGTTTGTATCACGGCGGGAACGACGGCTTGGCAAAGGGTGGAAGTGGCGATGTGTTATGTGGCATGATTGCCGGTTTTCTGGCGCAGAGTGATGCATTATCGGCAGCGATATGCGCTGTAATACTGCATGCTTATTGCGCAGATTTATTAATGTCGCAAATGTGCGGTTATACGATGTTGCCAAGTGATGTAATCGATGTGATACCGCTTGCCTTAAAACAGCTGATGCATGAAAAAAGAGTCGATTGACTCTTTTTTAGTGTTATTGTGCAATATGAATGAATACCGGTCCGGATCCGATATAAGCTCCGGCAACGGTGGTAGAACCACCCCATCCGCCGTGTACGGCTTGACCGCCGCCTAAGTAAACCGCAACGTGAGACATACCAATGCCACCGTCCGCGTAGTAGATAATATCACCCGGCTGTGCTTCCGCACCGGATACAATCGTTCCTAAAGACATATATTCAGCAGGCCAGCCATGGAAATTGATTCCTGCAGCTGCCAATGAATTTGTGACTAACATTGTGCAGTCCTGATTCACACCTAGTTGAGACATTGCCGCACTGGCAACCGTACTGCCGTTCACACTGACACCATTCAAACCGGCATAGCTATTCGATGCTTCTTGAAGTTCCGGTGCAGGTTTTTCTTCTACCGTAATCGTAAGATCAGCAGAGGACTCATTACCGGCGCTATCCTTGGCACGATAAGTAACCGTATAAACGCCCGGTGTCTGCATATCGACATCGCTGTCTACTTCATAAGACAGTTCACCGTCAACATCATCAGTTACGCTTTCAACATAGTCATGCGCATCGAAATCGTCACCCTCTGTGTATGTATCTTCATCCATGATCAAGCGAATTACCGGGGCATTTGTATCGGAAACCGCTACTTTCAAACGATATGTAGAAACAACTTCATTTGTTAAAGAGGCAGCATTCTCATCGTTGACACTCGTTAATACTAACGCATCTTCCTTGGTAGCCCCCAGTGAATTCACTTTGCGAAGCGATACAAAAATTTCCTGTTCACTGGACTTTTTCAAATTGAAATTTTCCAATGTCATTTCGTATTCACCCATCTGATATACAGAAGTAAGACCATCCTTGCTTTTCAGCTGCGGCGTTGCCATCACTGAAAGTTCATCACCTAAGATCGCATTGGCAATACGTGAAACGGAATCTACATCACCGGCAGTAATTTCTACCGGAGCGTCCGTGAATAATTTTAATGTTTCTTTTTGTTCCATGATGGATGGTACATATGATACCGGCGCTTCTTCTTTAGACATGAAGCCGGAACCGATAATCCCCATGAACATTGCCGATAATAAAAACATAGGTTTATAATTTACGTTCTCGTTTTTATCCGTCATATAATCCCTCCTTCGGCTTGACACGGCACATTCTACATCATTCACCACAATTTTTGCAACCCTTTCACACAGTTTCACATATTTTAGCATAGCATATATTTGAGTGCTAAAAAGGCTAAAGCCCTCTCTATCATTGGAGTATCGAAAACTTGTGAAATAAAAAACAAAAGAAAATTTTTAAAATTTCACATAATTCACATGATTGATTTTCAGCATTCCCTATGAAATGGCATCAAAAATCGACGAATGCCGTCATTTCGGTGTAGCAATTTGGGATAAATAGGTGGGAAGCGAGTCATTTCTTGTTGTCTAAGGTGCTTATTTCGTGTGTAATCATGTTATACAGTGATCCATATCAAGTTAAAGCCGCGATTATGTATGATGACGTGATCATCAAAAGAGGATTGTTGGGGCGAAAACGGCATACGTATCTTAATGTGCCTATGTCAAGAGATCGTTTGGTTGGATGATTCGCATTGATTTGTAAGAGATCTTCATGCCGTATGGATGAAGGCGCTGCCGATATGTGAAACCTCGCGTTTATAGAGGAATGCGGAGTATTGGCGGCCATCTCTGCCGGTGAGTGCTGGCTGATGGGTAAGATCGCAAGTGCATATATCAACTACCAGGATCGGTTACTATTCATGATAGCCTATGGTTTAAAAACGATGATGCTATGATGAATTATTGACCAAAAAGTGACTATGCGATGACAAGAGCATGGCTATGCTTTCATGTCATCATGAGAAGATTCAATATACAGGAAATAGTTTCTGTGGTAAAAGCATAATATCGAAATGCTTAATATATTATAAAATTAGAATAGTAAAATATTAGAATAGCTTTATTTAAAGCCTTTCTTTCATGTTTCACATTCACAAATAAAAAGCCACCGAATTAAATCGGTTGGCGGTATATGATTGTGAGTTGCTCATGATTGATGAGATGTTGTTGTTCCATCGCTTCCAATACAGAATGTTGTCGCTGTTTGGCATACATCATTCCATCGCTTAGCTGATAAAGTGCAGGTGCTTGCGGCAGTCCGGCAAGTATGGTAGCTTGTGCTATCGTGATGTTTTTTGGTTCTTGGTGAAAATATCCTTCGCACGCTTCCTTGATTCCATAATAGCCATCGCCAAAATAGATCACGTTGATATATAATTCCAGAATTTCATCTTTGCTTAGGCTTTGTTCCAAATCATGGACGAAGAACAGCTCAGCGATTTTACGCTGAAAGGTCTTTTTACTATCAAGATAAAGATTCTTGCTCAACTGCTGAGTAATGGTACTGCCACCCATAGCCAAACGCTGTTCCCGCATATTGGTAGCAGCGGCTTCCATAATGTTGGAGAGTACTACACCATTATGACTGTAAAATTGGGGATCCTCTACCGCAATCAGAGCTTGGATGAAATCGTCGCTAACATCGTCCAAGGAAACGTAATTGGGATCATTGCGTACTTCGGTGATGACTTCATCCAATGGCTTTTCCATGATCAGTGTTTTATAACGAATGAATCCGATGATTCCGATGCTGCCGACAGATACTATCAGCAACAGGATCACAGCCATGATTCCATGTTTCCATTTTTTCATGTGACAGCACCTCCTATCGTCATTGTACTATTATAACAGAATTTATTATGTTTACAACGAGTATCATCAAATTGTCTAAAAAGACGCAATTGTTGTTTCTAACTCTTCCTTATATTATATATGTCAATTCATCATTGATATGTCATCCGAAGTTTAGCTATATGCCTCGCTATCGTCCATTGACCCTATATAATATAAGGAAAGGGAATTTGTATTTGTGATTACTTGCATGGATTTTGTAGGCGATGAATATAGTATAGTGTAAATGGCAATACCATGTTGAGGATGGAATTGTAGAGGTTATTGTTGTTATATAATATATAAGGAAGAGATATGATCAATTTATGGAAAAATTATGGCAGATGAATGAAGTGATCAATGGATGGGTATGGGGCAGAGGAATGATTGCGTTATTATTGGGAAGCGGCGCATTATTAATGTTTCGCTGTCGTTTTTTGCCGTTGACCCATGCAAAGCTGGTTTGGCAAAAAACGATGGGCAGCTTGTTTCATCAGCGAGGGAAAGGAGATGGTGTCACTTCTTTCCAAGCGGTCGCCACTGCTTTAGCTGGGACGCTGGGAGTAGGCAGTGTTATCGGTGTGGCAACGGCACTGACAATCGGTGGCCCCGGTGCGCTTTTTTGGATGTGGATCAGTGCTTTTTTCGGGATGATGAGCAAATACGGTGAAGTGGTATTGGCAATAATCTATCGACGCCGTCAAAGTGATGGCTCGTATTTGGGCGGACCTATGACAACCTTGGAATACGGCTGTCATATGCGATGGCTGGGGGTTTTGTTTGCCTTATTATGCTTGTTTGCCTCCTTTGGCATCGGCAATATAACACCGGTAAATACAATCACCATGGCATTGCGCACCTATGTGCCTATTCCGGCGGTTATGATTGGAATCGGGACTGCTATTATCGTAGGAACGGTTATTCTGGGTAGCGCCAAAAGAATCATGCGCTTTAATGAAATTGTCGTTCCGATCATTTCCATGATTTATATCATTGCCTGTATTTATTTAATTGCGGTTCATGCCGATCACTTGGGATCTGCACTCTTTTCCATATGGGATGGCGCCTTTACTTTTCCTGCTGGGGTGGGAGGAGTTGGCGGATTCGCAATTTCCAAGGCCATGCATTACGGCATTTCCCGCGGTGTGTTTTCCAATGAAGCCGGGATGGGAAGCTCACCGATTTCCCATGCATCGGTTGAGCATGTTGATGCCGTGGAACAGGGATTCTGGGGGATTTTTGAAGTGTTCTTTGATACAATCGTCGTGTGTACCTTAACTGCTTTGGTTTTATTAACCAGCAATCTATTACCCCAAAATATAGATGGCATTACATTAGCAATCGCTTGTTTTGAACAGGGTTTTGGTTCGTTGGGGGGGATGTTGTTTGCCGCATCCATCATTGCCTTTGCGATTCCATCCATTTTGGGCTGGTATTATTATGCCCGCGAATGCATCCGTTATTTATTTACATGGAGATGGATTCTACCAATTTATCAAGGGCTGTTTTTGATCCTGCTAGTTGTGGGTGCGATGATGGATTTGCATTATGTCTGGGAATTAGCAGATACACTGAATGGTCTTATGAGCATTCCTAATTTAATGGCACTAGTAATCCTACATGGGGTTGTGGTAAAATATACGAAAGAATACGTGAAAAGTCATCGAGGTGATTAAATGAAGATTGTTGTTGCCTGTGATTCATTCAAAGGCTGTATGAGTTCACAAACGGTGAATGAGCATATGAATAATGCGATTCATTGCGTGGATCCAACCATTGAGGTAAAGCAGTATGTCATTGCGGATGGCGGAGAGGGGACCGTTCAGGCATTTGCCAAGCTATGCGACGGAGAACTTGTCGAAGTCGCAACAAGTGATTGTTACGGACGAAAGATCACATCCAATTATGCATTGATCGAAGGTGGGAAGACGGCGGTGATTGAGGTTGCTAATATCATCGGTTTAAATATGTATCCGCGTGAAAAGCGAACTCCGCTATTCGGCTCCAGCTTTGGCGTAGGTACGGTATTGCTGGATGCGCTGCACCGCGGTTGTAAAAAGGTTATCATCGGATTAGGCGGCAGTGCGACCAATGATGGCGGAATGGGTTTTTTACAAGCGCTGGGGTGTCGCTTTTATGATCGCCACCATCGTTATTTGTCACCGCAGGCAGTCAATCTAGAACGGATTCGCTATATCGACTTTAATCGGTTTCCGTCTCTTGAAGATGTGGAATTGATTGCCGCTTGTGATGTTAAAAATCATTTGTTGGGAAGTGAAGGCGCTACCTATGTCTTTGGTAAACAAAAAGGCTTTTATCCCAATCAGATCAAGCAGATTGATGAGGGCATGGAGAATTATCGCAATCAGATTCAGCGCTATCGCAATGTGGATATTAATGCTATGGCAGGCAGCGGTGCTGCCGGAGGCATAGGTTCCGTATTGATTTCACTGCTGGGGGCCAAGATGATCCCCGGTATTGAACTGTTGTTAAGCTACTGTGATATCCATGATGAAATTCGTACTTGCGATTTTGTTATCACCGGAGAAGGACAAAGTGATCGACAAACAATGTTTGGTAAGGTGCCGGTTGGTATATTAAATGTAGCGAAGATGTATGAGAAACCGGTGCTGTGTATCAGTGGGGCACTGGGCTTAGGTTATCAAGAGCTATACGATTTGGGCTTCAGTGGAATTTTTAGCATCGCTGATCGGGCTATGACCTTCCAGCAGGCATTGGCTCAAGCTGATCAAAAGCTGGAGGCAGCTGTGTATGCGATTGTAAAAACGATTACGACTTTTTATCATACATAATAAATACTATATAATATAAGGAAGAGAATAATATAAGGAAGAGATCAGGCTTACATCACAGTGGGTCTGATTTTATTAAGCGTTCATGAAGTTGTCTGTTTTCATTAATACGATAAAGACGAAAGCAAAATTATGAAGGAATGAAAGTATGTATCAGAATGGAATTCAAACATTGAGATATGAAAAGAGGTGCAGATGTTTGATCATTCACTGCTTTTCATGCGGCTGTTGTTGCAAGCACAGTGAAAATTTTATGAAAAAGCGCGAAAAAGATTGATAATTTCTTTCATAAACAGTATAATAGAGAGGCAGTGAAAAGAATCAAATCCATCATGGACACTCATCGCGTGCATTCTCATTCGTTGCGCGAGAACAAGACTAGCGATGGTGCATATACTGAATTAGGTGAATGACCTGTAAGCATGATTTGGATGGAGGAGGAACGCAAATGAAAACATTGGAAAATAACGCTTTTTTTTGGCAGAAATTGGATACGCTGTTTTTTTCATCAAAGTTGGTTGTTGATCGTCCACGCAATACGGTGCATTATAAATATTCCAATCTTGTCTATCCGGTTGACTATGGTTATTTAAGCGATACTTCTGGTACCGACCAAGCTCCCATTGATGTATTTAAGGGATCACAGAAAACCAATCAAGTGGGTGCGATTGTCATTAGTGCCGATATTTTGAAAAAGGATTGCGAAGTTAAATTGTTAATCGGATGCAGCGAAGAAGAGAAGAATGAAGTTTTGGAATTTCTTAATCAAACGGAATTTCAAAAGGCAATTTTGGTTCAACGCGGCAATGAAGTACCCGATTGGGCTCAAAATGATTAAGAAAATAGGCTGAAACGCTTATTTTTTTTTACGCATATCCATATGTTTTTATAGAGGAGGAATTGAGATGAGAAAAATAGCTTGGATATGCATGGCGTTATTATGCCTGGGATGTTCACCAACAATGGGAAGTATCGGTGAGGATTCACTAGATTTAGATTTGTTTTCCGAAGTGGTCGATGAGAAAATCGCAAATCAAGAATGGCAGATGAATGTGCTGGGAGATCCGTTAACATCTCAACAGATTGAAGTAATTTACGGTATAAGCGAATCGCAGTATGAAGCAGCACTGGTACGGCGAAGTGCGGTTGAGGCAGCCAACGAGGAGCTTGCTGTTTTTCACGTGGAAGAAGGATCAGGGGATGCGATCGTGGATCAGCTAACGCGCTATCAAAATGAAAGACTGATTGAAAATACCGGTTTTCCTTATCAACAGGGGCTGATACAAAATGCATACATCAGTAAAATCGGCAACTATGTCGTATTTGTCTGTAGTCAAGAACAGGCAAACGTGATACAATATATTAACTCATTGAGCTAAAAAGAAGGAAGGAGGACGATTATGAATAAGCTGAAGGATATGTTTCTGGAGTTTTTTTCCGTAGAATCCAATTTATTTGTATATTCATTGTCCTTTGGGCTTTTGTTGTCCTTAGCACCTTCTTTAATTATTTTTGCGATGTTATTCAAATGGGGAAAGCTCATTGATGTAAATGTTGTGCTCAATCTGTTTCAAAGTCTGCATTTGTCCGGTGATTTACAACGGCTGGTGGAGGAAATATTCATGGAGTTTATGAATAAGGACTATGGCTTCATTCCGGCGGTTTCGACATTATGCGTGTCGTTTTGGCTGGCATCGCGCAGCGTGAATTCTTTTTTATTGATCAGTGCGAATCATGAGGAAGTGGATGTGGTGAAATTTTCCATTCGCATTCAATCTATAGTCATGTATGTGATTTTTGTGGCGTTGTTAATTGCGGGAATTGTTTTGGCAACGGTGCTGTATCATGTTGTGGATGCTTCCTTATTGCCACTGTTGGCGGTGGTGATTATGGTACCGGTGTTCACTCTGATGTATCGCTCACTGTCATTTCGCAAGCGGAGTTTGACATTTGGCTTAATCGGCGGTTTGTTTACCACCTCGGCGATTATCGTTTTGTTTTATCTTTCGTTTATTTTAATTCAGCGAATGATCACGTATAACCGCATTTACGGGTCTTTAGCTTCTCTAGTAGCCTTGTTATTGGTGATTTATATTATTGCTAGTATGATATATTTTGGCTTTTTGTTAAATCTGGTGTTTGAAGATAACTACGGCAAGGAATCGCAGCTGGCGATGAAGCATCAGCGTTATTATGCGTTTTGTGAGCGGCTTTATGAAAGATTGCCCTTTATGAAGAATTTGAAAAAGATGTAGAGCAAGTGCAGGCAAAGAATGCGTAAAGATTTTGCATTGAATAGATAGAACACGAATAGTAAAGAGGATAAAAAATGAAAACGACAATCGTAAAGACAGGAATTAATGGGGAAGGAATCGGGTATATCAATCACATACCGGTGTTTGTGCCCGGCGCTTTGATGAACGAAACGGTGGAAATCACCATTGTGGAAAAAGCGCAGCGTTTTATGCGCGGCAAGCTGGAGCGGGTTTTAACCAAGAGTAACGCACGAGTAAATCCTGCTTGTTCCTTACAGGCAAAGTGTGGCGGTTGCTCACTGATGATCGCACGTTATGAGGAACAGCTTAAGGCAAAGCAGGCACTGTTAAGACAATCCCTGATCAAATATGCACATGTGAATCCGCGCTTGATTGAAAAGATTCGTTCCAGTGAGGATCAGCTTGGCTACCGCAATCAATGTAAGCTGCCATGTGCGATGGTAGATGGTAGACTGGTTACCGGAATGTATTTGCCTAATTCTAATTATTTTCAAGCGGTTGAGCATTGCCCGGTTCATGAATCTGGTTTGGAAACAATGCGTCGCAAGATTTTGGATGTGCTTAATCAATTCGCTTTATCATCTTACGATTATCATCAGAAAAGAGGGATTCGCTCTTTGATTATTCGAGGCTTTGACGGCGCCTATCAGGCATGTCTTGTCACCGGGCTGGATGAAATTTCCGGGCAATGCATTGATGCGCTGATGGCGATTGATGGGTTGGAAAGCCTATGGCAGAGCATTCACACGGTAAAGAAAACCGCGGATATGTTTGGCACAAAGATGATTCATTTGGGAGGCAATCGCCATTTATATATTACATTGGATGATTTGAAACTGCAGTGTTCACCACGTTCCTTTTTTCAGTTAAATACAAAGCAGGCGCGTGAATTGTATCGTACGATTGCCTCACTGGTGCCCACAACGAATCGTTTGCTTGTGGAGGCATATAGTGGGATCGGTGCGATATCCTTATATGTCCGCGATCGTGCCGATGAAATTATCGGAATTGAGTCAGTGAAGGATGCGGTGGTCAATGCGAATGCGAATGCGAAAAATCATCATGCGGATCATGTGTCTTTTCTCTGCGCCGATGCGGCAGATAAACTGATTTACATATCTAAGCAGCGTCATATTGATACCTTGATTGTGGATCCACCACGTTCCGGCTTGGATGAGGCGATGTTGTATGCGATTTGTAAAAGTAAAATCAAGCATGTGATTTATGTGTCTTGTAACCCGGCGACTCTGGGGAAGAATTTGAGTGTGTTAACGGAGCGGTATGAGGTGAAAAGGATCATTCCCTTTGATATGTTTCCAAATACCCAGCATGTTGAGACGGTAGTGTTGATGTCTATGAAAGAGAAATAAATAGCGAAAATGGCGTAATTACTGGTTTTTTGAGATTAAGCAATATCTCATGAAAGTCTGTAATTCTAATATGAAAACATTTCTACTGCAAAATCAGTCAAAGGGTAGGTTGTAGATTAGATGTTAAAGGTTGTAACACTGGGATAGATGAAATGCAAACCCAAATTGAGTGAGTGATTTAGATGACAACCAAATCGGCTACTCGACTGTTGGAATTTTGGCAGGAAGTAGTTTACATGTTTATGAAGTAAGGTGGAATACAGAATTAAAAGATGACAATATGGATAGAACACAGGAAGAACAAGTAAAAAGAATATTAAAGATGCCTATTATATCTAGCAAGGATATTCAAGGAATAATAATGGCGATTAGGAAAGATATTAAAAAAGAATTTATTCTGTCAGGTCAAACCTATAAAAACAATGCTGATGCAGATATGTCAGATTTTAGTATAGGTTTTTATAAAGTAATATATAAAAAATTGCTTGGCGATGATTGGAAAATTATAAATGATAAAGGTGAAATTGTTAACGATGATTTCATGGGTGACACGATGCATTCTTTCAACTCATTAGCAAATATTATTCTCAGTAATGCATCAACATGTGTGAGAAGTCCTATTGAAAAATGGCCAAAAGAATTGATTGAATATTATAATAATTATCATTGCTTGGCTAGTTTTTGGGTTATTCCAATGAAGCATGGAAGAACAAATGCGAAGCTAAGTAAATATGATTCGTTGGACTATTACTTAACAAGAGTAAAGAATGAACTCATAAAAAATGAAGAAGGATATTTTGGAAGATTCAAAGAACATAGTGATTTTTTGAAATATCATTGTTTGACATCATTTAATGTGAGACAGAATCCGATAGATATTTATAAAAAATCTGACAAAGAGGGGTGT
This sequence comes from uncultured Erysipelotrichaceae bacterium, assembly GCA_947385085.1. Taxonomy (GTDB): domain Bacteria; phylum Bacillota_I; class Bacilli_A; order Erysipelotrichales; family Erysipelotrichaceae; genus C-19. Next base: position 40,391 of record CANDJN010000006.1, on the reverse strand, counting down.
ATTAAGGAATTGAATCGTATAAATGATTTTTGGGATATTCGAATTCAGGAATTAGTCAAAAATCACGGGGATGATTTATATAAGTATTTCGCCCTTGACCTAGGAATAATTTAGAATCTTTAATGTCATGTAACAATGTTAAATTCGAATTTTTGGAGTAGTAAAGAAATGGAGGTACATTAGTTAAATGGGAAGACGACCGCCTTGGAAAGCTGAATTAGTACGATTTCATGTTGAGTTTGGACCGGAATCGCTCTTTGAACGTGTTCAATTCAAAATGAAAGATATACATAAATTGCATATGAATAGCCCACATTTTAATGCTCGTGCAAATGAGCGAAAAATACCAGATGAAATTATTGAGCTGCTTTCCTTTTTTGATACAAATGAGTGGACATTGAAAGTAGCAGAGGTGCGAAAAGACCGTGGTAAATTTTATAATTCAACATGGGAACGTATTCTTGACGGGAAAAGGTATTGGGTGACAATTGGACTGGGAGAAGTTGTCACTACTATTGTTTGCAAAGACTCAAGTGGTATTGAGAAATGTGTTCGTAGCGGTGAGTATTACGACTTCGTTGAAAAAATCAATCGCGAATTAATGGATGCTGAAAATTTGTAACTTGACTGTCGGCAGTATAGCAGGTAGTGGATTAGATGACAGAAGAAAAAATTGAATTTGTAAAGGAGTGAAAGTATGGTCAAAGAAGCTTTTTTAAAAACTATGATAGAAGTCCTCAATTACGATAAAACCTATAAAAACTTAGGGGTAGAGATCAAATTATAAGAATGTTAAGTAGAGCAAGAGTGAACTTTGTTCCTCAATATGCATTTGCAAATCATGGACGCTCGTTCCAGCAATGGGAAATTGTTGAACTCAGATTTCCAGTGCCATTACTAGATGCGGCAGATGAACATGGAAAAGAATTGGCCAATTTAGTTGAATTTGTTTATGAAGAATCAGATGAATATGCGTTACATCATATGGAAATTAGACCGCAGGTGATTGATACTCCTGAAGAAGTAACGGAGCATGATGTAGTATTTGATGAAATACAGGACACAGTTATACAGGGAATTAGAGATGCAAAGTTTATAATTTGGGCTGCTGTAGCATGGTTTTCTAACGATGCAATTTATCAAGAACTTTTAGTAAAAAAAGCGCAAGGATTAAGTATTAGAATCGTTGTTTCTGAAGAAGAAGCTAATAAAGCAATGATTTCAAAGTTACAAGAAAATGATTTTAATGTAACAATTGTTCCTAGATGGGGTTACCAAGAATACAATAGAATGCATGATAAATTTTGTATTATCGACATGGATTATGTCATGCATGGTTCTTATAATTGGACACCTACAGCTAATTATAATGAAGAAACTTTATCAACAGCGCTTGATCATGAATTTGTATCAAAATTTGCGGATGAATTCATGAAATTATACAAAGGAATATAAACAGCAAATAATTAAAAGGTGGTACGTATATGGGCGAATATGTAAAAAAGAAAAAAAATATGGTTTTTCAAAGTGTCGAATCACTACAACAAATTGTAAATGTAGTGAATGAGGCCGCAGCGGCTGTAAACGATAAATCAAGAACTATAAGAGAAAGTGCAATTCCAGAAGTTCTTGCTGGTGCATTAGGTGCTGGTATTGGTGGCGTTGGTTCCTTTGCTGCACTTTATGGATTAGGTTCTGTAGTTGGTTTGTCTGCAGCGGGAATTACATCAGGACTTGCAGCTGCAGGTAGCATTGTTGGTGGCGGAATGGTAGCTGGGATATTTGTGCTTGCTGCACCAGTTGCTGCTTTAGCTGCTGGTGGTGTAGGGCTTGCTGCTCACCTAAAAAACAAACAACTAAAGCAAGAGAAAGAAAGATTATACAAAGAGGCATTAAAAAAGCACGAAGCTATAATTCAAGCGTTGAAAGCAGAATCTAATGTAGATAAAAATCGACTTGATTACTTGCAAAGTTTGAATATTTTACTTACACAAGCAATTAAAGATCTGAAGAAAGATTTGGGCATTGCCTGAATGGAGGCAATATGGGAAAAGTTAAATTACCAAAACAACTAATTGACAAAGTTATTCAAAAAGTTCCAGAGTATAAAAAGGAAATTGGCGAGGGTGTTCTTATTCTGCTTGATGCTGCTGGAAACAAACTTGCTCCAGTAGGTAAGACCATAAAAGATCATTGGCCTAAGTTTTTAGCATTTGGTGTTGGTGGTGCAGTTGTTGTCGATGATATTCATCAACGATCAAAATGCAAACAAGAGCAAAATAGACATGCAGAACAGGAAATGCGAACGGCTGATTCTATTCGTAAACAGAATAGTGAAATCAATGTATTAAAAAAAGAAGCTGATCGAGCAGCTACACTTGAAGTTTTGAATGAACAGCTATGTGATGCACTACGAGAGTCGAAAGGTGGTGATTCTTTCGATGAAGAAATCAACAAAAAAGGAGATTCCTTCAACGGAACAGCAGATTAATACTGTTCTTGCATACCATCAGAAGGAGTTAAATAGTATCAAGTTTCCAGATTCTGAAGTAGTTGATGCTAGAATTGCAGAATCAGAGGAACTTCTGTTAAGTCTTGGAATCAAGCCAAAGAAAGTTGAAAGTATCTCTCATAGAAAATCCAAACCAGTGATGGTGGTTCCTACATGGGACGAACTATGTAAAGAAGCTGAAAAGCATGTGGGACATGAAAAAACGATTGAATCCTTATTTACTGAAGAAGAATTGAATAAAAACTCACAAGCTATAAAAGCTCTAAATGCGGACTATAATAGCATTCATAAATTAGATAAGATTGATATTGATATTTGTGCATCAGCAGGATTATTAGGCGCTGCAGTGGATATTTTACTAGTGGGTATTCCACAGAAAACTCCTGAAGGATTAAAAGGCGGACCATTGTCAAACTATATTAGAGATTGGTTTGATCAAAAATTTCCGGCAGAAGAGATGGAAAAACTTGCAAATTCAAAAGTTAGCAAAGTTTCTTATGATGCTCAGGATAATCGAAATACAATTGAATATGTAACAGGATTATCAGCTTATTATCATAGATTGTTATCCTTAGGGCACGATCCAATTCTAGGATTAATATTTGGTGTGTATGATATTTTAACTGGTAAGATGACTACGATTGACAAAACGGGTAAATTTGTATCTCAGATCATGGAAAATTATACAGACAGAAAAGAAAGTGATATTTTTGCAGCAATTGTAAAACAAATCATTCATTTTAAATCTGACATAACGACTTCTATGGGGTTGCCTGCTCCTTTGATGGGATTATTTAATTTGTTACAGTTTGGTAGTATTGAAGAAGAAGAACAGACGATTGCTGAAATTGTTCAGGGGATGTATTATGAAGGTTATGATTTTATTCATTTCTTTAGTATGGCAATCCCAACCATGATAATAGAAGTCATTATTAGAGTAGCATATGGTATCAAGAGAATAAAAGAAGGACATTCCATTAAGGATTCTATCCCATTTTCTTTAAATAGGGAAAAGCATCCAAAATTGAGTACAATGTTGTTTATAGGACATTCTGCCGCAACAGCAATAAATGCCGGAAAGATATATTTTACAAAGAATCCTATGGCGATTAACTATCCACAGTGGATTATGTTCGCTAAGTATACTTATAAGCAACTGAAATGGGCAATGATAGATAAGCCTGCACTCAGGGATGTATATGTTAGAGGAATCATAGCAGATGAATTAACAATAGTATATGAACAAATTGATTCTACATTTGAAGATTTTTCAGAAGAATATGTAGTAGTTTTTAATTAATGCAGGTGAACTGATAGTAACCGATAATTTTACGATTTGGCAAGGTGAAAGCAATATTTCAGAGAAAAAACTGTGCAGGAAAAATAGAGATGATATCTAAATAGATCGGATGCCGATATGAGAATAAAAAGGTCACTTCAGTATTCAAACAGGATTACTGTATCTATTTATGCTCATTTTAGGAAATGCAAATCATGTTGAGTCCATTGTTCTGTTGCAAAGGAGATAAAATAAAATTAAATCAGTTTATAAAGATGTAGGTTATTGATGATGATTTGCATCTCTTTCTTATGTTAAGATAGATAGAATAAATATTGAGTTTAGGAAAAAGATTTTAGCCTGGGTTATAGGCATAGAAAATGCTTATAAAACCTATTTTATGCAGATTGAAAGAACAAAGGGTGGTAAAGATATCGGTAATGAAGTTATAAATGCGTGGGCCTCAAAAAAAACTAAAATATCTAAATTAATAAAGCGTGCGAGAAATAAGCAATTATTTAGAACAGTATCTGATGAATTTGATTATTTATCGAGTAATAATGCAACGCCTTTATTTGATTTTATGGAGCAACTGGAGTTAAATGAATTAGCTGAATTAGTAACCATGTTTTGCGATATTTATCATGAACAAGGGGAGCTTCCAGAAGTTTTAGAGAAAATGAAGGAATGTGTAGGGTTTATCCATGATCTTAGTGCTTTGAGAAATGCTGCAGCTCATGGCCGATCGATTTTACCTTTGTTTATGGATCCTGACTATAATGGTAACTGGGATTTAGAGTTTGATAATGTAGAAAACCGAACGAGCGTCGATAAACGGATTTTGTTTAATTCGCTAAAAACTAAGTGGGAAAGAAATGGTCTTGGAGAATATTCAAGAGAAATATTAAATACTATCTACGGTAATCCTGTTCGCAAAGCTTGGCTAGAGCTTAATTATATTTATTTCTACATTGTTTAGGTCATTGAAAAAATGAGTTTTGAATTATTTTACAATGAGGCAGGTTGGTTTCTTAGCAAGGAAACGGATATTTATAAACAATTAAAGAATATGAATATATTCAATTTAAGGCTGTCAGATATGGGGTGTACAACACTAAATATATCCCCACCACCATATGATGAAATTGCAAACGAAGCTTATTCTGCTTGGGAATTATTTGAGAGATAGACTACAAAGACTCCCATCACCGTATGATTATTTGGTGATTGAGAGCCTTTATGCGTTAATGGGTAATTTATTCATTGATATCTATGCTTAGTCCGGATTCGGGCTCAATGGTAAAGTGATTATCGTAAACAGCGATCTGTTTGATCCAACGTCTAATCAGGGTTTCATCAAATTCGATTATATCAGTTCGCTGGTTTCCTATGAAATCTTGGATATCTTTGATTCACTCTATCTGATCATCGCGAACAGAAGTATCCACGGATATTTGGTTACGTTCCTCACGTAGTCTTAAGATCTCATCTGCAAGATCATCATAGGAGTCCGTGTTGTTGGCCTTTTTAAGAAGCTCTTTTTGAAGAACAACCAGTCTTGCATCAATTTCTGAAGTGGCAGTGCCACCGGAAGATTTGATGACTAATCCAATATAAAATACATACGAACAATGTGATTGTCTTAAAGATTTCTATATTTTTTCACCTGACCCTTTCTTAAGATAAAAAGTCATCATCATCAGATGAAAAGTCTGATTCTGCTAATGTCTCTTAAACAAAAAAAATAAAATCTTTTGTAGTGCGCATAACAACTGATTTAATATATTTTATACTTGCGCATAACAGCAAATGATGCTATTATGTGCGTATAACAACTATCTTGATGCATATTATATATGCGCATTCCAATTGAAATGAGGGAAACCAATGCTATTAAAAAGAAAAATATATAAAAAAATGGTCGAATGGAAAAATGAATGTAATGGTAGCAAAGCCATATTAATTGAAGGCGCCAGAAGAATCGGTAAAAGTACGATAGCTACTGAATTTGCGAAAAATGAATATAAAAGTCATATTGTAATCGATTTTTCAAAAGGAGATTTAGAAATTGAAGACTATTTCAAAAAATATATAAATGATTTAGATACATTCTTTATGATGCTTTCAACTCATTATAGAGTTAAATTGGAAAAGCGAAATTCTATCATAATATTTGATGAAGTTCAAATGTTTCCGAGAGCCAGAGCCGCAATAAAACATCTTGTGGCTGACGGAAGATATGATTATATTGAAACAGGTTCTCTGATATCTATAAAAGAAAATGTGAAAGATATTGTAATTCCTTCAGAAGAAAGGCACATTAAAATGTATCCTTTAGATTTTGAAGAATTTTCTTGGGCTATGAATGAAGAATTATTAATAGAGTATATCAAACAGTGTCATAAAGAAAAAGTGCCGTTAGAACGTAGTTTACATAATAAAGCAATGTTATTATTTAAACAGTATATTCTGGTTGGTGGTATGCCTAGACCGGTAATCGCCTTTATTGAAAATAATAAAGACTTTACGATATGTGAAAAAGAAAAAAGAGATATTTTAGAATTGTATAGAAGCGACATAATGAAAATAAATACTCAATATAGAAATAAAGTATTAACTATATTTGATCAAATTCCCGGATTGTTATCCAGTAAAGAAAAAAGAGTGATTTTAAAAAATATACAAGGTGATGCAGGTGCTTCCTATGAAAAATACGAAGAAACATTTTTTTGGTTAGCTGACTCGATGATCACAAATGAGTGCTTTTTAACAAGTGATCCTAATATTGGTTTATCTCTTAACGAAATAAGATCTTATATCAAATGTTATCTATCTGATACGGGATTATTAGTAACTCATGCATTTGATGAAAATGAACTATTAGAAAATGATGTTTATAAACAAATATTAAATGATAAATTATCAATGAACAAGGGAATGTTGTATGAGAACGTTATAGCACAGATGCTTGTAGCGAATGGACATAAATTATATTTCTATACAAACTACAATAAAGAAAAGCACAGAAATGATATTGAAATAGATTTCTTATTATCAAACAATAGTAAGTTAAAATATAAGCTTTTTCCAATTGAAGTAAAATCGGGAAAGAAATACACAGCAAGTTCTTTGCTCAGATTCAAAGAAAAATACAAAGATCGTATAGGAGAATGTTATATTATACATCCTAAAAATCTGTCAATAAAAGATGATATTATTTGTATTCCGCCATATATGACCTTTTTGCTTTGATTCTAAGTAAATGGAATGCTAGATGCATTTTTCAACAAGGGAATACTGTATCTAACATTGCATAACTTCAAATATCCGAGTCATGTTGAGTTCATTGTTCTGTTGCCGAGAAGATAAAGAAAATCAAATCAGTTTATAGAGGTGTAAGTTATTGATGACCTGCATCTTTTCCTTATGTTAAGATAGGAGGGAAAAGGATGATAAAAAGGCATATGTAGCTAAAATAAACCTTTATTACCTGAAAACGTTAAGTTATTTAAGGTAGAGAAAAAATTGCGATCGTATTTGGAGATACTGATATGAAAATGCAATCCAACTAAAAGCCATCATAAAGAATATGGCAAAAGAAAAAAAATATATCAGCCCAACTGGTTATGCAAAATTTTATACTTGAGAGACTACTGGAAAGAATATCTGTGTCAAAATATCAGCGTAATTTTATACTGAAAGGCAGATTTTTGATTGCTGCGATGGTAGGTCTTAATACACGCGCAACAATGGATATGGATGCAACTATCAAAGGACTTCCGGTAAATGAAGAAACCATTAAAAATATGTTTGAAGAAATATGTCAAATACAACTGAACGATGATATCACTTTTTCTTTTCGAGACATCGGTGAAATTCGTGAAGGTGATGAATATACAGGCTACCGAGTTCATATGACAGCAAATTATCCGCCTATGACAGTGCCACTGAAACTGGATATTACTACGGAAGATAAAATTACACCAGGAGAAGTGAAATACAGTTTCAAATTGTTGGATGAGAATAGAAGCATTATTTTAATATTACAAAAGAAGGAGAATTTCTAGCTAACAGAGCCTATGCTACATCAGAACAAAAGAAAAAAGGGTTATCCCGAATAGCATATGCTTAGATCTATAATCATGTTGCAGTGTTGTTCATTTCTTAAATCAGGAAGAATGTATGGATTGCGTCCGAAAGCGATATTTGATAAAATGAAATGAGATAAAAAAGTCAAATATATAGGAGGATACATGGATGAAGGCAGAACACATAAATGAAACGGCAAGCTACTTGCGGGAACATGGTATTACAAAGATTGACTTTGGTATGATCCTTGGATCAGGTTTGGGAGATCTGGCGGATGAGGTAAAAAATTCTGTTGTTTTAGATTATAAGGATATTCCTCATTTTCCCGTTTCTACAGTGGCAGGTCATGCCGGTAAGCTTGTGTATGGGAATTTAGGTCATAAAAACGTATTAATGATGCAGGGGCGCTTTCATTATTATGAGGGCAATTCGATGCAGACGATAACATATCCGATCCGTGTGTTAAAAGCCTTGGGAGCCGATTCCTTAATCGTAACCAATGCAGCCGGTGGAGTAAATGAAGGCTATCATCCGGGCGAGCTGATGCTCATCAAAGATCACATTAATTTTATGGGCAATCACCCGTTGATCGGTCCCAATGATGATACTATGGGACCACGTTTCCCGGATATGAGTCATGCATATGATGAGACGTATCGCGCTATTGCCAAGCAGGTGGCAAAGACGATGAATTTACCGATACATGAAGGTGTATATATGGCGTTCAGCGGGCCTTCCTACGAGACCCCGGCAGAAATTCGCATGGCGCGGATCCTTGGTGCTGATGCGGTCGGAATGTCTACGGTTCCGGAAGTCATTGTTGCCAATCATATGGGGATGCATGTTTTAGGTATTTCCTGTATAACCAATTTGGCAGCAGGAATGCAGGCTGATTTGAACCATGAGGAAGTGGTCGCAACCACCAATCGAGTAAAAGAACAGTTTCAAGAATTTGTCAAAGCGATTTTACAAGCACTGTGATGCTTATGAGGCAGGAGAATGAGCTATCATTGCCTGCTTTTTTCACGCTGAAACAAGCATACATTGAGCAATGCCTTAGTAATGACAATTTAACATTACCACCAGCCATAATGATAATAACGCTGATCAGCTTGAAACAGATCATCACACGTGTTGATTGTTCGATTTAAAGATTGGCGGCACAAGGTGGAATTACCCATTTTTACCATAAGATTGCCTTGCGCTTGTACATCATTTTCTAAAGCAGGTATGGCATAGAGAAGATGGGTACAGTGTGAAGCTAATTGTCCCAATAATCGTTGTTGTGCCGCTTCACTTTGGGCAAGTATTTCCTCTACCACAATCGTTGCTTGTTCCTGTCTCCATCGGGCAAAGGCCATTAGCTGATCATTTTCATAAAATCCGAGCAGTGGCTGGTTTAAGGCCTTGGCCTCATTTAACAGCGCCTGATAGAAAACCACATCATGATCCATCCAGCCCTCCCATTGCCGCAATGCAATTTGGGCGCATTTGGCACAATCTGATGCGGAGGCAATTTCAACACAATCATCGGGAAACGTAATTCCCTGATAAGTAACATAGCGAGTGAAATAATGCTGTTGAAAGCCTAATGATGTATAGATTTCAGAATGGTATGCCTGCAGTACATATAGCCCGCAAAAGTCCTTTGTTTCGCTCCATAAATCCGCAAAGCATTGCCGCATGTATCCGTGATGGCGTTTATCTTTCACCGTAATCACACCGCTGATAAAGCGTACCGGCAAAGAGCCACTGTGAAAATACATTCGATGCGGGTGGGCACATAACATGGAAACAATTTGGTCGTTATCGCGAATGATCCAGCAGTCCTCCAAGCGAAAATAGGATTGAAAGTAAGGATCAATCGTACCGCCGTCATCAAAGGCAAAGGTATCTTTATACAGACGGTAAATGGTATCGAAATCTTGTTTAGTTGGATGCATCGTTATCACCAATTCGATATTTCATAATCAAATATTCCGGATGATAGGCTTCCTTTGCTTGACGCAGAGGCATCAGCCCCATATCATCCTCACGATTTACATAGGTCGCATCGAGAAATTCATGACTTAAGAATTCTTTACAGATAGCCTGATACAAGCCGCGGATGGATTCATTGGCTTTTTCTATGTTGATCTGACACATTTGTGATGAGAGACGAGAACCGATCGTAAAGGCTTCGATACGCTGATCAATGCGAATGATACCACCCTTGGCATCAAGCGCCTCCCAGTTTTCCAGAACCCGCAGAATCCCCAGCTTTTCGTATGCCAACATAAAATCATCATCTTCATGATGCCACTGAGCTAGAAAGGTGATGATTTCATCCGTGTCTTTCCGATTTAACGGCTGATAACTCCAGCGTCCCTCATATTCTTTATAAAAGGCATTGAGATGATTGCGCTTTTTTTGTAGCTTCTTACCGGAAAAGGTACGCATTTTATCACAGCGGTAAACATAATCTGCCGCATCGCGATATGCCTTTGCCGCGGTATGCGGTAAGCTTTTCACCACGCGCTGAGCTGCAGCTTCGTTGTAGCAGCTGCAGACAAACGGCATTTCATAGCGGTCAAATACAGCCTTGGCTGCGTAAATGGCATTTTCAAAATCATCATCACGACATAAGGGCATATAAATAAACAATTCTCCCTCATGAACACCAAGTAATACCAGCCAATTTTCCCCTTCCAGCTTCCATAGCGGATAGGCGTCCAGCCATGTCATAAAGCCGACAACATTATGATTGGCTTCCTCATAACCGGCCAGCGCTAAGTATTTCTTTAATAATGGAATATCATGCGTATCCACTTGAGTAAAGTCATGATCCAAGTCCTGTTGCATTGATACCACCCTTTCGCTTTTTATATTATAACGCATCTTCGTCCCATACGCATAATACAATGATTCAATCATAGGAATATTTCTGTCAAACAAGGGGAAAAGGCATCGCCGAGCCTTGCCATCCTGTTGTTTTTCACAGAAAATTGGCATATAATAATACCCGAGTGAAAGGAAGTGTTATGATGCGCGATACGGCATGGAAAAGCTATGATGAAGCGATTATGAAAGATGTTTTTTCATTATCGGAAAAGTATAAGAATTTTATATCACAGTGCAAAACCGAACGCGAATGTGTAAAAGAAGCGATTCGCATGGCAAAGGTTGCCGGCTATGTGGATTTGGAGGAAGTAATTCAATCTGGAAAGCCGCTAAAGGCAAATGATAAAGTTTATGCGAACAATATGGGAAAAACCTTGGCGCTGTTTCACATTGGTGAAGAACCGTTGGAAAAGGGTATGAATATTTTGGGGGCGCACGTAGATTCTCCGCGTCTGGATTTAAAACAGGTTCCTTTGTATGAGGATGGCGAGCTGGCACAGTTGGATACGCATTATTATGGCGGAATTAAGAATTACCAGTGGGTAACCTTACCCTTGGCAATTCATGGAGTTGTTGCGAAAAAGGATGGCAGTGTGATTGATGTTTGCATCGGCGAGGATGAAAATGATCCTGTTGTCGGAATCAGTGATTTGTTAATTCACTTATCCAGTGATCAGATGAGCAAAAAGGCATCGAAAGTAATTGAGGGCGAGGATTTGAATGTAATGGCCGGTTCGATTCCGTTACAAGGAAAAGAAAAGGAAGCGGTAAAAGCCAATATTTTGCGAATCTTAAAAGAGCGATATGATATGGATGAAGAAGACTTCTTATCAGCGGAATTGGAAGTAGTGCCTGCCGGGAAAGCGCGTGACTATGGTTTGGATCGCAGTATGGTCATGGGCTATGGTCATGATGATCGCATCTGTGCCTATACCTCGCTGTATGCATTGTTGAAACAAAACAAAGTACAGCGTACCGCAGTATGCCTACTGGTGGACAAAGAGGAAGTCGGCAGTATCGGCGCAACTGGAATGCAGTCAAAATTCTTTGAAAACTGTGTGGCAGAGCTTTTGGACCGCATGAATGATTACAGTGAATTGAAAGTACGCCGGGCATTGAAAAACAGCAAGATGCTGTCCAGTGATGTATCGGCGGCATTTGATCCGAATTATGCAAGTGTAATGGAAAAAAACAATGCCGCATATTTCGGCAAAGGAATTGTTTTTAATAAATATACTGGATCCCGTGGCAAGAGCGGTTGTAATGATGCCAATGCGGAATATTTGGGCGAACTGCGTGCTATTATGGAAAAGGAAAACGTATTCTTCCAAACTGCGGAATTGGGCAAGGTAGATCAAGGCGGCGGCGGTACTATTGCTTATATCCTGGCACAATACAACATGGATGTGATTGACAGCGGCATTGCCCTGCATAATATGCATGCACCATGGGAAGTTGCCTCCAAGGCGGATATTTATGAAGCAACCAAGGCTTATCAGGCGTTCTTAAAACATGCCGGAACCAAATAAAAAGACGAACAAATCGTCTTTTTTTTGTAAGCACTGGATTATAGATTCACTTCACTCAGCTTTGCTATGCCGATTTGAATGCGGCGCAGTGATTCGTCCTTGCCTAAAATATGGGCAATTTCAATGGCACCGCCGGGGGTAAACTGCTTTCCGCTCAGCGCAGTACGCACCGGCCATAATACTTGACCGTTTTTCATCTCGAGCTGTGGAGGCAGTCCCAGCAATACTTCATGTACGGTATTTTCATTCCAATCTTCTACCTCCTGTAAAGCCGTGTGGGCGGCCTTTAATGCCGTTAATGCAATTTCATAGGTCGTTTTCATCTTTTTATGAATATACATTTCAATGTTATAATCCGGCAGCGTATCAATAAAGTCAATCATTTCCGGAATTTGCTTCAATACCTCTACCCGCTGTTGAAGAATGCGCGAAACCTGCATTAAATCGACATCGCTATGGAGGGCATCCTGATAATAAGGAAGCGCCAATTCATGAAATTGTTCCAGCGACATTGCTCTTAAATACATACCGTTCATCCAAGTCAATTTATGTAGATCAAAAATCGCCGGTGACTTCGAAATGCGTTTAATATCAAAGACATCAATCAGTTCTTCCAGAGTAAAGATTTCCTGTTCGCCTTCCGGAGCCCATCCCAGCAATGCGATATAGTTTAGGATCGCCTGCGGTAAATAGCCTTTTTTCACCAAATCCTGAAAGGAAGCGTCGCCATTGCGCTTACTGAGCTTATGCTGCTCATCCTTCATCACCGGAGGAACATGAACATAGGTAGGTAAATCCCATCCATAAGCCTGATAGATTAAATTGTATTTCGGCGTAGAGCTTAAATATTCATTGCCGCGAACGACATGGGTGATACCCATGGTATGATCATCAATGATATTCGCAAAGTTATAGGTAGGATAACCATCGCTTTTCAAAAGCACGGATTCATCCAGAATATCATTGTCCACTTCAATCCGTCCGTATACCTCGTCATCAAAATATGTAGCGCCCTCATGGGCAATGGTCTGGCGAACGACATAAGGCTCACCTTTGGCAATTCGCGCTTTTGCCTCTGCCAGTGGGATATGCTTACAGGGATCATCGTATTGGAATGGCTTGTTAATGAGCTCGCATTCTTTACGCTGCCGCTCCACCGCTTCTTCGCTACAGAAGCAGTAGTGCGCACCGCCCAACTCTACTAATTGATCGGCATAATCCTTGTACATCCCTAAGCGTTCCGACTGGATATAGGGACCATAATAACCACCGATATCCGGTCCTTCATCATGCTGTAAACCAACTTCTTTTAAGGTCTCATAAATAATATCTACGGCACCCTCTACTTTACGTTCCTGATCGGTATCCTCGATACGCAACAGAAAATCGCCGCCCTCATGCTTGGCAATTAAATACTCAAACAAGGCAGTGCGTAGATTTCCAATATGCATATAACCGGTGGGACTTGGCGCAAATCTCGTTCTAACTTTTTTCATTACCTTTTATCCTTCCTATTTTAGTCTTCATTTGATGCACGTATATCATACCGTAAAGTCAATTTCAGTTCAATGTTTCCAGTGATATTTCTGCCAAATATTGCATAATGCAGGTTTGTCAATGATGTATCACACATTAAGCAAATGAGAAATCACTTGGTTAGGAGATAAATAGCCAAGAGGCCGCATAGGGTCTGTTATTCGTTTTTTTAAGGTATGAGAATGAGCATCATTAAGCGAATAGAAAGTAGTATAGCGTATAATCTCTTTTGATTTTAATGATGACTTCTTTTCACTTTACTATTGTGTCTTGGTGTGGCAGGATGAATGGGATGATACAATATATTGTCTTGCATAAAGTCTCTTCAAATAATGCTTTCTTATTACTGGTAAGTCGATTGGTAGATTCAAATCCATTGTCAGTTTGAACACATTAAATCTTAATGGAGAAGAATTCGATACATTCTATAAGAAACTTTAATGAAGAATAGGTAGAATGTTTTTCATTAAAGGCAAGGTAGCGAAGTCTGGAGGACTCATCAATGGCAGTATGATAAGGCTTGTTAACTTGCTTTTTACGAGCTTTTTTAGTGGGTAACATAGAAAGAAAGCGCATAACAGGATAAAGAGAGGAAACGCTTCAGGAGTAGTTGTGCAGAATTTAAAGACGCAGTCAGAAATCAATCAGAGTCAAGTCAGGATTTCTTTTTTAAGATTCTTAATTCATAGTCTTTCTTCATCAGAGTGTACTAATAATATCATATTCTTATCATTCTTCATGCTTGATAATTAGAATTTTCTTAAGAAACTAATATTATTCACCTGAGTTTTGAATCATATTAGATAATGTGTATGTGAATTCTTCGTAAGTATTACATTTTATAATTTTCCTTACATTTTCTTCATCATATAGAATAGCAATTAATTCATCAAATAATAGTTTAAATGCTTCACGGTCTACTATAGAAGTACCAATCATCATAATAATATTTACATTTCTCTTTCCCCAAAGCGTGGGCTTGTCATTTATAACAACAGATAGGAATGAACGCTTTGCTGACATATTTAGTGAATGAGGTGTTGCTACACCATTGCTATATGATGTTGAAGAAAGAGATTCTCGATCTAATACTTCATTTTCATAACTTGGCTCAACAAGATTTAACTTGATGCATTCATTTGCTAAAAGATGAATCATTTCTTCTTTTGTTTCTGTATATAATTCTTTATGGAATAGATTTGATTGTATAAAGTATTGAAGAGAGTTAATGATTTTTTTCTTTGTTCGTTCTTGCATAATTTTGCATGCGCAGTTATAAATATTATTGATGTCTGTATTAGAAATGAACATTGAAGTAGCAATTACTGGTAAACTAATTTGTTTTTTTGAAATAGGACAGGGTGTGATAACTAATTCAACATCGCTTGGAATCATATCTAGCTCTGTTACTGAAATGTTTGATGAAATAAATATTTCATTTTCTAGTTTGTGTAATATTTTTTCAATTGCTTTTACATGAAAATTATGATACTGAGCATATACAAAACAGCAGTTTACTTTTTCTTTGTTAATGTTTGTGTTTTCAAGATAAGCTCCTATATGGAAAGCAATAAAAGATATTTCGTCATCGTTAATATGAATATTTAATTTATCTCTTAACCATTTAGTAATATATGTAGCCATGTCATAAATTAATGGATAGTTTCCTTGAAATGCATTTTTAAGCGGATTATGTGTGTAATTATTATCTTTTGCTCGATTTACTAAGTTCATAATATGAATCGAAAAAGTTACAATAAAACTTTCACTAAATGGTTCTAATCCATAGTGTTGTGCAACATTTGATAATACTTCTTCTGCAAGTTCTTGATAGTTATCTTCTAGGTATAAGTTGATGTTTCCTTTACTAAAACTTGTGTCCCCAGTATGAGCACAGTTATTAATGATAACAACGCCAAGACTATAGGCATCAGAAGATGTTATCTCAATGTTGTAATTTGATTCAAGGTAGTGTGTAATCTCTTTAATCATTTGGAGTTCTTTTGCATAAAATCGTCTTCTTTGCTGCATTTCGTTCATAATACGACTAGATTTAACTCGGTCAATCATGATTACGATGTGAAGAAGGATTGTATTTAATCCATAATCGTTTGCATAATATTGAAAGCTTTCAAGAATAAAGACCAGATCTTTTCTTAAAGAATCGATGTCTTGGCTTTTTAATGAGGAGAACGGATTATTAAAACATATAAAATTATCATCCTGAGTTAAAAGAAGTTTACTAATAAGCCTTCGAATGTTTTTTTCTTGCCCAGTGATCCATATTTTGTTTCTTTTTTTATCAATAGTAAGGTCAAAGGGTTTTAGATGTTCTTTTGTCATTGTTAGAACACGGCTAAAGTAAGTATCACTAATAGCTAAATTATCTGCTAAATCAAACATATCAATAGGATCCTTTGAAACAATCAATTGATTAATGACATAATTAACACGATTTAAATTGGCGTTATCAATTTCTTCATTTTTTTCACGATTTTCATATGCACGTTTGTTTATCATATAGCCTTTATTCGAGCTATAAATCAATGAAGGATTAACTTGTTTAATATTTTTAATATAATTGCGGATTGTTCGAGTAGATACGCCAAAATAATCTGCTAAATCATTGGCATCAATCCAACCATGTGTACTATTAATTTTTTCAATAATACTTTCTTCTGTAAATTTCATATTAAACTTGTATGATAATTTCATCCCTTAAGATAATAATTATCAAATTCCTTTCTAGTCATCTATAGTAAGATATTAGTAACCTGTGTTCCTACTATTTATTCAGTAACTTGACTACTTAACATTGCTTCGTTACGTAATAAATTGGGCAACGTTCAATGTCTTTAATAATATAACTTTTTCGGAATACTATTTGAATAAGACATACGAAGCAAAATCTCACTACAAAGCACTTGGATATTTCGATGGCAAGCTAATGAGAATTTGATTTAAACCATTTCCCCAAAACTGCTTTATTTGCAGTTTTTATACCTACTTTTTCAATAATTATTCATTTTTCCTATTGATTTCTCATAGTAGGTATTCTTAATATTATATATCATTTTTCTTTTGTGATGTCAATTTAAGATCTTTCCTACTACACGGAATCAAAATGATATTTCAATATGTCCTACATTTAGGTAAGATTAATGTGTAAATATTTTTTCCTAATAGTTTGAATGAAGTTGGTTTGTAATGTGAAAGCGGATTCATTAGAATATGATTGTAAGTTGAAGTTGTGTTGAGACGCTTAAATGCAAAACATATTTCTATTATGCCGTCAATAGATAATATATGTCATTTAAAAACTAACAATTGAAATAAGAGCAACTTCAAGAAGGAGGTAAATATGAAAATATTATTGATGTGTGGTGCAGGAGCATCCAGTGGTTTTATGGCTCAAGCAATGAGAAAAGCTGCTAAAAGTCAGGGTTTGGAAAACCTAGAAATTATTGCAAGAAGTGATGCTGAGATGATGAGTAATCTTAAAGGAACAGACATTATCATGTTTGGCCCTCATCTAGAATTCAAAAAAGATGCAATTAAAAAAGATTTAGAACCGTATGGAATTCCATTTGCGTTTATTGATAAAGATGCATATGGCGAAATCAATGGAGCAGCAACATTAAAACAAGCTTTAGAGGTTTATGAATCTGCTGGTAAAGTTGCTAATGTGAAAGTTGAAGAAAAGAAAGAAGCAGTAGAAGAAACAAATGAAGAGGAATTAACGGGATTCATGGGATGGATCAATGATAAACTGGCTCCACAACTGGATAAGTTAACTCAAAACATATATATATCAGCTGTTCAACAATCGATTATGAGTATCTTGCCGATGATTATGATTGGTTCAGTATCATCAATTGTTAACGTATTAAAGAATTTCAGTATTTTTAGCTGGTTACCGGATATATCACTTGTTAATACTTTCTCGTTTGGTTTAATAGCAATATTCTTATCATTATTAATTCCAATGAAAGTTTTAGAAAAAGTAGGGAAAGAAAAATTGAAAATTTCAGCTATGTTAACGGGATTAGCATTATTCTTTATTATTACAATTCCAACAATGGATGGAAGTGGAACAATTTCTTTCATCCTAGACAAAATTGGAACTGGTGGTATGTTAACTGCTGTTGTAACAGGAATTTTTACTTCTGTTGTGTTTAAATTCGCTTCAAGCCATTCATTATTTAAAGAAGATACAGTAATGCCAGATATGGTAGTTAACTGGGTTGATGCATTAATTCCTGTAACTGTTTCTTTGATTATTGGTATCGCAATTATGAATTCAGGATTTGACCTTCCGTTATTTATTCGTGGATGTTTTGCTCCAATTGCTTCATTTGGTCAAACTTGGTTTGGACTAGTATTTATGACATTCTTGGTATGCTTCTTATACTCATTTGGTTTCACATGGATCTTATTCCCAATACAATGGGCAGTCTGGATGGAAGGTATGGACGCTAACATGGCTGCTGTAGCTATGGGGGCAGCGCCACAAGCACTTAACTTAATGGAAACTGTAATGGGAATTACATATATTGGTGGTCAAGGATGTACACTTGCATTAGTATTAATGTGTATGAAATCAAAAGTAAAACGCTTAAATGCTATTGGTAAAGTTACTTTATTCCCGGCAATCTTCAATATCAACGAGCCAATCGTATTTGGTGCACCAGTTGTTTGGAATCCAATTTTAATGATTCCACTATGCTTAAACTCAATTGTTATTCCATCAATTATGTACGTAGTATGTAGGATTGGTTTAGTTCCGATCCCAAGTGCTCCAATGCAAATGTGGTATTTACCAACAGTTGTTCAGGGATATTTAGCAACTGGAAGTGTAACTGGTGTAATCTTAGTTATCGTACTATTTGTAGTAAGTTGGTTCATTTGGTTACCATTCTTTAAAGTGTTTGAAAAGAAAGCATCAGCAGAAGAAAGAGTATCTGCAAAATAGTAAAAAATAAAGTATCTTAGTAGGAGGAAAAGAAAATGAGCGAAAAATTAGCTATGGGTGCAATGAAAATTATTTTACATGCAGGAGATGCAAGAATTAAAGTAAATGAGGCATTAAATGAATTAGAAAAATTTGATTTTGAAAATGCTAAAAAATATCTTGAAATGGCTAGAGAAGATATTACAGAGGCTCACAAATATCAAACAGTAGAGTTACAAAGAGAATCAAACGGAGAAAATCCAGAATTTTCTATCCTTCTTACACATGCTCAAGATACTTGTATGACTGTTCTTTGTGAAATGAATATGGCAGAGCGTTTGATTAGCTTAACTGAAGCGCTTGATGAAAGAATTAAAAATTTAGAAAATAAATAATGAAATTTCAAGACGTAATGTCTTGAAATTTCATTAATATAATAGGAGAAAATATGAATTATTTTGATGATAAAGCAGTGAATATTGATATATTAAAGAAAAAAGCATATAACTTAAGATGGGCAGAAGTTGCGGATGGAGTTATTCCTTTAACTGCTGCTGACATGGATTTTCCATGTGCACCTGCTATTAAAAAAGCGCTATTAGAATACGTTGAAGATGGATATTTTTCATATACTCCCAAAAGGGGATTGTCTGAATTTAACGAATCTTTTTCAACATATGTAAAAAATAAAAAGCATGAAGATATTAATCCTAACAATGTTTTAGCAGTAGATAGTGCAGCAAGAGCAATGTTTATTGTTGCGAAAGCATTTTTGAAACCAGAAGATGAAATGATTGTATTTGATCCATGTGATTTTTTGTTTAGAGAGTCATGTTTAGCAGCTAAAGGAATTCCAGTTAGTTATCCTGCTGCAATTGATGTAGAAAATAGAAAAATGGATTTATCTAAATTAGAAGATTATATTACGAATAGAACAAAAATGATTGGATTGTGTAATCCACATAATCCATATGGACTTGTTTATACAAAAGAAGAATTAGGTTATATCATGAGTATATGTGAAAAACATGATTTACTTATAATGAATGATGAAATATGGTCTGATATTATCTATCCTGATACACAGTTTAATAGTATCTATTGCTTAGGAAATGAAAGATGTAAACGCGTATTATCTGTATTTGGTTTTTCAAAAAGCTTTGGATTAGCTGGATTAAGAATAGGTTGTGTCTATGCCAGCGATGATAAAATGTTCGAGAAATTAGTAGATGCATCTGAAGTTATGTCAACGGCCGGAGGTGCAACGTCACTTTCTCAGATTGCAGCAATTGCTGCAATGAATGATGCGCAAGATTGGCTTAATGAATTTATCAATCATATCACAAATAATCGTGATTTTGCAGTGGATTATATTAATAAAGAAATACCGTTATTAAAAGCATATAAACCACAAGCAACTTTCCTCCTTTATGTTGATATTAATGATGTAAATATGAGTGGGAGTGATTTTGTTGAATATTTAAAACAAGAAGTTCAATTGGCAATAGTACCTGGAGGACATCAGTATTTTGGTAATCAGTCAGAAGGACATGTAAGAATATGTTTGGCAACAAGTAGAAAATTGCTTGAAGAAGGATTGCTAAGGCTAAAAAACGGTGTAAATAAATTAATAGAGGAGAGAGGGTTAAAACATGAGTAAAGTACAATTCCCAAAGAATTTTTTATGGGGTGGCGCAACAGCAGCTTATCAATGTGAAGGGGCATGGCAAGAAGGTGGAAAGGGTTTTGCAGTAACAGATTTACTAACTGCAGGAACAAGAAGAGAACCAAGAATATTTACAGAAGAAGTTGATCCAAATTTATATTATCCTGCAAAGTTAGGTATTGATTATTATCACCACTATAAAGAAGATATAGCTTTATTTGCTGAAATGGGATTCAAAGTATATAGAATGTCTGTATCATGGTCTCGTATTTTCCCAAATGGAGATGATGAAAAACCAAACCAAAAAGGATTGGACTTCTATCGCAGTGTATTCAAGGAATGTAAGAAATATAATATTGAACCACTTGTATCTATCATGCATCATGATACACCACTTGCTTTAGCAAAAAAACAAGATGGATGGGTCAGCCGTAAAACAGTCAACGATTATGTAAAATATGCAAGAACATTATTCGAAGAATACAAAGGGTTGGTTCATTACTGGATTACTTTTAATGAAATCAATATGACAATGAATTATTTTGGTGATATTTTTGGAGCAGGTATTTTATCAAATGGAACAACAATAGTTGATATTAATTCAGCAAGTTCTGATACATTAGCACCAGAAAAACAAAATAAGAGATTCTTGGCATTGCACCACCAATTCTTAGCAAGTGCATTAACTGTAAAAGCTGGACATGAAATTGATCCAACAAATAAAATTGGATGTATGATTTCTTCTGAAGCACACTATCCATATTCATGTAATCCAATTAATGTTCTTGCAGCACAAAACGCTATGAGAAAAATTTGGTATTGCGGCGATGTTCAGGTTCGTGGAGAATACTCCTATTTTGCAAAGAGCTACCTTGAAGAAAAAGGAGTTACTCTAGAAGTTAGTGAAGAAGATAAAGCTATTTTAAAAGAAGGCAAAGTTGATTTCTATTCACTTAGTTACTACACTTCAGGAACAGAATGTCTTGATCAGGAAGTTGATAATGACTCAGGAAACTTCAATATCGGGGCTTCAAATCCATATTTGAAGAAATCTGATTGGGGATGGGCATTTGATCCGGATGGATTAAGATGGATTTTAAATGAAATCTATGGACGCTATGGAATACCGATCTTTATTGCAGAAAATGGCTTGGGTGCAGTTGATGAGGTTGGCGCAGATGGTACTGTGCACGATGAATATCGAATTCAATACTTGATTGATCATGCTAAAGCAATGAAAAAGGCAATAGACGATGGAGTTGATTTGTTTGGTTATACTTGGTGGGGTCCAATTGATTTGGTTAGTGCATCCACAGGAGAAATGAAAAAGAGATACGGATTTATCTATGTTGATTTAGATAATGATGGAAATGGTACTTTAGAAAGAAAAAGAAAAGACTCTTTCTATTACTATAAAAAATTAATTCAAACAAACGGATCTTGTATTTTTGAAGATAAAGATTAATTCAATGGAAGTATAATTATTATCATTATCAAATCGGTATCAAAATGTTAGGGTTTTTGATGCCGATTTGCACAATATAAGAAGAAGTGACTTCTGAAGTTGCTTCTTTTATGTCTGTTATATCATTGCTAGAAGCATGATTTGAGACTATTTGGCTTTATCTAACAAATGAAGAAGTAATGTAAATTTTGAAAAGGATTTATTAGAATTAAAAGCAATATGGCGAGACGGAAGCAGGTTTAAAGCAGATGAAAGTTGTGCGGAATTTTAAGACGCAGCTTAAGATTTAACAATTGATAGAGGAAAGCGCATATCTTGAGCTATATTATTCATGCAAGAGATCACCTTTCTCTGTTGTAACTTAAGTATAGCTGTCTCTTGCTTTTTGTTAATCCTTTTTGTGACACATCTATTGTAAACTAACATGTTATTTCTGCCAAATATTGCATAATCCCTTGACAAACCATCATAATATCAGTAGAATATTGACGTATCTTTATTGGGGTATAGCCAAGCGGTAAGGCACCAGACTCTGAATCTGGCATTTCCTTGGTTCGAATCCAAGTACCCCAGCCATATTGTGAACAAAGTCCTAAGAAATGGGACTTTTTTATATTCATAAATCTAAAGTCCCCAAAAAACAGAAAAAATGTAATGAATTACGCTGGCTGATTTGCCGGTGAATCACTGATATAGTACCGAAGATATGAACGGATATTCCTAAAAGAGTAACGACGCTTGATCAATTCACATGAATAATGACGCAAATTGTTATTTCCGTGATTGTCATATATTTGATGGAATTTCCAAATCTAGTCATTTAATGTTCCAAGAATGCAATTCTCAATGGTTTTCATAGCTTTTTTTATGCTTTTGCGCTACAATAGGGGAGATGAAGGAGGAATAGGAATGAATCAAATTCAAGAACGATTAACAGCGCTGCGAAAGGAAATGAGTCAGCGTGATATTGATGTTTATATGATTCCCACCAGTGATTTTCATGAAACAGAGTACGCAGGAGAGCATTTTAAAGCACGTCATTGGATGAGCAATTTCAGTGGTTCTGCCGGAACGCTTGTGGTGACAAGAAAGGAAGCCGGACTTTGGACAGATGGCCGCTATTTCATTCAGGCAGAGCGTGAATTAAAAGATACCGGTATTCAATTGATGAAAATGGGTATGGAAAATACTCCGTTAATGGAGGACTATATTTTGGATCATCTCGAAGCAGGACATGCGCTTGGTTTCGACGGCCGGGTGGTCAATACCGGATTAGCAGAAAAATTAAAGGATAAAATTGCCGCTAAGCATGGTATTCTTCACAGCGATGAAGATTTGGTTGGGCTGATCTGGAAGGATCGCCCTGCACTGCCCAAAGAACCGGCTTTCACCCTGGATATTGCATATTGCGGTGAAAGCACGACAAGTAAATTAAGCCGCCTGCGCAAATGGATGAGTGAGCATGAGGTCGATACGCACATTGTGACCACTCTGGATGATATCGCGTGGATATTGAATATGCGCGGTAACGACATCAGCGGTTTTCCTGTATCATTTGCTTATTTGATTGTAGAAATGGATCGTGTGACATGTTTCATTGATCAAAGTAAATTGAATGAGGAAATGCGGAAACGTTTTGCCAAAGAAGGCGTTAGTGTTGATGCTTATGAAGCAATCTTTAACGCTGTTGAAAAGCTAAATTCCAATGCGCGTATTCTTATGGACAAAGGGACGGTCAATTATCGGATCACTCAAGCCTTGCCATCCACTGTCACGATCACAGATGAGCGAAATCCGAGCCAATTATGGAAGGCAATAAAAAACGATGTGGAATTACAAAATGATCGAATTGCCCATATTAAGGACGGTGTGGCGGTAACCAAATTTATGTATTGGCTAAAACAAAACATCAATACGATGACGATTACGGAGTATAGCGCAGCGGAGAAGCTAGCGCAATATCGCAGCGAGCTGGAACATTGGATTGATTGTAGCTTTGGCACAATCTCTGCCTATAACGAAAATGCGGCGATGATGCACTATCAGGCAAATGCAGATAATGCGGCGACTTTGCGGCCGGAGGGTTTCCTTTTGGTTGACAGCGGCGGTCAGTATTTTGAAGGAACCACTGACATCACACGAACCTTTGTGCTGGGATCGATCAGTGATCGGCAACGGCGTCATTTTACCAATGTGCTGCGTGGTATGATGAATTTATCACGAGCTAAATTCCTGTATGGATGTCGTGGTATGAACCTGGATATACTGGCACGTCAGCCGATGTGGAGCGAAGATATTGATTATCAATGCGGCACCGGTCATGGCGTCGGCTTTGTCTTAAATGTTCATGAAGGACCTAACGGTTTTCGCTGGAAAATGGTGCCGGAGCGCACCGATAACGCAGTATTGGAAGCGGGCATGGTGACGACGATTGAACCGGGCATTTATTTAGAGGGCGAATACGGCATTCGTACGGAAAACGAATTGATTTGCCGCAAAGGCATTAAGAATGAATACGGACAATTCATGGAATTTGAAACAATCACTTTTGCGCCGATTGATTTGGACGGAGTTGATCCTGCCTTGTTAAGCAACGATGAAAAAGCATGGCTGAATTCCTATCATCAAGAGGTTTATGAAAAAATTTCTCCTTATCTAAATGATGACGAACGGAAATGGCTGAAGGAATATACGCGTGCTATTTAAGCAGAAAAGTAGTTAATTTTACTGTTTGGCTTGCATTTATGATGAATCAAAGTATAATGAAAGCATAAGGATGTTCCTGCCGAGAAATTCTTATAAATAATGGTAAAAACATTGCCCACGCAGAGAGGAGTGAATTTATGACAATGTTAGATAAAATTAAAGGTAAACTGGTGGTTTCCTGCCAGGCATTACCGGATGAGCCGCTGCATTCCAGCTTTATTATGGGGCGTATGGCGGTTGCCGCGAAAGAAGGCGGAGCTTCAGGAATTCGTGCTCAATCAAAAGAAGATATTTTGGAGATCGAAAGCGTTTGTGATTTGCCGGTGATCGGTATCGTAAAGCGCAATTACCCTGATAGTGATATTTATATCACACCGACGATGAAGGAAGTCAATGAGCTTTTGGAAACCAAGTGCGAAATGATCGCTTTGGATGCGACGGATCGTCCTCGCCCCAATGGTGAAAAAATCGAGGATCTTGTCAAGGCCATTCATGATGCAGGACGTTTGGCAATGGCTGATTGTTCGACATTAGAGGAATGTGTCGCAGCGGAAAAGGCCGGCTTCGACACAGTATCCACAACATTATGCGGTTACACTCCTTACTCTAAGAAAGTAGAAGGACCCAATTTCCCGTTAATGAAGGAAATTATGAAAGTGGTTAACGTACCTTTGATCGCAGAAGGTAAAATCAATACGCCGGAAGATTTGCGTGATGCCTTGGATTTGGGAGTGCATTGTGCTGTAGTCGGCGGTGCTATTACGCGTCCAAAACAGATCACAGAGCGATTTGTGGCAGCGATTAAAAAATAATAATTAGTAGGCTGTTAAGATGAAGGCGGTTGTGAATATTCCTGTTTCCAGTTTTCAGTACCGCTGACATAGTAAAAAAATGAGTATCAATTTTGCGTTGATACTCATTTTTTCACTAGAATTTTATTGTATATCATTATCGCTTTCATGTCCCGAATTTATCATAAAAACGTATCTATTGGGTAAAGTATGCATAAGAATATGAAAAATTAGCACTCAGAGCTTGACGGTGCTAACATTTTGTTTTATACTATTAGCAGACTTAACAAAAGAGTGCTAACGGAGGTATGGATATGAGCAGAAAAAAGCAATTTAAAGCAGAGTCCAAACGTCTTTTGGATTTGATGATTCATTCTATTTATACGCATAAGGAAATCTTTTTGCGAGAATTGATTTCCAATGCCAGTGATGCGATTGATAAATTATACTATCGTGCGCTGAGTGAGAATTTACAGGATGTCAACAAGGATGATTTGGTCATTGAAGTGGAATTAGACAAAGACAATCGCTCCATTACCATTCGCGATAATGGAATTGGTATGAATAAAGATGAGATGGAAGAAAATCTCGGTACGATTGCCAAGAGCGGTTCGCTTGCCTTTAAGGAAAAACTGGCGCAGGAGGAAGGAAAGAGTGAAGACGACGTCGATATCATCGGTCAGTTTGGCGTTGGTTTCTATTCTGCGTTTATGGTAGCCAA
The DNA here is from genome assembly GCA_947385085.1 of uncultured Erysipelotrichaceae bacterium. Lineage (GTDB taxonomy): Bacteria > Bacillota_I > Bacilli_A > Erysipelotrichales > Erysipelotrichaceae > C-19. The sequence continues at coordinate 14,266 of CANDJN010000006.1, read as the reverse complement.
TCGAGTAGAGGTAACCAGTAAAAAATATGGTGAAACAGCTGCATATCGTTGGAGCTCCAATGCGAGTGATGGTTATACGATTGATGAAACCGACAAGGATCAGCACGGTACGGAAATTGTGCTATATTTAAAGGAAAACAGTGATGAAGAAGAATATGATCAGTTTTTAAGTCAATATGAAATTGAAGGACTGATCAAGAAATATTCCGATTATATTCGCTATCCGATTCGCATGGAAGTGGAAGAACAGCGAAAAATCGAAACGGAAAGCGAAGGCGAAGAAAGTCAGGATGCACAGCCGCAATATGAAACTGTCAAGGAAATAAAAACGATGAATTCCATGGTTCCGCTGTGGAAGCGTCCGAAAAAAGATATTACCAAAGAAGAGTATGATGAATTCTACAAGGATAAATTTGATGACTACCAGGCACCGCAAAAGGTCATTCATACGAGTGTAGAGGGCACGGTATCCTTTGATGCGCTGTTGTTTATTCCCAGCAAAGCGCCGTATAATTACTATTCTCAAGATTATGAGCGCGGTTTACAGTTGTATAGTCGTGGTGTGTTTATCATGGATAAGGCAGAGGAACTCATCCCGGAATATTTCCGCTTTGTGAAAGGACTGGTGGATTCTCAGGATTTAAGCTTAAATATTTCTCGAGAAATGCTTCAGCATGATCGCCAGTTGAAAGTCATCGCATCTCGTATTGAAAAGAAGATTAAGAGCGAGCTGGTGCTGATGTTAAAAAATGATCGTGAGGAATATGAAAAGTTCTGGAATCAATTTGGCCTACAAATTAAATTCGGTGTGTATAACAACTATGGCATGGATAAAGATAAACTGATGGATCTGTTAATGTTCTATTCCTCCAGGGAACAGAAACTGGTGACATTGGATGAATATGTAAACCGCATGGAAGAAGGAAGCGATTCCATTTACTTTATGTCCGGCGACAGTATTGATAAGATCGATAAGCTGCCGCAGTGTGCTCTCGTAAAAGAAAAAGGCTATGAGATTTTATATCTTGTTGATAATGTCGATGAGTTTGTGATGCAGACACTGGGAACATACAAGGAGAAGAAATTTAAAAATATTTCACAAGGTGATTTGGATTTAGCCAGTGATGAGGAAAAGCAGGAATTGGCTGAAAAAACCGAGGCAAACAAGGAACTGCTGGAAGCTTTGAAGGAAGCATTGGGCGATCAAGTCAAGGAAGTGAAGATTTCCGCGCGTTTGATGGATGATCCGGTATGTCTTTCTACCGAGGAAGGCTTATCCTTTGAAATGGAAAAGGTATTGTCCGCAATGCCGGAAGGCAATCCTTACGGAATGAAGGCACCGCGAATTCTGGAAATTAATCCGTCCCATGATATTTTCAAGGCATTACAAAAGGTGTATGAAAAAAATCCGGATGATGTGAAGGATTACGCAGAATTACTTTTACAACAGGCATTGTTAATCGAAGGTTTCCCGATTGATGATCCGATGGAATTCTCCCGTAAGGTATGTGAATTCATGGTAAAAGCCAGCGCATAAAAAAATACGGTATGGAAGATAATGTAAACTCACAATATCACTTTTCATACCGTTTTTATATGGATTGAATTGCTTGATTCAGTTTTTGCATTAAAGCGGCTTTGGCTTTGGAATCGAGAAAAGCATGGCGCAGGGCGATTTCATTACTGCGGCGTAATTCGTCAATGTGAAACGAGAAATCCTTTGCGAGCCGTTCATATTCCAGATCTAATGATGTGTTGGAGATGCTGCGATTATCGGTGCTGATGGTAACGAGTACACCTTGATCCCATAGCTTGCGAATCGGATGGATTGTTTCATCAGGAAATACATGGCATTGTAAGTTACTTGTATAACAAACCTCTAAAGGAATCTGTTTTTCAATGAGCTGGTGAATCAGCTTTTCATCGGCTATCGCATGAATACCATGTCCGATTCGCTGAGCTCCCCATTCTATTGCCGTTTGAACATGCTTGGGATATCCATTTTCTCCCGCATGAATGCTGAAAGGAATTCCTTGCCGCTTTGCTTCCGTAAATAAATCTTTAAACTCTTCCATGGGACGAATGCCTTCAGCACCGGCAAGATCAATTCCACCGATTCCCTTATTGAGATATTGCTTGGCTAGCCGCAGCGTTTCGCAATTGGCTTCCTGCGTATCTTCTCCTAAAATCATCATACATAACAAGCCTTGTAAGACGATTGGATTTTCCTGCATGGCATGACGCAAGCCACATAGTACGGATCTCACCACTTCTTCTTGATGCATGCCCTGTTTGGTGTGCTGTTGCGGAGCGAAACGCACTTCCGCATAAATAACATGTTCCGCTGCCAAACGACACCCTAAGCGATATGCACATTCCTCTAATGTTTCTTTGTATTGAAGAATTCGCAGCGGTATATCAAAACATTTTAAATATTGATACAGATCGCGGCATTTTTCATTCACATGAGTATGCGCCGCAAAGGTTTCATAATCGGGAAAGCCGGTATCAATATGATAAGTCGTTGCCAATTCCCAGCCATCTTTCGCACTCAATGATCCATCCAGATGAAGATGCAATTCGCATTTATAATAAGGGTAATTCATCCATTCATCCTCCTTATCCTTATTGTAACAGAAAATTTCCCGCTTTACATGATGAATGATAAAAATAGCGTAAGAACTACGATTTACAGGCTTACTGATTTCCTATTCCCGGTAAAATATGGTATAATGACTATGTTCATAGCATCGTGAACGATCTCTAAGTCATTTCTGATAGAAAGATAATGACTATCGTATATATATAATGGGAAAGGAGTCTATGTATGAGCAAGAAAGAAACTAAGACAACCAAAACAAAAACTACTTCTAATTCCAAAACCGCCGCTGCGGATACCGCTGTAGAGAGTAAAGCGACGGCTTCGGCAAAAGCGAAAAAAGCTACGGCGACTAAAGCGGCGGAGGTAAAACAGGAGCCGGCAAAGGAAAACAAAAAAACTGTTACCCCTAAGACAACAGTAAAAAAAGCAGCGAAAGAAAAAGCAGTGAAAGAAAAAGCAGTGAAGGATAATGCAGAGAAATCAATTGCCGCACCGGAAACAACCGTAAAGACAAGCGAAAGTAAGAAGACTGCGAAAAAAACGGCAAAGAAGACTGCGGTAAAGGAAACCAAAGCAGCATCAAGCAAAGCAGTAACGACATCAAAAAAAGCAGCCGTAGCGAAAGTAGAAAGTAAAAAGACAGCCAAGGCAAGCAAGCCTACCAAAACCAAAACAGAAAAAGCAGCTGTTTCTAAAGCACAGAAAGAAAAGATGGCCTATTATGAATCCTTATCGGTTGAAGAATGTATTCGCTTTATGCAGAATATGAATGTGCAATATCAATATGAGGATTATTACCGCTTACTGTTGGATGAGGCCGATATGAAAAAGCTGGCAAAGAATATTATTGAAGGCAATGATATTACAGCTAAAAAATATGATTTCACCAAGGATGGCTATGATCAGGATCTGGTGGCAGTGACGTTGAATAAGATTGCAGATACGATGGATATGAAGGCAGCGGATTTTAAAGCGATTAAAAAGGCGATGAAACAATCCGTATCCTATCAGATGGATGATGATGCAGAGAAGAATGCGGCAGCTTACTTAGAGACGTTCCAAACGGCAGAAAAGCTGTTGATGCTGGGACAGCGCAAGAATATTACCTCTGCACAGGAAGTCAGCTCAATGATTGATCAGGATGCCTCTGCATTCTTTGATCACTTCTTCCAGTTTGCTTATGAATTATTACCGTCATGGCAATACAATGATGTAAAATTCTATGAGGATTTTGCATATGCGATTTTGTCACAGTACAGTGATGTGTTTGAGGCGCAGCAGCAGCGAGTACAGATGGATGTCGCTGATTTGTATATCAAGCATGGTGATTATATGCATGGTGATGAAATGTACGGCTATATTTTGCGCGACAATCAAATCAAGGATTATATTTACTTCCGCTATGCTTCCGCATATCGGGAAATTGATTTGAATAAAGCCAAAGCGATTGCGTATAGCTCTATGCAATATGTAGATGATCGCTATACGTATTATCCTAATATTATGGAAATTGTGAATTATGAATAGTAGAAAGAGATACCGGAAAAACGGTATCTTTTTTATAGAGAGAATTGTGATGCTTTATTCATGAAAACCAAAGAATCACAAAGATTCTATTCTGTACATATTTGTTTATTGTTATTGTAATCTGCATTATAGCATAAAAAAACTGTGACTTTCCGCTGCCTGCTTGGCCCATTGTCACAGATTTTTTTGATAAATTAATTGGTGAAGAAATCAAGGATATTCCAACCGGCTTCGGTTTCTCGCTTATATAATTCTGTGTATCCACAATGCGTACATGTGATCGTCACAAATTTCTTATTCTGGACGTCAAATATTTTGGCAAAGTTTCCACCGGTTGCTTGAAATTGATCCGATTCATATCTCGTATTCCCGCATTTGGGACAAACGTAAGCTCTTTTCTCCATATAGTCCTCCTTGTTTTATCTTATTATAGCTTATTTATCAATGCGGATGAAGTTGTCATATAAGTCATATTTATTTCTTTAAAATTTATAAAAATATTTATTATGGGTGATATACTTTACTTGATCACTGGTATATAATAGTAAACAAAGGAAAGGAAACCGGAGGGATCACTTTGAATATCTTATTGATTTGTTCGGCGGGAATGTCGACATGTATGCTGATGAAGAGAATGCAGCAGGCAGCTGCGGCTAAGCATATCAATGCTAAAATATGGGCAGTACAAGCCAATTTGGCGGCAGACCATATATCACAGGCGGATGTTATATTATTAAGTCCGCAGGTACGCTATTTACAGGATGAAATATCACAAATGGCTCAGGGTAAACCGGTGCTTCCCATTGACTTGGAATCCTATGGAAACCTTAACGGCAGCCGCGTATTGAAAATGGCGATGGGACAAGTCAGAAGATGAAATCACTAGAAATGGCAGCGATGCAAATTATCTCTATGGTAGGCACAGCGCGTTCCTACTATATTGAAGCGATTCGATGTGCAAAGGCTGACGATATAGAGAAAGCGTATCAACGCATTCACTTGGGTGATGAAGCATATCGCAAGGGTCAGAAGGTACACGCTGAACTATTGCAACGGGAAGCCGAGGGTGTCCTTACCAATGTGACATTATTATTGGCTCATGCCGAGGATCAGCTAATGAGCGCTGAGACATTTCATATTTTAAGCAAGGAATGGATTGATCTCTATGAAAAGATCAATTCCATAAAGGAAAGTAAATGAGTCCATATGAACAGCTAAAGGCAGACATTACATCGTGTCGCCGATGCCAGATTCAGTTTGATTATGAACCCCGTCCGATATTCTTTGGCAATCAAACACCGGCAGTAATGCAAATTTCACAAGCGCCTAGTCGTAGAGTTCATGAAAGCGGTCTGCCGTTTAACGATCAGAGTGGAAAGACATTGCGGGAATGGTATGGAATTGCGGAAGCTGATTTTTATCGTCCTGATCATTTTTATATGACATCTGTAGGTCATTGTTATCCCGGACGGCAGTCACAGGGCGACAAAGCGCCGATACTTGAGTGTGCAAAGCAATTTTTACAGCGTGAACTGAAGATCATTGAGCCTCAGCTTTATATCATAATCGGAAGCTATGCCGCACGTTTTCTATTTGGGAAAGAGTGCTCACTAGATAATTTGATCTTTCATGATCAGACACTGTGTGATAAGCAGGCTTATGTATTACCGCATCCCTCACCCTTGAATCGACGCTGGCTTAATGAACATCCGCAGTTCTTAAAGGAGCGGATGCCGATAATCGCAGATCGGATACATCAGTTGATTAACTGCTAGCGGAGATGAAAGAAATGGAAGTACATTAAATGAAGTGGAACAGAGGAAAAATAAAATAGCAAAAGGATATGTGTTCAAAGTATACCCGGCAGGAAAAAGCCGGCAAGTATAACGGATGATCGCGATATCAAAAGATAATATATAAGCTGATTTATGTAGCTAAATTTTAGATGCGTTTGATTATATTAATGAACATATGTATGAATTCTGTATGGATAATCATATATAAGCTGATTACAATTATCAATCAGATCCTGAAGGTGGCAGAGCTTTGTTGTGGCACTTATCTGCCAATTTTGAGATAGAAAAAACGCCCACTTTGTAAAAAAATGAACGTTGTGCTGAATTGGTTTTAATGTCACATTTTTCCGTTTTGTCCATCTGCTTCAGCCTTGCCTAAAAGATATAGAAATGCTATGGCAGGTATTCGCATAATCGGAACAGCTGTTTCGTGCCTTGCAATGCCAAAATCGTCTAACTGCTTTGTTACAAGGAAAGCATTTGTAACCCTTGATTTTTCGTCCTTACAGAGTTCAACAATAGCATCAGTGGCAGGAATATGGGAATTATTACGGTATTTGACCTCACAGAGAATTTTCTCACGGGGCAGTTCCACTACCACATCAACCTCTTTTTGATTGTCCTTTGCCTTTCTGAAATAGCCAAGCTGTGCCGTACTACCTTGATAGAAAGACATGATATGCTTATATACTGTGGTTTCCACCATTGCTCCGAGTTCCTTTTCATCGGACAACACATCATCTATCATCAAGACGGCATTGCGAATGGCTGCATCAGCAATAAAAATTTTTGGTTTTCCTTTTAACGCTCCCTTGCTTCCCACATCTAGCGGCTTTGCTAGGTAGATAAGGTTTGACATTTCAAGAGCTTCTATATAGCTAACAATGGTGCTGACTGAGGTATTTTCCAATTCCTTTGCCGCTGTGCTTACGCTGAAAATCTCCGTAGAGTTCATACAAAGATATAAGAACAGCTTTTCCATTAAAAACGGACTTCGGATATTGAACAGGGTAAGCACATCTCGCTTGATTACCTTATCAACCACATCTTCACGCAACATTCTTTGAGCATAAATATCGTCATCAGATAATACAAGCTCCGGAAAACCGCCAATCATGAGATAGCGATTGAAATGCCCCTTAAGCGAAGCAAATCTGTCCATTAAGTCACCTAGCCTTGCACGATCCATTTTTGCAAGATTGGTAAGCCTTAAGCTATCCGGCAAAATCGGTTCTTCAAGCTGAAGCAGGCAGCAATACTCATAGAATGACATTGTCGGTATTTTCAAGACACTCCACCTGCCCGTGCCACTGTCCGTTGTTCCTTTTTCCAATATCGGACTTGCCGAGCCAGTCGCAGTCAAACGAATATCCTTCCTGCTATCATAAATGACTTTTATCCACAATTCCCAGTGCTCTGTATATTGTATCTCATCAAGGAAGATATACTTTAATCCCTCGACAGGATAAAGGGACTCGTAAATGGATAGCACCGTTTCCACATTAACGAGCTTTACTATCGGATTGTCAAAAGACACATACAGAATATTTTTCGGGTTTACGCCCTCAGAAATAAGATTGTCTATCATCTGGTACATAATCGTAGTCTTGCCAACACGCCTTGCTCCAGATAATACTGCAAAACGACGAAGTGTATTATGCTTTATTATTCTGAGTGCTTCATAATAAGCAAGCCGCTTTTGTGGCTTGCTTTCCTCCTTAATTGCCGACGGATTACGCCACCACGGATTGTATTGTCGTAATACCTTAATGACCTGATCATCGCTTACAATAGCCATATAAGAACCTCCATGTTTTATAAAATCCTAAATATTACAATGTTATACTTACTTAAATATACGGGAGTTATACAAGTATATTATAATAATGGCCAATAAAAAAATCAAGAGTACAGATAGACCAATATAAAAAGTTTCCGTTCGGCAGTTTTTCTGATTGTTTCTAAACAGTAAAATATTTGCTGACTCACAATCATTGTTTTGCTGTTTTCAGTCTTGTTTTAAAGGCTTTTTAACACTTTTAAGGGAAAAAAAAAGAGGATGATCTTTACGAATCCTCTCAATTTTATCACCTGATCAACCAACTATAGTCTTTACGACAATCCAAGATGTAATCAATATATACCGTATCATCTTTTATTTGATAAAGAATAAGATACCATTTTTTCACAAACATTTTATGATATTTATTAGGTGGTATATACATTTCTTCAAAAAACGGAAAACGTTGTGGCATTTGCTCTAAAGAACGCATTGCTGTCATAAGTTCTTCTTTTTTCTTTTTTGTCGCTTCTTTATTTACTTGTGCCAAAAATCGTATATGTGTTCCCAGCATTTGCATAGCCTTGCCGGATACGATTACTTTGTACTTTTGATTACCATCCATTTTTAGCCCTCTGCAATCATATCATTAAGATAGTTGTCTAATTCATCAAGAGAACAGCCGGTTCTCCCTGCCATTCTATCTTCTTCAACTGCCAGAAGTTCTTCTCGTAATTTTAACATTTTTTCTCTGCGATTAAATGTTTCTATATCCATAACCACTAAATCGCCTTCACCATTCTTAGTAAGGAAAATCGGTTCTTCTGTTTTTCTGCACAATTCCGCAATTTCATTGTAGTTTTGTCTAATTGATGCAGATGGACGAATATTCATCATATACACCTCACTTTGTTGATAGCATTATTCTGTCTATATTATACCTATTTAATACAACGCAGTCAAATGAAAAGATTTTAACCGTGACAGAGGGAAAAAGGACAGAGCGTTTGTTTCCAAAGCGATACAAAAGCTTATTCAAGAAAAAATCGGTGGTAAAATTGATATTGTCGAGGTACCTGTGATTGATATTTGCGAGGAAGGAGCCGGTACCAGAAAGCTGATTGAGATCACAGAGCGAATTGTGAAAGAGGCAAGGATATTGTATCAAAATATATGGGTGGTGTTTGATAAGGATGACTTTGAAGATTTTGATCAAGCGATAAAAGATGGGATGAATCAAGGCTATAAAATTGCTTGGAGTAATCAATCATTTGAATATTGGTTATATTTACATTTTTATTATAGTGATTCAGCACTTCACAGAGATAGTTGGAATGAAAAGCTAACGGAAATATTTCACTAGTACGGATTAGGCAATGGTACATATAAAAAGAATGATGGAAATATTTTCGATTTGGTAAATACTACTAATGGTGTAGATTATGCGATAAGGAATGCAAAGTGCAGAATGGCAAATTTTAAAGAGGGTGTGAATAAGCCTTCTGAATATGAACCGGGTACTACGGTGTACAAATTAGTAGAGGAATTAATGGTTTATTTGGATGTACCGGTAGAAAAACCGAATGTCACCAAGGAAGATGAAAAACGGTTGACGCGAGGATAAAAAAGCATGAAGGAAACGAATGATTCGTATTCTCCATGCTTTTTGTATATGTTATTTTCCGATGTAGCGGAAACGAGGAACTTCTTCACCATCAACCGTTACAGTTTCTGTGAACATGCCACAAGGACGAACCCAAACACTGCCATCTCCGTATAATTGACGATATACCGCCATATCCTCCAGTGTTTCACTGTGCTTGGCAATGTATAACAAGGCATATTCATTTCCCTTGAAATGCCGATAGCGACCGATTTTCGGCAGTGCCAGTTCAGCTTGCGTATGCGTTTTCATAGGATCCGCTGTGACTTTTGTTTCTTTTTGTTCTTGCGGCTCTGTTTGATTCAGTAATTCTGTATCTATTTTATCGCTGATGATCACAGCGCCATGGGGCGCGATAGTAATTGCTAAGCCTTTATTGCCGCTATAAATTTGATCTGTGATCAGATCTTTTCCTTGCGAAAGTGCATCAATGGTCATGTTCACTTCCTCATCGGTAAGGTTGAAAGCCACATAAATCGTTTCTTCATCATAGCGGCGACAATAGATCAGCTGCTCATTGCGGACGCATACTTGTTCATAGCTGCCGTATCGCAAAGCCTCATGTTCACTGCGCAAAGCCCCCAGCTTACAAATATGCCGGTACAGCGGATCATCTTCCGCAAAATCCGATAAGTTTAAGCAAGGACGGATATCCGCATCGCTGCCATCGTGCTTTACCGCTTTAATGCCATATTCGCTGCCGTAATAAATAGAAGGAATGCCGGGCATCGTATACAGCATCGTATAGACGTTATATAAATCTTCTTGTTTGCTTAACACAGAAGCCAGACGATTGACATCATGATTATCCACAAAGTTATACAGCAATAAATCTTTATAAATACCGCCGTTGCCGTATTGGCGATTCAGTGAATACGCAATTTCAAAATAATTCTTGGTATTATGGGCGGAATAAAGTCCTTTGTAGCATTCATAATTGGTAACGGAATCGAGCAATTCCTTATTAGCCCACAAGGAATAATCACCGTGAATAATTTCCCCCATTAACCAGAAATTCGGATCACGCTGCTTTGTATACTCCTTTAAACGGCGAAAGAATTGCTTATCAATACAATCAGCCGCATCCAAGCGCAAACCATCAATATGAAATTGTTCCATCCACATTCCGACACTGTCCAATAAATAGTTGACGACATCCTCATTGCGCAGGTTCAGTTTTACCAAATTGTAATGGCCTTCCCATGCTTCATAGGTAAAGGGATCACCATAGGGTGAGGACTGATGAAAATTCATTCCATGGAACCAATCGCGATAAGCGGAGGCTTCCTTATGCTGTAAAACATCCAAGAATGCCCAGAATTCACGTCCAACATGATTGAATACCCCGTCCAGAACGATTTTAATCTGTGCTGCATGAAGCGCATCACATACTTTTTTGAAATCTTCATTGGTGCCGAGGCGACGATCAATTAGACGATAATCACTCGTATCATAGCCATGCTCATAGGATGCAAATACAGGCCCCAAATAAACCGCATTGATATGCATTTGTTTTAAGTGATCAATCCAGTCAATGATTTTTAGTATTCGCGACTTGGGGGTGGGTTCCTCATAGGCAAAGCGAGGCGCACCACAGAAGCCAAGCGGATAAATATGATAAAAATTAGCTGAAACAATCCAATTTTGTTCCATGTTCATAACCCAATCCTTTCTATTGTAATCAAGCTATCAATGAAATCATTGGTATAATAATTCCATGTTCTTTCATTAAAACGAATCAATTAATATATTTTACAATTCGTATTTCATTGCCAAAAAAGCTTGTGCTTAATGAATGAAAGAAGTAGTTGATTTCATCCTTTATCTTGATATTACTGTAGATCTTCCTGTGTTTTCGATGTTTAGTATAGCATGTTTTGAGATAAAACGGTAGACTTGTTATAGGAAGATTTTTATCACAGTACATCATAAACACGGTTATCAATTAGTTTGATATCAAAAAAATATTTATGCAAAATTTTGCATATTTTTTTTAAAACAGCGCACGAAAAATCCGGCTGCTGTGTCTATTATAGGGGAAGTTTCAGCAATTACATAAATTGTAAAATAAATATATTATTCTCTTATTCATTGATTATACTAACAATTTATGTAATAATTTATTTAAAAAGCAAGGAGATAAAAGAATGAAACGAAATGATGTGCCCCAATTAATCCGCGAAATTCAAGCAGGAAATGAAGCGGCATTTAATACATTGTATCAAGAATTTCATAATGCTTTTTTCTACATGGCTTTGAAGCTGACAAATAATGAAGCAGATGCGCAGGATGTGGTACAGGAAACCTTTATTAGTATTCAAAAGAATATTGGATCACTAAAGAATCCCAGTGTTGCCATTGTCTGGATGAAACAGATTCTCATTAATCGCTGTAAGAATTTATTCAGAAAGAATCGCGATGTGATCATGGATGAAGGAACCTTAGCCGGTTTGAATATTGTAGAAGAACGCATGGATTATATTCCGGTAGAACAAATGCGGCAGAAAAGCGATGAAGAAATTGTGCTGCGATTATTGGCAAATATTCCTTATATTTATCGAGAACCATTAGTTTTAAAATATTACGACGGTGCGAAAATGAGTGAAATTGCGACAATTTTAAGTATACCCGAGGGTACGGTGAAAAGCCGCTTACGCACGGGTAAGCAATTATTAAGAGAACAGATTCATCATTACGAAAGACAAACCAACGAGCGTGTGCCATATCATGTGTTCCCGGTTGGACTTGTATTATTTTTGCAATTTCGTAAAGAAGCGCCCAAGTCATCAAGGTTCTCTACCAAAGGCGTAACAGCAGCTAAGCTTGCCGGATGTATCATACTGGCAGGCGGTGGAGTAAATGTCGTATCACAGATTCTTGATAACACTACCAAACAAAATGACATTCAGGTTGAAGAAACGGCAGAGATCACAGAAAAGGATGCCTATTTTATATTAAGAAAAAAGGCACATTGTAAAGATGAATTAGAAGAGATGGATTCTTCACAATTACAGGAATTAACTCCCTATGTCAATTTGTTAGAAGAAAAGCAAGGAGCTTATTATGAATTGTTAAAGGAAGATGACTGGTTAGATACCTATTATCACTTCGTGAAATGATTTTTTTCATATTTTTTTAAAATTTAGCGCACGTTATTTTATCGCGGCGTGTCTAGTGATAAAACAGGTGGGGTTATAGCAGGCGGGAATCAAGAAGTATGGCAGTTTGTGTAGGGAAAGGATGCATGGTTATGTGGAGAAAATTATTCATTTCATTCATGGCATTGATAGGAGTATGTTCTGTTGGATATGCGTATTACAATGAAAAAATGAGTGCGGCCGGAACGACCTATCAAGTACCAGCCACCGCCACAATAAAACTCGGTGAAAAAGGAACTTATCCTAATGGTACCAATGGTACGATGAATAAGGGCGATAAGGTTTATGTCGGGACAAACACAGCATCTGGTGACCCGATGTCTTTTATCCTGTTGGTAAATGAAACATACAATACTTATCAGCCGCAAGTCAACGGCGGCGTTTATTCATTGGATACCAGTGTGCCCAATGTGACAGGTTGGTTTGCGATGGGAAATGAAGCGTATTCACGGCCAACTGAGTTCTCTGCTTTTCCCTCACTTATAGTGGTTTTTGCTAGTGGTAATAGCACCCCTTACCGGATAGTGCAGTATTTGTTAACTACAGAACCTACATCCAACTTGGCATCTGAGTTAAGCTCTGTGAATGCCACAATATCAAATAAAACGCAAAGAATACTGTTAAGCAGAAATCTTGATTATTTACAAAAATTATATAATGTAAGAGCGCTCAATGCCGCTGTGGGTGTGTTATATGAAGAAGGGCTACATTATGCGTTGCTTAATCCAAAGAGTTTCTTTCTAGGAGATCAGTATACTTTAATGGGTATCTCTGGTACTGGTTCGATAACCGGTGTGTCGGGCGGGTACAATCTAGGGGAAAAAGATTTAGTTTTTTCAGAAAGATATTTCGACGTTTTTGCGATTGGAAATTTATCTAGTAGTATAAATGTGGATTTTTTTGATACTGATGGCACAACGGGTACATCACCGTGTTCCACATCATCTTGTAATATAGTGCGAGCATTACGTTTGAGCGCCGAATTGGATATGACTGATGTCGTCTTTGCGACCGGCATGGGGTCGGGCAGCAGCTTTAGTAAAGTGAAAAATTCCAGTCCTACATTGGGAAGTTATACAAATATTTATACTGCGACAAGTAATTATGATAAATTAAAACTACGTTTATTGGATAATACAGGTAATCATGCGATTACATTCAATGATATTAAGCATTCAAATAATAGTGTTATTACTGAAATTGTGAAAAACTCTATGGTCTACTTGGATGCGAATGCACAGGCTGGTTCAAATGGCGGAGATGTGAATACCGTATCAGCACTGTTCTTCAAGAATAACGAACTTGCCTATTATATACCGGTCGCCACTGCGGTCGGAAGTGATCAATATGCTTTGGATTTGACCGGGTTGGATGTAGGAAAATATAAGGTCGCATTGGTAAATGAAAGCTATAATGAAAATGATATGGCACCGGCAGACTGCTCTGCATTAACGAATTTTAAAGAGTTGGAAATTGTAGAACCTCATAAATTAACGTATACCCAACAACCACAAAGCGGTGCGACATTAGGTGATTATGAGTTTAGTAAAAATGTGAATGCAGGACAAACAGTAGGTAAAATCACAGTGAATCCGCAAGGGGTTATGCCATTAACGTATACAGTGGAATCAAATGGAGATAACTCGTATCAAAACTTTGAAATTGATGGCTTAAATAGCAGTAACGCTTCCAGCAGCACTTCATTGGATGTGAAGATCAAAAACAGTGCTCCTGATTTAG